>JALRFY010000100.1 GCA_023253625.1 Akkermansiaceae bacterium | reverse complement strand
TCGATGTCGCCGAGGCGGTATTCGAGGTTGGCGAGTCCGTGTTGTGTGGCGAGCGACTGGCCGAACTCGACCATCTTTGGCGAAAGGTCCACGGCGATGACTTTTTCGGCCCGCTGGGCGAGGAGTTGCGAGAGTGTGCCCTCGCCTGCGCCAAGATCGGCAACGGTGCGGTAGTTGAGGATTTTCAGCATGGCCTCGGCGAGCGCCTTCCATGAGCGCCCGGGCACGTAGTCTTTGCCGAAACGCCCCGCGAGTTCATCGAAATAGGCGCGCGTCCGATCACGGCGTTTGCGCTGCAGGTGGCGCAGCGCGGCGCGGTCCGCCTCCACTTCCGTGACCTCCTCGGCGGCTTTGCGCGTCAGTTTCATCAGGTCGGGAGCGGCGGTTGCGGAGTAGATGTTGTTCTTGCCGCTGCGCTCGTCACTCACCAAGCCGGCGGCCTTGAGCTGTGAAAGCTGGGTGGATATGCGGCTCTGGCCCATGCCCAGTATTTCCTGCAGCTCCGCCACGGAGAGCGCTTCGGAACCCAGCAACATCAGGATTCGCAAGCGCGTCGGGTCCGACAGCAATTTCAAGGATTTGAGCATTGACGGGATCACCGGCTGGTTTTATCAACGCATCACGATTTGACGATACGAAAATCAAACGCTGCTATGAATTCCTACATCTTTTCATCCGAATCCGTGGGCGAAGGGCATCCCGACAAGGTTTGCGACACCATTTCCGACGCCATTCTCGACGCCTGCCTCAATGTCGATCCCAAGAGCCGCGTGGCCTGCGAAACCTTTGTGAAAAGCAACATGGTCGTCGTGGGCGGCGAAATCACCATTCCGAAAATCGGGCAGAAGCCGATCGGTTCGGTGATCAACGTCGAGAACATCATTCGCGACGCGGTGCGGGGCATCGGCTATGAGCATGATGACGACGTTTTCCACGCTGACCGCATTTTCATCAATAACTACCTGACCACGCAATCGCCCGACATCGCGCAGGGTGTGGATGCCAAGGAGGCGGATGGCAAGAAGCACGCCGAGCAGGGAGCCGGGGACCAAGGCATCATGTTCGGATACGCCTGCGATGAGACACCGGAATTGATGCCGGCCCCAATCATGTATGCGCACCGCCTCGGGCGCGAACTTACCCGCATCCGCAAGGCCGGCAAGCTGGCGAAGTGGCTGCGGCCGGACGCCAAGTCGCAGGTGGCCGTGGAATATGTGAATGGCAAGCCCACGCGCATCGTCAACGTGGTCATTTCGACCCAGCACGCGGCGGATGTGATGCATTCCACCATCGAGAAATTCTGCATCGAGCAGGTGATCAAGAAGGTGCTGCCGAAAAACATGCTCACCAAGCAGACCGAGTATCTGATCAACCCGACCGGCAAGTTCGTCGTCGGCGGCCCGCAGGGCGACTCCGGACTGACCGGCCGCAAGATCATCGTCGATACCTACGGCGGGATGGGGCGCCACGGTGGCGGTGCTTTTTCCGGCAAGGATCCTTCAAAGGTGGATCGCTCCGCCGCCTACATGGGCCGCTGGGTCGCAAAAAACGTGGTCGCCGCAGGACTTGCCAGAAAATGCGAGATTCAGTTTGCCTACGCCATCGGCCACCCCGAGCCGCTCAGCGTGCACGTGGACACCTTCGGTACCGCCAGGATCGGCGACGAGAAGATCCTTGCCGCCATTCTCAAGGTCTTCTCCTTCAAGCCCGCCGATATCGTCAAGCAGCTCAAATTGCTGCGTCCGATCTACAGCATATCCACCAACTACGGCCACTTCGGAAAGAGTGAAAAGGAACTCACCTGGGAAGCCACCGACAAGGTGGCGGCGCTGAAGAAAGCGATCGGCTAATCGCCGATGGACGCAAGACTGCAAGACACAAGGCGCAAGAGAAGACAATGTCATGCCTTTGCATCACTTTGAAGATTTGGAGGTGTGGAAACGAAGTTCGAGACTTGCGGTGGATGTTTTGCATTTGGTCGACCCGATCAAGCTTTACACACTAAAGGACCAGATGGCCCGCAGCTGCATATCCGTGCCATGCAATATCGCCGAAGGTGCAGAGCGAGAGAGCGACAAAGAGTTCCGTCGCTTTCTTGTGATTTCGAAAGGCTCGGTCGGAGAACTCCGCACCCAGCTCTACATTGGGCTCGCGGCAGGTGTCTTCACCAGTGAAACGGCCTCGCCCCTCATCAGGGAAGCCAAGGAAATCGGCTCCATGACAGAAGGTCTTCGCAAGCGCCTGATCGGCCCCGGAATCATCAACAAAATGCTCTCTTTTTCCTCTGAAAAGCCAACGGGCAGTGACCACTTCATCTTGCGTCATGCGTCTTGAAGTCTTGCGTCTCTCTCCAATTCACCAACTACACAACCACCACACCAAACCATGAGCTTCACAGACTACAAAGTAAGGGACATCGGCCTCGCCGATTTTGGCCGCAAGGAAATCGAGATCGCCGAGCACGAGATGCCCGGCCTGATGGCGACCCGCGGGAAATATGGCAAGGACAAGCCGCTCGCCGGCGTGCGTGTCATGGGTTCGCTGCACATGACCATCCAGACCGCCGTGCTCATCGAGACACTCAAGGAGCTCGGTGCCGATGTGCGCTGGGTTTCCTGCAATATCTTCTCGACCCAGGACCATGCCGCCGCGGCGATCGCCGCCGCCGGGATTCCGGTCTTCGCCTGGAAGGGCGAAACGCTTGAAGAATACTGGTGGTGCACCTGGCAGGCGCTGCAATTCCCCGGCGGGCTCGGGCCGCAACTCATC
>JALRFY010000229.1 GCA_023253625.1 Akkermansiaceae bacterium | reverse complement strand
GAGTCGAGCAGCAGGACGACGTCCTTGCCCATTTCGACCAGCCGCTTGGCGCGTTCGAGCACCAGGTCGGCCACTTGCGCGTGACGGCGCGGCGCCTCGTCGAAGGTGGATGAAAACACGCGGCAATGGACGGTTTCCTCGAAATCGGTGACCTCTTCCGGCCGCTCGTCGAGCAGCAGGACCACCAATTCGGCGTCCGGGTGGTTGAGGCGCACCGAGCGGGCGATTTGCTTGAGCAGGATCGTTTTGCCGCCGCGCGGCGGAGCCACGATGATGCCGCGCTGGCCCTTGCCGAGTGGAGCGATCAGGTCGATGACGCGGACACCGAGGAAATCCGGTCCCTCGCCTTCGAGGTGGATGCGCTCGTTGGGAAACAACGGGGTGAGCTTGTCGAACTCGGTGCGCGGGCGGTAATCGGCGATCGGAATACCCTCGACCTCGAGAATCTCCGCGGTGGTGAGATACTTGTCTTTTTCACGTGGTGCGCGCACCCGCACCTTGACCATCTGGCCGACACGTAGGCCGTGATCGCGCAACAGGTTGAGATTGAGGTGGATATCGTCCGGACCGGGGCGGAAGCTGCGCTCGGCATCACGGATCATCGCGAAGCTTTCCTTGCCTTGCTCGATCACGCCCTCGCAGACCAGTCCGGTTCCCTCCTGGCTGAGGAAGCAAAGGATTTCATAGACCAGCTGGCTCTTGGTGATGCCGCCCGGGATCCGGGCAGGCAGCGTCTCGGCCATCGCTTGCAGCTCGTTGAGCGGCTTGCGGCGCAGTGCGTTGACATCGATGGAAACCGGCACCGGGACCGGCAGCGTGGCGCTGGCGGCGTTCGATCCGGTGGCGGGGGATTCAGTGGTCTGGCTCATGAGGAATTCCTGGGCGAAGCGGCGGATTTGGGCGCGGATGACGGCTTGCGGGCCCTCGTTCCAGAAAACCACGTCCGCAAGGGCGATTTTTTCCTGAACCGAAAGCTGTGCGGCGAGGATCGACCCGATGAGTGACTCGTCGAATGCCGAACGGGCCTTCAGCCGCTTGATCTGGGTGGCCTGTGAGGAAGCGACCAACAGGACCCGGCTTTGGCCGATATCGAAGCCTTTTTCGAAAAAGAGCGGCACATCCGCGACGAACAGCTCCGCGCCCCGTGTAGCAGCGGTATCGATGGATGCAAGACATTCCTCTTTCACCCGCGGATGAAGGATCGTCTCCAGCCGCAGCCGCGCGGCATCGTCGGCAAAAACCCGGCCGCGCAGGAAATGGCGGTCGATCCGCCCCTGGTTGTCCAAGACCCCATCGCCGAAATCCGCAGCCACCATGGCAGAGACTCCGGCGTCCGATTCCAGCAGCCGGTGCACGGCCGCATCGCAATCGAATATCTCCAGCGACGGGAGATATTCGCGCAGAAAGCGCCCGACCGTGGATTTCCCGGACGCGATCCCACCCGTCAGCACCATGACCTGCATGCGACGCAGTTTCACGCGCCGGCTGGGTGGATGCAAGATACAAGATGATGGTTTCCTGGCCGCAAAACAGGGAATCTGCATGACCCTGATCCCATTCGGGAACATCAAAACGGGCTCACGGGCGACGGTGCCAAATCACCACAACACCACCCCAACAATCGCGAGGGATGACGTGAGTATGATTGATGAGCGACGGTCCATTGGACTACTCGGCGAGGAAACGGTGAACCATGGTGTGGATGTAGGTCTCGCCGGGGCGGAGGACGGCGGATGGGAAATCCGGATGGTTTGGCGCGTCAGGGAAATTCTCGGTTTCGAGACAAAGGGCGCTGCGGTGGGGGTATTTCACGCCGCCCTTGCCGGCAACGCTGCCATCGAGAAAATTGCCGCCGTAGAACTGGATGGCGGGCTGGTCGGTGTGGATTTCCATGACACGGCCGCTGCCGGGGTCCTTGAGGCGGGCGGCGAGTTTGAGTCCGGGCGATTCGGATTGGCGCAGGACCCAGGCGTGGTCGTAGCCGCCGCCGAACTTGAGGGCCTCGAAATCGTTCTCGACGCGTGTGCCGATGGGGGTGGCGGCGGTGAAATCCATGGGGGTGGCGGCGACCTGGGCGATTTCCCCGGTGGGGATGAGGCCGGCGTTGGTGGGCAGGTAATGGTCCGCCGCGAGCATGAGTTCGTGGCCGTTGATTGAGACGGTGGGATCACCGCTGAGGTTCCAGTAGCTATGGTGGGCAAGGTTGATGATGGTGGGGGCATCGGTGGTGGCCTCGGCCTGCCAGATCAGTTCGTTTTCGGCGGTGAGGCGGTAGGTGACCTTGACGGTGAGGTTGCCCGGATAGCCCTCCTCGCCGTCTTTGGAACGGTAGGTGAGTTCCACGCCATCGGCGGTGGCGGTGCCGGACCAGAGGACCTTGTCGAAGCCGGTATCGCCACCGTGGAGGTGGCAGGGAATGCCGCCGGGATCGTTGTTGGTGGCGAGTTGGTATGTCCTGCCGTCGAGGGTGAACTTGCCATGGGCGATGCGGTTGGCGAAGCGGCCGACGGTCGCGCCGAAGTAGGAACTGTTGGTGAGCCAGCCGTCGAGCGTATCATAGCCGTGGGTGACGTCAGCCACCTTGTCATCGCGATCCGGGACTTCCATGGAAACGAGGATGGCACCGTATTCGGTGACGCGGGCGCGGAGGCCTTTGGCATTGGTGAGCGTGAAGAGGGCGACCTCGCGGCCGTCGGGCATTTTGCCCCAGGTGACGCGGGTGACGCCGGCCTCGGAACGGGCTCCCGGCTCCTCGGACGGGCTGCCGCAGGACGCGGCGAAAAGTGCGATGATCGGGGCGGCGGCAAACTGGATGGCGGTGCGTGGTTGCATGACGGATGGGGTTTATGGGATTTTCTGATGCAGGAGCGGCGGCTGCCGGATAATGATGTAGGTCAGCCGAGCCAGAACGGGAAGCAGAGATACATGCCGCCGGTGGAGCCCCTGTGGATAAAAAACGCGAGGTAGGTTTGCATTCCTTGAAGCGCCGGATAGAGTCGCGCGACTCCTAGCAGCAGATGACCCACGGAAACCGCAAACACATCCTCGTCGTCGGAGCAGGTCCCGGCGGCCTCACCGCCGGAATGCTCCTTGCCCACCGCGGCTTCCAAGTCACCCTCGTCGAGAAGAACGACCATGTCGGCGGCCGCAATTCCGAGTTGAAACTCGACGGCTTTTCCTTCGACCTCGGTCCCACCTTCCTGCACCAGAAATTCTGCCTTGATGAGATTTATGCCGAGACCGGCCGCCGCAGCGACGATCACCTCGATTTCGTCAACCTCAACCCGATGACCCGCCTGAGCTGGGGCGGCACCTCGCTTCACACCTACAGCGACCGCGCGAAGATGGCCGATGAAGTCGAGCGCGTATTCCCCGACAGCAGGGAAGGATTCCAGCGCTACATGACCGAGCAGGCGGGCAAGTTCCGCGCCATCTACCCGTGCCTCCAGCATTCCTATCACGAGCTGAAATCGTTCCTGCGCCCCAAGCTGCTCAAGGCGCTGCCCCACGTGCTGACCACGCGCAGCGTGCACGACGTGCTGGGAGATTACTTCAAGGACGAGCGCCTCAAGCTCGCCTTCACCTTCCAGGCGAAATACCTCGGCATGTCGCCGTGGCATTGCCCCGCCCTGTTCAGCATCCTTTCCTACACCGAATACCGCTACGGCGTCTATCACGTGCAGGGCGGGCTCAACCGCATTTCGCACTCGATGGCGGATGTGTTTCAGGAACTCGGCGGCGAGTTGCGGCTTGGAGCGCCGGTGAGGGAAATCCTCCACCGCGGCCGTGAAGTGGAGGGCGTGGTATTGCAAAACGGCGAGCGCATCGCCGCCGATGCAGTGGTCGTGAATGCCGACTACGGCCACGCCGCCACCCGGCTGCTGGGCTCGCGCAACGTGGCGGAGGAAACCATGCGCCACAAACAGTTCTCCTGCTCCACCTTCATGATCTATGTCGGCCTGGATACGATCTATCCCGCAGAGCCGCATCATCACATCCTGTTCGCCGACGACTACAAGGCGAACGTCGCCGACATCCAGAGCGAGCGCCATGTCTCGGATGACATGTCGATCTACATCCGCAACTCGAGCATCACCGACCCGCACGTCGCGCCGCCCGGCCAGTCCGGACTCTACATTCTGGTGCCCACCATCAACCACCGCAACGGCTTCGACTGGGAAAACCACAAGGAGGAATACGCGGACAAAATCCTCGCCCGCATCGAGCAACGCACCGGCATGAAGGACCTGCGCCAGCGCATCGTCGCCAAGCGCATCATTTCCCCGGCCGATTGGGAAAGCGCCTCGATCTTCATGGGGGCCACCTTCAACCTCGCCCACACGCTCACGCAGATGCTCTACTTCCGCCCGCACAACCGCTATGCGGGCTTCGACAATTGTTATCTCGTAGGCGGCGGCACCCACCCCGGCAGCGGGCTGCCCACCATCTACGAGTCCGGCCGCATCAGTGCCAACCTCGTTTGCGACCGCTTCCAGGTCCCCTACCAACCGGTGGACCTCGCCTCGGAATACCTCCGCGAGGCGTGAGCCGGATTCGTTTTGGCGGAACACCGCAGGAGCGCACAGTCCCGGGCCTCTTCTTGGCTCTTGTCATGCCGGGCCGCGGATTCTAAACCGCCCTGTGCCTCTCAGGATCACCAAGACCCCCAAATGCTACGTGGGCGGCGCGTTCATCCGCTCCGAGTCCGGGCGCGTGGCACCGCTGACCGACGCCGCCGGGAACTTCCTCTGCCACATCCCGCTGTGCACGAGGAAAGACCTGCGCAATGCCGTGGAAGCCGCCGCCAAGGCCGGGGCGGGCTGGGCGAAACGCACGCCCTACCATCGCGCCCAGATCCTCTACCGCCTTGCGGAAATGCTCGAGAGCCGCGCCGATGAAATGGCGGCCTGCACCAGCGCCCGGGAAGTCCGCGCCACCGTCTACCGCATCGTCCACTTCGCCGGCTGGGCAGACAAATACGAACAGGTCCTCGGCAGCGTGAACCCGGTGGCCACGCCGCATTTCAACTTCACCGTCACCGAGCCGGTCGGCATCGTGGGCGTTCTCGCGCCCGAGGATGCGCCCTTGTTGGGGCTCATGACACTCGTCCTGCCCGCCATCACGGCGGGGAATTCCGTGGTCGCACTCGCTTCGCGCGAGTCGCCCCATGCCGCCATTCTGTTAGGCGAAATGCTGGCCGTGAGCGACCTGCCAGGCGGCGTGGTGAACCTGCTCACTGGCGACCGCCCGGACCTGCTGCACACATTCGCCACCCACGAACAGATCCGCTCCCTTGCCGCGGTGGCGGACAAGGCGGAGGCCACCGCCTTGCAGCAAGGTGCCGCCGAAAGCGTGAAGCGCGTCATCATCCACGCTCCGGACACCGATTGGTTTTCGAGCGATCACGACTCGCCCCACTCGATCCGTGATTTCACCGAGGCGAAAACCGTCTGGCATCCCATCGGGGCCTGAAACATACGCAACCACTCCACGTATCCACCCGCCATGATGAGAATTCCGTCCCTGTTGCTCGCATCCGTGATCGCCGTTTGCGCCGCACAAAAACCGAACATCGTTTTTCTGTTTTCCGACGACCACGCCCTGCAGGCGATCACCGCCTACCAAGGCAGCCGCTACGCGGAGCATTTCCAGACGCCCAACATCGACCGCCTCGCCAAGGAGGGCGCGGTCTTCGAGCGGTCGTATTGCGCCAACTCGATCTGCGGCCCGTCGCGCGCCTGCATCCTCACCGGCAAACACTCGCACATCAACGGCTTCATCGACAACAACAGCTCGCGCTTCAACGGCGCGCAGCCGACGTTTCCCAAATACCTGCAACAAGCCGGCTACGAAACCGCCGTCATCGGCAAGTGGCATCTCGTCAGCGAGCCCACCGGTTTCGACCACTGGGAAATCCTCCCCGGCCAGGGGAGTTATTGGAATCCGGATTTCATCCAGATGGACGGATCCAAAAAGCGCTTCGAGGGCTACTGCACCGACCTCATCGCGGACAAGACGCTCGATTGGCTCAAGAACCGCCGCGACAAGAACAAGCCATTCGTGCTGATGAGCCAGCACAAGGCACCGCACCGCAACTGGGTGCCGGCTGCGCGGCACTTCGATCTTTTCGAAGGCATCGATCTGCCGGAGCCGGAGACCTTGTTCGATGACTATGCCAACCGCAGCGGCGCGCTGAAAAAGCAGAAGATGAGCATCGAGAAGGATTTCTTCTGGGGCTGGGACATGATGTTTCACGAGAAAACGCCCGCCGCCGCCGGCATGAATGACGGCCTGCCCAACGGCGAATACAGGCGCATGACCGATGCGCAGAAAGCCGCATTCGACAAGGCCTACGGCCCGCGCAACCAAAAGTTTCTCGACGACCTGGCCGCCGGCAGGCTCGATGCAAAGGATGTGGTCCGCTGGAAATACCAACGATACATCAAGAACTACCTGCGCACGATCAAGGCACTGGATGAAAACATCGGGCGCGTGCTCGATTATCTCGACGAATCCGGCCTCGCGGAAAACACCATCGTGATTTACTCGTCCGACCAGGGCTTCTATCTGGGCGAGCACGGCTGGTATGACAAGCGCTGGATGTTCGAGGAATCCTTCGCCATGCCCTTCCTGATCCGCTGGCCGGGTGTGGTGAAGCCCGGCGTCCGCTCGCAGGCGCTGATCCAGAACATCGACTACGCACCCACCTTCCTGGAAGCCGCAGGCTTGGAAATCCCGGACGACATCCAGGGCCGCAGCCTGCTGCCGGTGTTCAGGAACGACGGCAGCGCGCCTGCGGATTGGCGCAAGGGGCTGTATTATTTCTATTCCGGCGAGGCCACCCACCGCGTGGCCGCGCACGACGGTGTCGCCAACCATCGTTACAAACTGATGCACTTGCCGGACACCGGCGAATGGCAGCTGTTCGACCGCGAGAAAGACCCGCGCGAAATGCACAGTTTCCATGGCGACCCGGCCTACGCCGCCACGCTTGCGGAAATGAAGGCGCTCTATCAGGAATTGCGCGCGCAATACAAGGTGCGCTGATTCCAGATGGATTGAGAGACGCGCGCGCGGATTGACGTAGCGTGAAATCGTATGTCAGGTAACCGCCACCGCCGCCCTGCAATTCCGCTCCACATCCTCGGAGGCTGCATGCTCCTCGTTTGCCCCATCGGGGCGCAGGAATTGTTTCCACCATCACGCACCGTGGAACAGACGCGGGTGCCGGTGTTCGCCGGTTTCACATCTTCCGAAGCAGCGCAGAGCATCACCCATCCCGAGCCGCTCGCCAATTTCCGGCTGGTGATGGAATACCGGCTGGAAAAAGCCGGTGACCGCCTCGCGCTGGCGCTGGGGCCATCCGCCACGCTGGAATTGCCACCCGCGCCCGGTGGTGGCTGGCGCAGCTTGCAAGTGCGCCACGAACTCACCGGCGCGCGCAATGGAGTGTTGGTGGCCACGGTGGACGGCCAGGTCATCCAGCAGGCCAGCCTGCCGCCACCGCCGGGCTTGCAAGCCACCGCCACCTTTCCCGATGGCGTGCCGGGCATTGCCGTCCCGCTGACCTTGCACGCCGCCGGCCAGCCGCACATCCGCGCCGCGTGGGTGCAGCCGCTGTCGCAAGTGGATCACGCCAAACCTATCTCCTCATGGAATGACAAGTCACTCGCCGAGGGGAAAAAAATCTACGAGACGCTCTGTATCACCTGCCACGGCACGATGACGCAGGAAGGCTCGCTGCCCACCTCGCTGCGCTTCGGCAAGCAGCCATTCAAGAACGGCTCCGATCCGTTCCGGATGTACCAGACGATTGCAAAAGGCTACGGACAGATGACGCCGATGCCGCAATACTCGCCCGAGCAGACATACGCGGTGATCCAATACATCCGCGAGGCCTTCCTCGCGCCGCACCGTCCGGAGGATATGACCGCGGTGGATGATGCCTATCTCGCCAGCCTGCCCATCCCGATGACCACGCTGCGCCGGGAATCCGCGGGCGATCGTCCGCCGCCGTTCTATCACCGCATGGATTTCGGGCAGGCGCTGCATTGGACCTATCAGATCGAGCCCGGAAACATCGCCTTCAAGGCGCTTGCCACGCGCCTCGATCCCGGCCCCGGCGGCGTCGGCAGAGGCAAAGAGTGGATCGTGCATGATCTCGACACCCTCGCCGTCGCGGCGGTCACCGGCGGCTCGTTTGTCGATTGGCGCGGCATCGCCTTCGACGGCACCCACGGCACCCATACCTCGCTCACCGGGGAAAAACTTTTCGCCAATCCCGCCGGCCCCGGTTGGGCGAACCCGGCCAATGGTTCATGGGACGACCCACGGCCGCTTTCCCGCGATGGCCGGCCATACGGGCCGCTGCCCCGCGGATGGGCGCGCCATCTCGGCACACATATCCACGGCCCGGATCAAATCCTGCGTTATTCGGTGGGCGAGGCGCTCGTGCTGGATGCCGCTGAATCCATCGGCGGGGTGGTTGTTAGGACGCTCAATGTCGGCCGCTCATCACACGATTTGAAACACCGCATCGCGCCGGTTTCCGCACAGCTCACCATCCGCTGCTCCGACGGGCTGAAAACCGTGGAAGAGAGCGGCTTCGTCGTGCTCGAAATTCCCGCATCCCGCACGCCGGTGAATTTCAGGCTCGCCATCACCGCCGCGGATGGCGCGCAAAATCCGGACGCGTTGATATCATCGGCACGTCTTCCGCTCGTCCTCGAACCCCTCACGCACGGCGGCCCGCCGCGCTGGCCTGAGGTGCTCACCACCCGCAGCGTGCGCGGCGAAGACACGGGCGCCTTCGCCGTGGATGCGCTCGAACACCCTGACGACACCGCCAATCCATGGCACAGCCGCATGCAGTTGAGCGGCTTCGATTTCTTCGCCGATGGCACACGCGCCGCGGTCTGCACCTGGCTTGGCGATGTGTGGATCGTCGCGGGCATCGACCAGGCGGCTCCCGCGGAGTTGCGCTGGCGGCGCATTGCCAGCGGCTTGTTCCAGCCGCTCGGTTTGAAGATCATCGATGACATCATCCATGTCAGCTGCCGCGACCAGATCGCGCGCCTGCATGACCGCAACGGCGACGGTGAGGCGGATTTCATCGAGTGCTTCAACAACGACCACCAGGTGACCGAGCATTTCCACGAATTCGCCATGGGTTTGCAGGCGGATGAAAAGGGAAACCTGTATTATGCCAAATCCGCGCGGCATGCCAGACCGGCACTGGTTCCGCACCACGGCACGGTGTTGCGGGTGAGCGCGGACGGCACGCGCACCGATATCCTCGCCAGCGGGCTGCGCGCGGCCAACGGCATCTGCCTGAATCCCGACGGCACGTTCTTCGTCACCGACCAGGAAGGCGACTGGACGCCGAAAAACCGCATCAATCTGGTGCGCGGCGATGGCCCGGATGAATTCCACGGCAACATGCTCGGATATCATTCCGTGACCGATATGTCCGACGACGCGATGAAACCACCGCTGTGCTGGATCACCAACAGCATGGACCGCTCGCCAGCCGAGACGCTGTGGGTGCCGGGCGATGCGAAGTGGGGCAATCTCGCCGGTTCGCTGCTCAACCTGTCATATGGTTATGGCATGATTTACACAGTGCCCTACGAAATGATCGATGGCCAGCCGCAGGGCGGCGTGTGCGCCCTGCCGATGCCATCGTTTCCCACCGGCATCATGCGCGGCCGCTTCCACCCGGGCGGCGATCTGTTCGCCTGTGGCATGTTTTCATGGGCCGGGAACCGCACACAGCCCGGCGGTTTCTACCGCGTGCGCGCCACCGGCAAGCCGGCGATGCAACCGGTAGGCCTGGAATTCCGCAAGGGAGCCATCCGCATCCGCTTCAGCGACCCGCTCGATGTGTCCACAGCGGAGACCGCCCGCCACGCGGTGCGGGCATGGCATATCGAACGCACGAAACGCTACGGCAGCAAACATGAGAACGAACGCGAACTCGCCGTCAGCGGCGCGCGCCTCGAAGCTCCCGACACATTGGTCATTGAAGTCCCGGATCTGCAACCGACGCGCTGCATCGAAATCCGCTGCCGCCTCAAACAAGCCGATGGCTTGGAAACCGAGCGCGTCATTCATGGCACCATCCACACGCTGTGATCCCCGGCAAATGTGATTCCGATGTCACACGCGCCGTCCGCCGCGCCAACATCGGGCAATGAGTGATCCACGCGAGATGCCTGCGCGACGGTGGAGATGGCGCTTGAACAATGACGCGCGGGGCCCTATCCGGGGGGCGCCATGGATCCGATGCACCCATACGAGCATTTGTCGCTTTTCACAGTGGGTATTGTTCTCGCGCTGTGGCTCATCGGCATTCATCTCCTGATGCTCGCGAAGCCGGCGCTGGTGGGCGGCTTCCTGAAGAAGTTCCCGCGCAACCACATGCTCGGGCAGATCCTGCTCGGGATCGGCCTGGCCTGGTTCTGGCTGTTGATCGCACCGGAAAACAAGGGCCTCATCAGTGCACTGGCGATGGACTTGGGTGAGTTCAACGGTGCCAAGCCGCTGTTGCAGATCCTGGTGCCCGTGGCCGTGGTGCTGGTGGCCACCAGCGTGAGGGATTTCCTGGCCGTGCGGGCGCTGGGAGTGGTGGGGCTGATGGTGGCCTCGCCGTTGCTTGAATCCGCGTTTCTTGAAGATCCCGGCACCCGCTTGCTGATTCCGGTCTTCGCCTATCTCCTGCTGACCGCCTCGATGTTCTGGGTGGGCATGCCCTATCTGTTTCGCGACGCGGTCACATGGGTGACGGCCAGGCCCGCCCGCTGGCGTGCGGCATCCGTGGCCGGATTGGCCTACGGCATCGCCACCCTGGCCTGCGCGCTCTTGTTCTGGCGTGGCTATTGACCCGGCCGGCGGATCAGTAAATCGGCGCTCCGCCGTGGTCCGAGCCACCGCCGCTGCCGCCGCTCGCCTTGTCCGCGGTTTTTTCCATGCTTTCCCCCGCGATCCGGAGGTCACGGCCCATTCCGATGAAGGTGTTGCAGGAACTCGAGAGCACTGCGGCAATGGTCATGGCGATCAACAGGATGGTTTTCATTACGAGGTCTTGATAATGGATGCGCAGGTTGCCGCAAGCGGATATTTTACGGATTTCTTGAATAATTTCCGGTTCACCGGCCTTCGCGCAGAATCTGGTTCCGGGCATCGAGCAGGAGGATTTTCGGCACGGGCGGCGATTCGGTGTATCCGAAGGCCATGATGGTGACACGCTCGCCGGCCTTGATGAGGTGGGCCGCCCCGCCGTTGATGAGTATCTTGCCGGTGGCGGGGGCTCCTTCGAGCACATAGGTTTCCAGCCGCGCTCCGGTGGTGATGGAGGCCACCAGCACCTTCTCGCCGGGCCACAGATCCGCTGCCTCCATCAAGTCGGAGGGAATCTCGATGCTGCCCTCATACTCGACGTCCGCGTCCGTGATCATGGCGCGGTGGAGCTTGGATTTGAGAATTTCGCGGAGCATGGCGCGGGGGAAGGAAAGGCCGCGCGCCTACCGCGTCAAGCGCGCATGACTGGTCGTTTCCAACCCGGGCGCAGGCATTCCCTTGATCCCGCAAATGCCGGGCAGCGTGCAGGAGGCACCATTTGTTGCGCGAATCCTCTGATGCCCGGCTTTCGGCTTGTCTGTCATGAAGCCTCCCCCCATTTCTACGGGCGACCCAACACGAAGGCGTCATGGAATCCGGTGCGAATCCGGAACAGTCGCGCTGCGGTGACCGGTTGCAAATCCCATCAGTCCAATCGTTGTGAAAAACGGTGAAGGCGGGAGGAGCGATAACCGGAAGTCCGAATACTTGCGCCTTTGTTGCTCGTCACCCGCCCGCCGGGCCTGCCCGGTGGAAACGGGTTCCGTGGTCCTCCGCGAAAGAGGGCCGGCGAGAGATGGCGGCGGAGCATTCCGCGCAGCCCTCTCTTCGTGAGACCACATGAATACCGAAGAGAAACACATGAAACAACAGACCATCGTCGCGGCTTTCTGCTTCGCGGCGGCCATTCCGGGCATCGCTGATGAGAAAGCCGAACCACTGGAGGCATTGATCGTCTCCGCCCTGCGCATCCCGCGCGAGGCGTCCGCCGTCACCTCCGCCGTCACCGCGCTGGATCCCCGCGCGTTGCAAAACCAGGGCATTCTCCAGCTGCGGGATGCGCTCAATGCCTCCCCCGGAGTGATCTCCACCTCGTCCGGCGGCCAGACCGGCGCCGTCGGCTCGCTTTTCATCCGCGGCACCATCACCCAGGATTCACAGGTGGTCATCGATGGGATGCGCCTGAGCGACGCCAACAGCCCGCTGGGCAACCTGCTCTCCGGCAGCCGCACGCATGACGTGGGTGCCATCGAGCTGCTGCGCGGGCCGCAAGGCGCCGTCTATGGCGGCGAATCCATCGGCGGCGTGCTGTGGATGGAAACACCGCGCGGTGCCGGCACTCCGCATGGATCCGCCAGCTTCGAGGCCGGCTCCTTCCACTCGCTAGCCAGCCGGGCCATGTATCAAGGAGAGGCTCGCGGCCTGAGCTATTATCTCGCCGGAGGCTACGAGGAAACCGACAACGACGGCCCAAACCAGCATTTCCACCAAGGTTCCACCGCCCTGCGCGTGGAGGGAAAAGCCGGCGATTCATGGACGCTCGGCACCACCTTCCGCGGGGTCGATTCCTTCTATCAGAATTCCGGCGGTTTCGAAACCCTGTTCGGATCGGACGACCGGGTCGACTCGTCGCTCGCCACGGTTTACGCCATCGGCCGGATCAGTGATCGCTGGAATGCCCGTTTCCATGCCGGGTATCACATCGAGTCATACGACAGCGACTACCTCGACACCGTGACCAACCTTGCCGCAAACTACGGCACCGATTTCGAGGCGTTCAGTATCTCCACCGACCACGAGATCGCACTTGCGGAAAACCTCCGCGTGTTGGCTGGCGGCTTTGTGCATCTGGATGACTACCAAAGCGCGATCGGCGTGGATGAGAGCGGTGAACGGTATGGCGCGCACTCGGTGCTGGAATGGTCACCCTTTGACAACCTCAACGCCAACGCCGCGCTGCGGTGGGAGGATTACGCTTCATACGGCGACGAAGTGACATGGCGCCTCGGCGCGATCCATCGATTCGAACGATCCGGCACCGGGCTGCGCGCCGGCATTGGCCGTTCCTTCCGCGCGCCGTCCTATACCGATCTTTATTACGACACCGCCTGGTATGACCCGAATCCGGACCTTGAGGCGCAATCATCCATCGGCTGGGACATTGGCATCGAGCAGACCCTCGCGGAGCGGCACATCCTCGAAGTCACCTGGTTTTCCAACCGCATCAGGAATGCCATCGATTCCTATTCCGATCCGGAGGGCGATTTCATCTTCACCGCCGGAAACCTGCCCGGCAAAACCACCACCGCGGGACTTGAGGTCGGGCTGCGTGGGGACTGGCTCGACGAGAAGCTCGGCTACCGCGTTGCATGGACCCATCTCCACGAGAGCCTGAAAGACCAGCCGCGCAACGCGGTCACCGCGGCGCTCGACTGGAAACCCGTGGAAGACGCGCTCGTCGGCATCGGATTCACCCATCTGTCCGATCACTCGTGGGGTGCCGATCCACTGGAATCCTACACGCTTTTCCGCATCCACGGCTCCTATCGGATCAGCGATCATGTCAAGCTGCATGCCCGGGTGGAGAACCTGCTCAACGAGGAATACGAGCTGTATCGCAGATTCGGCACTTCAGTGAATGGCGCGGGGACCGGGTGCTTCGCCGGCATCACCATCGATTGGTGAGACCGCGCCGGTGCCCGCCATTCGATTCGGCGGCCCGATTCGATTCGGCGGCCCCGCCGTCCCGCGGATTGACTGCAGGGCGGGGCGGGGCATAGGGCTTGGCCCATGAGAATCATATCCGGAACCGCCGGCCGCATCGCCATCAAGGTGCCGCCGGCCGTCACACGGCCCACCACCGATTTCGTCCGCCAGGCGGTTTTTTCCATCCTTGGCCCGAAAGTGGAGGACGCCCGCGTGCTCGACCTCTACGCCGGCTCCGGGGCCATCGGGCTCGAAGCGCTCAGCCGCGGCGCGGCGTCCTGTGTCTTCGTGGATGAGCACCGCCAGGCCTGTGCCGCGATCGCGGAAAATCTAACCAAAACCCGCCTCGCCGGCGGCCGCGTCGTGAAATCGGACGTGCCCGCGTTTCTCAAACGCGACACCGCGAGCTACGATCTGATCTTCGCCGATCCGCCCTACTGGAAGCACCATGGCGATGCCGACCACCTCCGCGGACTCTTGGAAAACCGGCTCATCGCCCCGCGGCTCGCGTCCGGCGGCTGGTTCGTCGCCGAGGTTTCCGCCCACCACACGCCGCCCGCCGTGGAGGATCTCGAACTGGCCGACCGCCGCGCATACGGCGGCAGCGCCGTGCTGTTCCACCGCCCGCGCGCTTGACCCACCGGGGCCCGGACGTAGGGTTGTGGCCCGTCTTTTCACGCCATGCATCCCACCTCGCTCAGGAAATACCGCCCGTTCCCGCCGGTCCCATTGCCGGACCGCACCTGGCCGGACCGGGTGCTCGACCGCGCCCCGGAATGGTGCTCGGTGGACCTGCGCGATGGCAACCAGGCACTGCCGCAGCCGATGTCGGTGGAGGAGAAACTGGAGTTTTTCGAGCTGCTTTGCCGCATCGGGTTCAAGCAGATCGAAGTCGGCTTCCCGTCCGCGGCGGAGACCGAGTTCAACTTCTGCCGCCGCCTGATCGAGGAAAACCGGATCCCGTCCGACGTGACGATCCAGGTGCTGGTGCAGACACGCGAGCACCTGATCCGCAAGACCTTCGAGGCCATCAACGGCGCCAAGCGTGCCATCGTGCATATCTACAACTCCACCTCGCCGCTGCAACGCCGCGTCACCTTCGGCGACGCCACGCGCGAGCAGATCCGCGACATTGCCGTGGACGGCGCGAGGCTTGTGAGAAATCTCGTCCCCACCGTGCCGGACACCGAGGTGGTGCTGCAATACTCGCCCGAGTCGTTTTCCGATACCGAACTCGATTTCTCGCTCGAATGCTGCCATGCCGTGATGGACGTCTGGCAGCCGGCGCCGGAGCAGAAAATCATCCTCAACCTGCCCGCCACCGTCGAGTGGGCCACGCCGAACGTCCATGCCGACCAGATCGAGTGGATGTGCCGGAATTTGAAAAACCGCGAGTCGGCCATCATTTCGCTGCACACCCACAATGACCGCGGCACCGGCGTGGCCGCCACCGAGCTGGGCCTGCTCGCCGGCGCGGACCGCGTCGAGGGCACGCTGTTCGGCAACGGCGAGCGCACCGGGAATCTCGACATCGTCACCGTCGCGCTCAACCTCAACAGCCACGGCATTGCCACCGGCCTGGATTTTGCCGACCTGCCCGGCATCCGCGCGGTCTATGAGCGCGTCACCCGCCTCATCGTCCCGGAGCGCCAGCCCTACGCCGGCGAGCTGGTGTTCACCGCGTTTTCCGGTTCACACCAGGACGCCATCAAGAAGGGCCTCGACCGCCGCGCGATGGAAACCGCAGCCGATCCCGGCGTGCCGTGGGGCGTCCCCTACCTCACCATCGACCCACAGGACATCGGCCGCTCCTATGAGGCGATCATCCGCATCAACTCGCAGTCCGGCAAAGGCGGCGTCGCCTACGTGCTCGACCGCGAGCACGGCTTCGATCTGCCCAAGACGATGCACCCGCAGGTGGGCAAGCGCATCTACGACCTCGCCGACGCACTCGGCCGCGAGCTTTCCGCCGATGAAATCCGCGAGTCGTTTTTCCGCGAGTTCGTCAACCTCTCCAGCCCGCTGGACGTCATCGATTACGAACTCATCCACCAGTCCGGCGAGCGCGGCCGGGTGCAATGCCTCGCCAGCGTCCTCAACCATGGCAACGAACAGCGCATCGAGGGATTCGGCAACGGCCCGATCAACGCCTTCGTCCACGCGCTGGAAAACGCCGGCATGAAGGACTTCAAAGTCACCGACTACCGCTCGCACGCCGTGCGCGGCGGATCGGACGCCAGCGCCGCCGCCTACGTGCAGGTCCAGCACGACGACGGCCGCCTGCTGTGGGGTGCCGGCGTCGATCCCTCGATCGAAATGGCCGGCCTCAAGGCACTCGTCACCGCATGGAACCTGCTGCGGCCTTGAGCCAGCACACTCCAGCGGATCAATCGCCCTCCAATCCCACGTCCGGGATGTGGGTGAAACTGATGCGCATCGGGGCCTGATCGCGGTGGTCCTGGACACCGCCGAAATAGACCACGCCGCGGCCGTAGCGGGCGCGGAGCTTGTCGATGGCAGTGTCGAGCCGCCGGTGTTTTTCCGCGTCGAAGGACGCCATGGTGTCGGTCACGGCCTGGAACAGGGAAGGGGTGTGATTGCCGTGTTCGCACAGGTGGGTGAGCGTGAGGCCCACTTGCAGCAATGGCGTGCGCGGCTCGGGGCGGTCGCGCCACAGCCGGTCCAACAGCCGCATCAGCAGCAGTGTGGAATCCGTTTCCGCCACGCGGGTTTCCGCCGCCCACGAGGCACCGCGCAGGAAGGAGAGATGGAGCGTCAGGCAGCCGGTGAGCAGGCCGTGCGATCGCAACCGCTCGCAGGCCTTGTGCAGCAGCTTGCAAAGGACCGGCCACGCCTTGTCCGGCGCGCGGAGCTCCGGCGGCAGCACGTGGCTGTGGCCGATCGATTTGCGCGCGGTTTCGATTTCCGGGATTTCATCGCCGCGCAGCAGATGCCACAGCCGCTCGCCCATCACGCCGCCCCACACGCCGCGCAGCACGCGCTTTGGTGCGGTGCACAATTCCGCCACCGTATGGATGCCGGCGGCATGCAGCCGCGTTTCCATGCTGCGGGCGATGCCGTTCAAATCGCGCAGTGCCAGCGGGTGCAACACGTCCGGAAGATGATGGGATTCGATGAGGAACAGGCCGTCCGGCTTGCGCATCTTGCTCGCGGTCTTGGCCAGATACTTGTTGGGCCCGGCCCCGATGCTCACCTTGATGAACGGCGAAACCTCGCGCGCCACGGTTTCCTTGATGCGGCGGCCGATGGCCTCCACCGTCGCCGGCCCGCGCAGGTTGTAGGGCAGCCAGGCCCACATTTCATCGATCGAAAGCACCGCCTCCACATGAATGCATGCCTCCACCGCCTCGATCACCCGGTGGTGGTGGCGGATGTATTCCGCCGGTTTGCTCTCGACGATGGCGATGCCCGGGCAAAGCACGCGCGCCTCGCTGATGCGGGTGCCGGTTTTCACCCCGTAGGCCTTCGCCTCGTAGGATGCGGCGATGCAGCACGAACTCTCCGCCATCACCGGCGCCACCCCCACCGGCCGGCCGCGCAGGGCCGGATCCAGATGCTGCTCGACCGAGGCGAAATACGAATCGCAGTCGATGAACAAGGCTGTGAGCGGACGTTCCACGCCCCGATGGATGCACCGGACCAATCGCCGGGTCAAACAATTGTTGTTCTTTTGAGTAGTCCGCCGGGGAAAATTTTACGCAAATATCAACAAGACAACCGGCCTGCTCCTTGAGCGCCTGGCCCCTCGGGACAAGCAAGGCCGCCACCAGCATCTGCGGCCGGCTCTCGGCTGCGATTCTTTATCCTTTACATGACGAATTTTCTCGTCATGTTTTTTCTCGTGATGAGCAATCCCGTTGCGTTTTTCAGGGCCCTTGGGGACGTCACCCGCTGGCGGATCGTGCGGCTGGTGATGGAGCGGGCGCTGTGCGTCTGCGAGCTGGCGGACATCCTGGAAATGCCGCAGTCGTCGGTTTCCAGCCACGTGCAGATCATCCGCAAGGCCGGGCTGCTGGAAAGCGAGACCTGCGGCAAGTGGACGTATTTCCGCATCGCCCGCGGGCATCTCGCCGCGCTGCGCTCGCTGATGAAACATTTCCCGGCGGACGACGAATTCGCCGCCGATGCGGAAAAGGCGGAATCCCGTCTGGCACGCCGCGCGGAAAGTTGCTGCGCGGGGCCGGTCAAGCTGGCCAAAACCCGCAAATCCACCCTCACGCCATGACACTCGCCGAATTGAAATCACTGCTCGCGGCGCATCCGGACCATCATTTCCGGCTGCGCCTTCCCGATGGCGCGCCCGTGCCCGTTTCGTTCCACATCACCGAGGTGGGACGGGTGCACAAGGAGTTCCTCGACTGCGGCGGCACGCGCCGCGAACGCACGACCTGCCAGCTCCAGGTCTGGGTGGGCGAGGACTACGACCACCGGATCGAGACGCGCAAGATGGCCGGTATTCTGGAAAAAGGCCGCGCTCTCCTGCCCGACGACACCGTGCCGGTGGAGATCGAATACGAGGACCGCGTCATTTCCCAATACACCATCGAGGACCACGATCTCGCCGGCGACGCGGTGGTCCTCCGCCTCGCCCACAAACACACCGAGTGCCTCGCACCGGAACTCTGCGGGCTGCCGGATCTGCGTCTCCCGTCCATCGGTGGAAAGACTTCCTGCTGCGGCCCCGGAAAATCCTGTTAGCAAACACCATCTTCATGAATCTCTTTGAACGCCAGCTCACCCTTTGGGTGGGACTTTGCATCTTGGCCGGTATCGCCCTTGGCAAGATCGCTCCCGATCTCGCCAGGACACTCGATGGTATGGCAATCCATGTGAACGGCGCGCCCGTCGTCTCCATCCCGATCGCCATCTGCCTGTTTTTCATGATGTATCCCATCATGGTGAAAATCGATTTTGGCGAGGTGGTGAAAGCCGGCCGCAACCCGAAGCCGGTGTTGCTCACGCTGATCGTGAACTGGTGCGTCAAGCCCTTCACCATGCTCGGCATCGCCACACTGTTTCTCGGCGTCTTTTTCAAAGATCTGTTGCCCGGTACCGAGATTGTGAAAGACGGCTCCGAGGTGGAGCTCTACCGCTCGTATATCGCCGGGGCTATTCTCCTGGGGATCGCGCCCTGCACCGCGATGGTGCTGGTGTGGAGCCATCTGGCGAAAGGAAACCAAGGCCACACACTGGTGATGGTCGCGGTCAACTCGCTGACCATGCTTTTCCTCTACGGCTTGCTGGGAGGCTGGTTGCTGGGTGTGAACAAGATGCCTGTGCCGTGGGAAGCTCTCCTTCTTTCCGTCGGCATCTACGTCGCCCTACCGCTCGCGGCCGGATATTTTTCCCGCAAATGGATCATGAAAGCCAAGGGGCCGGATTGGTTTCAGGAAAAGTTCCTGCACTTTCTCACGCCCGTTTCCATCAGCGCCCTGCTCGCCACACTCGTGCTGCTTTTCAGTTTCAAGGGCGAGACCATTCTGGCCAACCCGCTGACCATTCTGTGGATCGCGATCCCGCTGACCATCCAGACCATTCTGATTTTCGCCATCACCTACGTCGCCGCGAAATGGATGAACTTCTCGTATGAAGACGCCGCTCCTTCCGCCATGATCGGCGCTTCCAACCATTTCGAGGTCGCCATCGCCACCGCGGTGCTGCTCTTCGGCCTCGGCTCCGGTGCCGCGTTGGCCACGGTGGTCGGAGTACTCATTGAGGTGCCATTGATGCTCATGCTCGTCCGTTACTGCCAACGCACCAAAGGCTGGTTCCACGCGTAACCCAGAATCCGAATATCCAATCCCAAATTTCCACATTCGAATCACCATGAGACCTCCCGCTATCCTCATCCTCTGCACCGGCAACAGCTGCCGCTCGCATCTCGCCGAAGGGATTCTGAAACACGCGCTCGGCGCTGGTTTCCGCGTCGAAAGCGCCGGTTCGAAACCCGCGGGCTACGTGCATCCATTGGCGGTGCGTGCGCTGGCCGAGATCGGCATCGATATCTCACAGCACCGCTCGAAGCATCTCGACGAGTTTCTCAGCGGCGAGGTGGAAACCGTGATCACCGTCTGCGGCAACGCCGACCAGGCCTGCCCGGTGTTTCCCGGCCAGATGAACCGCCACCACTGGCCCTTCGACGATCCGGCGCACGCCGCTGGCAGCGAGGAGGAACAATTCGCCGTGTTCCGGCGCGTGCGCGATGAAATCCGCCGCGTCTTCGAGGCCTATGCCGCAGGCCGGCTCGATGCGCGCGGCAGTTGAGTTTCACGGCGCCAGCATGTCGTGGAAAACCTCGATTTTCTCCGCCTCGAATCGCCGCAGCGCGTCGCGGAATTCGCGCGCGGCCCGGTCGCGCTTGATCGTCC
>JALRFY010000182.1 GCA_023253625.1 Akkermansiaceae bacterium | reverse complement strand
CCGTGATCCAATGTCCGTCCGTCAATCTTAGGCATGAAATAACCATACAGACAGGATATTATGTAGTCCATCCTAAAGACTAGTCAGTAGATGGGGTCACAGTGCATGGATTAACATGTTAGACTGCCTTCTGCCCCCAGCCCTGAAAAGAGTCGCTCCGCCCCGCCTGTAGCGATCAACGGATGGACGTCGGGCGGTGCTGGCGAGCAGAGCATAGCCAGCATACACAGGTATGGATGCTTTCGACGGAGTTCGCTGTTTCAGGCCGGGTGCCCGGAGAGGCGCGGCAGCTGGGCGGAGCAAATCACTATAATAAATGCCATGAGACCTGTCCGGAAAATAAAATCTAATTGACGCCATTTTCCCCATCTCGGACTGCGCGTTCGCTTCATGTTCCAACTCTTTTACGGCACCGGTATTTGGTAACAATGGGGTTGGCACACCATTTTTCAACCAGCCTGAATCGGAGGTGTGAGGACTTGCGTCCTTGCCCCGGATTTTGCGTTTGGTGCCGCGTAGGAGCACGTGCCGCCCGCGCAAGGGATGGCAATATGACCGGCCCCGACAAAACCATTCCGCGTCCGTTAGGCATTGTCGGCGCGCGGATTGAACAGGATGACTCATTCGGCCATTGCGCGGCAGCGGTTCCAGCGAGGTGGCGAGGTTGTCGGTGATCGGCACGAGGCGGCGGGAGGCGGTCTTGGCCTGGCCGGCGCGCATTTCGATGTGACGACGCTCCAGATCCACCGCCGACCAATCGAGCCTGCCCAACTCGGCCGCGCGGATTCCGGCGAAGGCGCTGATGGCGAGCAGCGGGATCAGGTGGATCGGCGCGGCGTGGATGATCTTGCGGAACTCGTCGGGGGTGAACACCTCGATGTCGCTGTCGACGACCTTCACCTTGCGCAACTGGCTCGGAGCAGTGGGTTTGCCCTCGGGTAGGTAGTTCCGCTCCAGGGCGAATGAGAACAGGAGGCTCACGTAGCGCAGCATCCCGTTGCGTGAACTCGGGGAAATCTTCAGGCTCCGCAGCCAGGCGTCGATGTCGGTCGAGGTGACGTCGAGGATCTGGCCGGGGTGGGCGGCGGCAAAGCGGTTGAGCACCGAGCGGAGTTGGGCCAGATGGCGCGTGCCAACCCTGTCTTGTTTCCGCGATTCGAGCAACTGGACGACCACCTCGGGCACGGTGGCGCGGCGGGTGACGTTGCCGAAGTACTTCGAGTATTCCGCAGCCATCGCGGCGAGCGATTCCGATCCGGCCATCTGGCGCGCCCGCAGGTAGTCCTCCAGAGCGGCAACCAGCGGGACACCGGCATCGTCGGCCAATTTGCGTGCGGCGAGGAAGGTGTCGCGCTCATGGGGCTTGAGGTCGGTCACGTGCTGCATCCCGGAGTGGATTCGCTGCGCCACGAACAAGGCCTCCTTCTTCGCCGCATCGAGCGTGGGGAAAACTGCCTCAGTCGCCTGCCATCGCGGTAGTAGCTGATCGCGTAGCGCACCCGGCTGCCCGAATCGCAGCGTTAAACTGGAACAGTTGCCGAACCGGATTTCACCACGCAATGCGGCCCGCGTTTCTTCTTCCCTCCGGAACGACTTGATGCCTTGCGGGTTGTAAATTCAAAACCCGGATTTGTCGCCATTTTGTCGCCACCCTGCACCATGAGGGGTGGCGGGGCGTCAACCTGGTGACCGATCTGCCACTCCAAGCCATTGAAAGTGAGGCTGTTATGAGTGGCGCACCCGTAGGGACTCGAACCCCAAACCTTCTGACCCGTAGTCAGATGGCAATGTATGAAAAATTAGCGAATTTACAAATGCCGTGCAACAAACCGTGCAATATCTGCTTGTAATCCCCCCTGAATGCGGTTGATTGCACTCATGAGCAGGACGCCCAAGCGCACGCGGACCGTGGCAGCAAAATCCGCCGCCGTCAAAATCACGATCCGCCAAGTCACCCGTGAGAAGAACGGCATTTTCTGGACCACCCACCTTGTTCAAGGCTGGCAGGAAAATGGGAAATGGATGCGCCGGCAGTTCTCCGACCAAGCCGAGGCCGAACGCTTCGCCGCGCTCAAGCGGGTGGAACTCGAAAACAAGGGCCGCTCGCAGCAGATGATTCTCTCCGCGCTCACCCAGGAGCGCCACGACGAGGCCGTGCGCGCCTTCGATGCGCTTGGCGAGGCCTACACTCTCACGGACGCCGTGGCGTTTTTCCTCAAGCACCACCGGCCACCGGAATTCACGATCCATCTCGACGACGCGGTGAAGCTCTACCACGACGACAAGGAGCGCGACGGACTACGCCCGCGCACGCTCCACGGCATCGCATGGACGCTCCGGCTGTTTTCCGAGGCCGCCGACAACCCGCTCGTGCATGAAGTGACCGCCGCCCAAGTTGAGAGCTTCCTGCGCGGCCTGCGGGCGAAGAACGGCAAGGACAAGGCCAGCCGGCGCACATGGGAAATCCACCGCGGCGCGCTCCACGGGTTTTTCTCATGGGCCGCCAGCGCGGACGCTGGCAGCAATCGCCCGTTCACCTTCTCAAATCCGGTGGAAGCCATCCGCAAGTTCACCGCCCGCCAGGTGCGCGAGGAACAAGCCGCCAAGCCGGCCACCACATCGCCGGCCGACACCCACCGGATATTCTCCGTGCTCATGCGCTGGCGCGGTGGCGTGCTCGTGCGCCCCTTCGCCATGCTTTACTTCGCAGGCATCCGCCCCGACGAACTCAAGCGCATGGCTGGACGCGAGGCCGAGCTTGTGAATCTGAAAACCCGGACCATCACCATTCCCGCGAATGTCTCGAAAACCCGCCACGAACGGCAGGTTGCCATTTCCGACAACCTCGCCGCATGGCTGAAATCACACCCTGGCGCACTGATCCCTACCAATTTCGAGGCGCTCAACAAGAAGGCGCGCAAGCATTTCGGACTCACCCACGACGAGACGCGCCACAGCTTTATTTCCTACCATGTCGCCCTGCACCGCAGCATCGGCGACGCCGCGCTCCAGGCCGGCAATTCCGAGTCCATTGTCAAGCGTCACTACCTCAACACCCACACCCGCGAGGAAGGCGCGGAGTTTTTCCGCATCATCCCCCGATCCGGCCGCCCGCAAGGCCGTGCTGGTGCCGGAACCAAAAAAGCCGAAGCCGGCGCACCTCCGTGCCGTCTGAACGCTCTCAGCCCCGGCTTGACGCATTAACGCGCAGCGTTATGATTCCAGAGTCCGCATGATCCGTTCCTTCGCCTGCCGGGAAACCGCCCGATTCTTTGAGGAGCGTAAATCGCGGTTCTTCCCGCCCGCCATCCAGCGTGTTGCGCTGCGCAAGCTCGCCCAACTCCATGCCGTCACCGAACTGAACCATCTTTCCGTCCCGCCGGGAAACCGTCTGGAAGCACTCAAGGGCAACCGCAAGGGACAACACTCCATCCGCATCAATGACCAATGGCGCGTCTGTTTCCGCTGGAAACCGGACGGACCCCATAAAGTCGAAATCGTCGATTACCACTGATCCTGCCGCCATGAAAACACATGCCCCCATCCACCCTGGCGAAGTCCTGCGCGAGGACTTCCTGATCCCGCTCGGACTTTCGGAATACCGCGTCGCCAAGGACATCGGCGTCCCGCCGCGCCGCATCAACGAGATCGTCAAGGGCAGGCGTGCCGTCACCGTGGACACCGCCTTGCGGCTCGAACGCTACTTCGGCTGGCCCGCCGAGGTCTGGCTCAATCTCCAGAGCCACTACGACCAGCAACTCGCCAAGATCGAAATGAAATCCGCCCTCGCCGGAATCCAGCCCTGTCCCGCGCTCTGACGGCGCAAACCAACACCGCGCCCCATGACCCTTGCCGAATTCGCAGCGATCATTGAAGCCACTCCTGAACCGGTCGTTCTGCTCGAAGGACGCAGGGCCATCCCGGATCACGACGCGGCCCTTGCCAACCATAGCGCCGGCATGCTGGTGAGGCGTTTCCCCGCACTGCGCTTTCGCTCAGGCAATGCGGAGGGAGCCGACCAGGCATTCAGCGAGGGAATCGCCCAAGTGGCACCCTGGCGGCTCCAGATCATCGCGCCCTATGCCAGCCACCGGAAAAGCGCACGCCATGCCCAGGCGGTCTATGATTCTCCTGAGTCACTCAGCAGCGTCCAAGAGGAAGTGTTGGCCTGCAAAACCGCCGCAGCCAGCCCGCAAAACAAGCGACTCATAGGCAAACGCGACAAGAAAGGAGCGCTCGCCGCCAAGGCCGCATATCTGATCCGCGACACCATGAAAGTCACCGGACACTCGGCACTGTTTCCCAAGCCGGCCTGCGCGTTGTTCTATGTGGATATGAACGACCCTTTCGCCGGCGGCACGGGGCACACCATTCGCGTCTGCCAGCAGGAGGGCGTGCCATACGCGTTCCAAGACTCTTGGCAGCGATGGTTCCCAATTTGAGTTGCCGCATCCTTGCTTGCGGCACTCTGCCGGGAGATGCACGCTGGGCACATGAAAAAGCCAACGAAATCACCGCAGGCTACTCCCTCCAAGCCGTCCGAAATTACCTTCGGGGAAATGATCCGAAAGGCCGGCAATGCCGCAGTGAAGGAAGTAGTGAAGAGCAACAAGCCCATGAAGCAGGCCGGTCATTTTGCTGGCATGGCCACCCTCAATACCACCTTCGATTCATGAGCGCGCGCTTCCCGACCGATAGCCTCGCACTGGCGATTGTGGGGAATGAATCCGCCACCTTGAAGACCACGGCCACCCGCAAATCCGTGCTGCGGCCGAAACCGAAAAATCTCTCCTCTGCGCTCCGCGGATGCTCCTCATGGCAGGACATCCAGAGAACCTGGGCGAAACTGCCCGAGAAGCAGAAGGGCGATCTGTTCGAGGAACTCGTCAAAGCCTACCTCCAGCTTGAACCGGAATACGCCAGCAAGCTCAAACACGTCTGGCTCCAGCGCGAAGTGCCACAAGCCATCGCGCGGAAACTCAAGCTCCCCTCCACCGACCAAGGCATCGACATCGTCGCCGAGACCCACGACGGCGACTTCTGGGCGATCCAGTGCAAGTATCGGCAGAATACCGAACACTCTCTGATCTGGCGCGAGATCTCCACCTTCACCGGACTCGCCTTCGGAGTCTGCCGGGGATTCTCCTTTGGCGTCATTTGCTCCACGACCGAGCGCATCACCCGCGTGCTCAAGGATCAGGAGCGCATCGGCTTCTGTGCCCTTGATGTTTGGCAGGCACTGGATGCTGATTTCTTCAAACGCCTCAGCGCCCACCTGTCCCACAAGACGACCCCGCTCAAGCCGCTCAAGCCGCGTCCGCACCAGAAGCCCGCGGTGAAGGACGCCCACAACCATTTCGTCACCGGCAAGGCGAAGCGCGGGAAACTCATCATGCCCTGCGGCAGTGGCAAGAGTCTTACGGCATGGTGGATCGCCGAAAAGCTGGAATCCCGCCGCATCGTCATCGCCGTGCCCAGCCTCGCGCTCATCCGCCAGACGCTCAAGGTCTGGCTGCGCGAAACCATGGCGAACCAACAGCCCGTCGAGTGGATCTGCGTATGCAGCGATGAATCCGCCGGCCGCGTCGAGCGCGATGACAGCGCCGTCCTGCGCCAGGATCTCGGCGTGCCCTGCCTCACCGATCCCAAGGAAATCGCCATCTGGCTCAAGCGCAAGCACCGCGGCCTCACCGTCGTCTTCACCACTTATCAGAGTGGCGAGGCGCTCGCCAAGGCCGCGCGTGCTGCGAAGTTCACCTTCGACCTCGGCATCATGGACGAGGCCCACAAAACCGTCGGTGATGGCGGGAAACTTTTCTCCCACCTGCTGCACGACAAAAACCTGCCGATCCGTCGCCGGCTGTTCATGACCGCTACCGAGCGGCGATACAAAGGCCAGAGCGACACCGTGCTCAGCATGGATGATCCCGCCACCTACGGCGAAACCTTCCACCTGCTCTCCTTCAAGCGGGCGATGGAATACGACCCGCCGATTCTATCCGATTACAAGATCGTCAGCATCGCCGTCTCGCGCGAGGAAGTCGCGGAGCTGATCCGGAAAAACACGTTTGTCAGACCAGACAAAGGCCCATGGAACGCAGCAATCGAAGCCGACATGCTCGCATCGCTCATCGCCCTGCGCAAGGCGATGAAGAAATACCCGATCCGCCACGCCGTATCCTTCCACGGCAGCATCCAGCGCGCGGAATTGTTCAAGACTCACAACGACGCGTTCAGCAAATCGTTCCGCACATACGGCAAACTCGAAACCTTCCACGTCTCCGGCCAAACCGCCACCGGCACCCGCGCCCGCATCATCGGCGAGTTCGCCGCTGCCGAGCGCGCCCTCATCACCAACGCCCGCTGCCTCACCGAAGGCGTCGATGTTCCAGGCATCGACTGCGTGCTCTTCGCCGATCCCCGCCGCAGCGCCGTGGACATCGTCCAGGCCGTCGGTCGCGCCCTGCGCCCATCCCCCGGCAAGCAGTTCGGCTACGTCATCGTCCCCATCCTCCACGACGCCAAAGCCACCGCGGACGACATATTTCAATCCCCCGCCTTCAAGGAAATCCTCACCACCCTCCGCGCCCTCGCCGCCAATGACGACCGCATCATCGAATACTTCCGCGGGGTGTCCCAAGGGCGGCAACGCAAGGGCGGTGGCAGCGTCGAGTTCGACATCGACGAACGCCTCGCAAAAAACATCAACCTCGACGATTTTGCCCGTGAGATCGAACTGAAGTGCTGGGACAGGTTGGCGAAACTCTCCTGGCGGCCGTTTGAGGAGGCGCGTGCTTTCGTCCACTCGCTAAAGCTCTCAAGCAAAAAAGAATGGGACAGCTATCGCCAATTAGGCAACTGGCCTGCTGACATTCCTACAACTCCTTACTTGGTTTATAAAGAGTTCGGCTGGACGAGCTGGGGCGATTGGCTAGGAACGAAAAGACTCGCATATGGCCAGCAGAATTTCCGCTCCTTCCAAAAAGCGCGGACTTTTATGCATGGCTTGAAACTCAAGAACGAATCGGAATGGATTGCCTTTTGCAAAGGCAGGCTGCCAGAAAAAGGCACCTTGCCTGCCGATATTCCAATTTCACCCCGAGTAGTATACGCGAAACAGGGTTGGGCAGGTCTAGGAGATTGGTTGGGCACAGGATATGTCGCGACTCGACGCCGGATCTATTGGCCGTTTCATAAAGCTAGGACTTTTGCTCGGAGTCTAGGTCTAAAAAACCAAAACGAGTGGTTCGATTTTTGCAAGGGTAAGATGCCGAGCAAGGGAAAGGCTCCTCCTAATATTTCAGCTACTCCTCATAATACCTACGCGGGAAATGGCTGGAATGGCTGGGGTGATTGGCTTGGGACAAACAATGTGGCGACCTATAATCGGGAGTATCGCAAATTTGAAGACGCTAGGACTTTTGTTCGTAGTCTTGGGTTAAAGAACCGTGCTGAGTGGCAAGAATTTTGCCAACAAGCTCTTCCATTGGATATTCCAGCAAATCCAAATCGAGTTTACACCGATAAGGGCTGGGCAGGCATGGGCGACTGGTTAGGAACAGGAAGGATTGCAACCAATCTCAGGAAATACCGTTCCTTCAAACAAGCACGGAAGTTTGCTCGCAGTCTTGGTCTTAGCGGCGTGGCGGAATGGAGACAATTTTGTAATGGGGTTTTGCAAAACAAAGGTTCATTACCCTCAGACATTCCTTCTAAGCCTGACAACAGATACGTTGACGAAGGCTGGTCCGGATATAGCGACTGGCTCGGCACCGGCCGCACCAGCGTTCGAAAATCAAGAAATCTGGGATGACACTATGAATAATTTGTAGATCTAGCATTTATAAAAATCGAATGAGAAACATGCACCCATATAATATCGCTCCGCTAAGTGAGAAGGATCGCATCGCGATGTTGAACGAGCATATTCCTTATCGAGAAAGTCTTCTCAGAGATGGTGTCAGGCCTGCATGCGTTCAACCGAGCCAATACACCAATCAGGCATTTGAAGCCGGAACTGTCTCAGGCCGGATTCTCCTCTCGTTTCTCGGCTTGGGGTATGACAGGAAAGCGGGTCTTTTGAAGGAAGAACGGCGGCATGTCGCGGATAAAGGCAAAACCGACGACGTGAAGGCTCCCGATGTAGGCGGCAGGTTTGCGGAATTGGACGAGCTTTCTCCGGAAGAGTCCGAGACGCTTGCCCGCTTCATTCACGGTGCCCACAAGGCCTGCGCCCATTTCACGATCAACTCCGGGCACGCCTTGACCCCCGATGCCTACCACCGGGCCGTTCCTATCATCTGCCGGCGGCCCATCGGCCGTAACGGAGATTTACAGCTACGCAGTCAGCACCGGCGGCTGGACGCAATGGGTATCTCAGGCAAAGGAAACGCAGGCACTCCGCACGGCGCAACAAGCCGCCCACGAGCTCCACGAGGCCGGCACGAGCGAGGAAGCCATTGCCGCCATGATGGCCGACCACGAGTGCGGCAGCATCCCCGGCGCATCCACCGGGATTCACGAACCCGACGAAGCCAGCGGCGGAATGAAACCCGGCCAGCTATGGGTGATCGCCGGCCACACCTCCCGCGGGAAATCCGTGCTCATGCTACAGATCGCCGCCGGAATCCTCACCATGCGCGAGTTTCTCGCCCGCATGGTCCGCACTCCCATCGCTGCATGCCGTTTCGATAATCCGGCCACCGATGAAAACACCGACCTGAACCAATCCATCGAGCAGGACGGCACACTTGAGAAACTCGACTCGCTCCGCGCCATCGAGATCGACAACGTGCTGATCGAGGAACCCGCCCGCGGGGCGCGCCTGTTCTCGCAATTCGTGGCCAGCCGTGCCAATCTCTGCCCGTGAACCCGGAAGTGCCAGCAATTCCCTTGCCCAAGGAGCCACGCCATCGGCTATTCGCGGACTTCGTATTGTCCGGCAAGCCCCTTGTCGAAGCCTACCTTGAGGCGGGCTTCCGATGCACCCGAGCCACCGCCAACGCCAACGCGAAGAAACTCCGCAAACGGCCCGACCTGCAGGCCTACATCCGCGCCGTGCAGGCCGCCGCCGCTCACGAGGCCACGCTTTCGCTCCACGAAATCCTGCGCTTTTGCGCCCGCGTGGTGCGCACGCCGATTGCCAGGCTCGACCCGCGCAACCCGGCCGATCCCAACGGCGACCTCATCAAGAGCTTCGCCAGCAACGACGGCGAACTGTCCTCATCCTTTAGGCTCGAAAAGCACGATCCATTCAAAGCCATCGACACTCACCTGAAACTTTCCGGCCACGATCCCGAGGCCGACGCCATGCGGCAACTCGCCGCCGCCCTCGCCGCCCTTGGCCACGGACAGCCCATGCCCGAGGATCGAATGTGACGCGCGTCAGGGAGCAAAAAGGAGTCTGGACCACCGCGCGGCTGGCCAGCAGGCACCATGATACCGACTGCCGCTCGCACGTTTTTTCACCGTGCAACATACCGTGCAATAGATCGTGTTAAAACCCGCATTTTGGTGCATGTTGGGCGTATGTTCCGCCCCCGCCTGACAGCCACAAAAAAGCCCGCAATCCATTGAATTGCAGGCTTTTAAGAGTGGCGCACCCGTAGGGACTCGAACCCCAAACCTTCTGATCCGTAGTCAGACGCTCTATCCAATTGAGCTACGGGTGCGTTGCGCGGTGCGCGGGGCGGGAGGAAAGCGCAGGTCGGGTGGGGGTGTCAAGAACTTCGCGGGGGAGGAATTCAAAAAATCAATATCCGGGTTGGCAGGTGGTCATGGGGGTGACTTGATTTTCGAGGCGTTGGAGTTCGGCGGCGGGGATCGGGGTGGGGTTGGGATATTCGAATAGGCGGCCTTCGAAGTTGCGGAGGGTGACGCGGCCGGGGGCGGTCTCGACGATGTAGTTGGGATTGAGGGGGATTTTCCCGCCGCCGCCGGGGCCGTCTATGACGAACTGGGGGATGGCGTAGCCGGTGGTGTGGCCACGCAGGCCCTCGATGATTTCGACGCCTTCAGCGACGGAGGTGCGGAGGTGGGAGGAGCCGTGGATGAGGTCGCACTGATAAAGATAATACGGCCGCACGCGGCACATGAGGAGCTTGTGGACGAGGGTTTTCTGGATATCCACCGAGTCGTTGACGCCGCGGAGGAGGACGCTCTGGTTGCCGAGCGGGATGCCGGCGTCGGCGAGGCGGCCGAGGGCGTCGCGGACCTCGCTGGTGAGTTCGCGCGGGTGGTTGGTGTGGATGGAGATGAAGAGCGGGTGGTGTTTTTTGAGCATCGCGCAGAGTTCGGGCGTGATGCGCTGGGGCAGGAAGATGGGGATGCGGGAGCCGATGCGCAGGAACTGGATGTGGGGGATGGCGCGCAGACGCGTCAGAATTCGGTCGAGCTTTTCATCGGAAAAAAGGAGGGGGTCGCCGCCGGAGAGCAGGACGTCGCGGATTTGCGGGGTTTTTTCGAGGTAGCGGAAGGCGGCTTCCCACTGGGTTTCGAGGTGTTGCTCGCCCACGCCGGAAACGACGCGCGAGCGGGTGCAGTAGCGGCAGTAGGAGGCGCAGCGGTCGGTGACGAGGAAGAGGACGCGGTCCGGATAGCGGTGGACGAGGCCGGGGACGGGCATGTGGCTGTCTTCGCCGCAGGGGTCGGCGACTTCCTCCGGGGCGTTCCAACCTTCCTCGATGCGCGGGATGACCTGGCGGCGGATCGGGCAGTCGGGTTCGTCGCGGTCGATGAGGTTGAAAAAGTGCGGGGTGATGGACATGGCGAGCTTTTGTCCGGCGAGGAGGACGCCGGCGCGCTCGGTGTCGGTGAGGTTGAGGCGGGACTCGAGTTGTTCGAGGGTATCGATGCGGTTGCGCAACTGCCATTTGGCGTCGTTCCAGTGGACCATGGCATCGTGCGGCCAGTATCCGGGGGCGTGGGATTGGAACGCGGGGGTGGTGTCTGAGGAACGCATGGGCTGGGAGGGTGAAATTGTTAGCTCCGAGTTTCGGGCGGGGGCCGGAAATCGCAAACCGGAATTGCGCGGTGGCGGGCATTATGGCGCGGCGGCGCAGCGGCGGATCAGTTCGATGAGGCGGCCGCTGGCGGCGGCGAGGGTGGCTGGTGGGGGCAGTTGGTCGTCGGGATCGTCTTGTGTGGGCGTGGGACGGGTGGCGATGCGCACGGCGGGCAGGTTTTGGGAGACGAGGCGACCGGTGAGGCCGGCGGGTGCGTCGGACGGGGTGTCGCGGATGGTTGCGAGGCTGCGGGTTTGTTGCAGCGGGATGGCCGCGTTGTCCGGCGAGCTGAGGAGGAGCTCCTCGCTGCCGCCCATGGCTTCGACGCAGAGGATGAGTTTGGGAGGGCCGGAGGAGAGGAGGAGCAGGCTGAGCGTGGCGGCGGTATCGGCGACGGGCGAGCCGGGGTCGTTGGCGTGAGGGATGAAGGCGAAGTGGACTGTGCGCGCGGGTTGGTCGGCGGCGAGGGCCTGTGCGGCGGCGAGGGTGGCGGCGAGGCCGGTGGCATTGGCTTCGACGCCTGGACTGCCGGGGCGGCTGTCGTAGGAGGTGACGATCCAGAGGGCGGGAGATTTTTCGTTTCCTCCGGGCAGGGAAACATGGATGAGCGGCCAATTTGCGGGGCCACGGGTGCGGCGCACGGTGTAGCCAGTATTGGATGGGCCCAGCAGGCCCTCGATCATGGCGGCGGTGCGGGTAAGGCCGGTGGCGGCGGTTTCGGAGGAGGTGTGGCGTTCGCCGATGTAATTGACGATTTTGCGCAGGTCGTCGGCGAGCGATTTTTCCGAGACCATGCGTGCGAAGCGTTGTTGGCCGCGGATTTCCTCCTGTTTCTCGCGATGGAGGAACCACCAGATGCCGGCGGCCCCGGAGAGGATGAGCCACAAGGGCAGCAGGACGAGCAGGATGGCGAGCCAGCGCGGGCGTTTTTCGGATTCCTCAGTCATCGCGGGTATCGTTTCCGTTGCCGGCGGTGTCGTCAGCGGCCGCGGCTTCGATTTCGCGGCGCATCCGCTGGGAGAGCCACGGGCGGATCATGCCATAGACCAGATAGATGCTGAAAAGCGCCACGGGCATCACATAGCGGAATTGCACGGTCACATAGACGAGCAGCACGGCGATCACGATGGCCGGCAGGGTGGCGCGGGTGCGCCAGCCGACTTTCTTGAAGCTGGGATAGCGGATATCGCTGATCATCAGGAGTGAGAGGCCGAGCATCGCGCCCGCGAGCACGTATTTCCACAAATGGAGTTCGTGGTCGTTCTGGTGGAGATCGATGATGAGGAAGGTGAGCGAGGCGATGAAGCCGGCGGCCATGGGAATGGGGAGGCCGCGGAAATCTCCGGGGTCGCCGGGTTTTTTCGGCAGGGCGGCGAGGCAGTTGAAGCGGGCGAGCCGCAATGCGCCGCAGACCAGATAGATGAGCGCGATGGCCCAGCCGAAGTTTCCGAGAGGGAAAAGCACCGCCTTGGAAAGCAGCATCGCCGGGGCCATGCCGAAGGAGATGATGTCGGCGAGCGAATCGAATTGTTGGCCGAAGGGCGATTCCTGGCCGCCGAGGCGGGCGAGGCGGCCGTCCAGCAGGTCGAAGAGACAGGAGCCGAAAATCAGCAGGATGGCGTATTCGTAGTAGGATTTGACGTGGCTGTAGTATTCCTTGGGCGGGATGTCCGCGTTTCCCACCTCGATGAGGCCGCGGAAAATCATCAGGACCGCGAAGAACCCGCAGGCCAGGTTGCAGGCCGTCATCAGGTTCGGCAGGAAGTAGATCTTCGGCTCGTCGGGATCGCGGTGCCTCGGCATGACGGCGGATTTATGTCACGGGAAACGCCGACGAGACAGCGGAAATATCGGCGGCCGTGACAATAGCGCGAAAAAAAACGGCTTGCCGTAGCGTGCCCTACAAGATGGAATGTGTTTGTCCACTTCGGTGGATGGGGATTTCAAAACCTCGCGTTAAGCGGTCGGCAATGACCGCAACATTGCTGCCAAACCGACCAAACGGCCGGGGAGGCAGCGGCGGATGTCCAGGCTGTCTCTTCGGGGAAGGCTAAAGGCCGTTGCAGCCGACTTAACGCGGCTTTTGAACTCCCCGTCCACCGGAAGGACATCAATCCCAATTCCCTCCTTCCATGAAACGCTTATCCCTCTGCCACCTGCTTCTCTCCGTGGCGGTCCTATCGGCGGAAACCGCGCCTGACGAGCCCACAAGCACTCTCGCGCTCCCCGATCCCGCCACCATCCGCTTCACGCCGCCACCGCCTCCCAAGGAAGTTCCTGCGATGGAGGTCAAGGATTCCACCACCGCCGATTTCGGCACGCATCGCATCACGATTCTTCGCGGCGAAGCTTCCACGCTGCCTGATATCCCGGAACCGCCGCCGCCCGCCGAACCCGATCCCGAGGTCTTCGCGCAGTATGTCGAGCCAACACACATCCTGCTGATCAGCGGAACCACACTCGGCGATTCACTCAGCCGCGTCGAAATCTGGAACCCGAAAACCCAAACCCGACACACCGCATGGTGCGGCTGGGACATTTCGCTCATCGCCCCGTTTCACGAAATCACCCATCAGCAGAAATCCCATTTCATCATCATGGGTGTCGGTGCCGGCGACATGCGCGAAGAACATCCCAAAGTCGAATCCGGTTCCATCGTCGTCCCGGACGGTGATGCATACACCGTCGCCATACTCACATCCTTGCGCGACGCATGTTATGCAAACATGCCGAAATTGTTGGAACTGAAAGCCGCGCGCGAGCAATACCAGCGCGACGCCGCCGCATGGCACGCCGCCAATCCGAAGCGGCCGGAAAACCACACCATCTGGCTCAAGCCGCACCGTGGCAGCCGCTATCTCGACAATTACACCGGCGACAAAAAGGAGGGCGCACGATGAAAACCCTCCGCGCGCTCACCGCCACATTTCTCTGCATCCTCATTCCAAGCTCACCGGTTCTCTCACAGGTTCCGGCGCAGGATTCAGAAGTGATCGTCATGCCCGGAGAGGATACTATCCTGCGCTGGCACGGTTATGCCGGAAGAACCTATTTCATCCAAGGCTCCGATCCCAACGATCACCTCAAGGACTGGATTTGGAGTCCATACATCGAATATGGCAATGACGAGGCAATCAGTCATGAGTGCGGTGCCACCGCAGACAAGGCATTTTTCCGTCTCCACTACACCGACACGCCGCCACCCGAAGGCGTCACGCTCGAACAATGGGACGCCGATGGCGACGGCCTGTCCAACGCGCTCGAACTCGACATCCAAACCAATCCGCTCAACTCCGACACCTCCGGCGACGGCATCCCCGACGGCTGGGCATACGCACACGGCCTCGATCCCCGCGCCAACAACGCCGAAGCCCCGTTTCAAGACAGTTCTGCCAGCAACCTGGAAGCATATCAGCAAGGAGTCCAAGCCGATCCGAACGCCACGCTGAACGACAAGGATGGCGATCTGATTGACAATGAATTCGACGCGGTTCCCAATGATCGTGAAATCAACTGGGAGCGAACTCCCGAAGTCCGATATGTCTGGATCGAACAGGTGGATGAAGTCGATCCCGTCTATCACAAACACCAGCCGCGGGCCGTCAGCAAACACGGCCAAATCCTGTTCTGGGACAAGAGATCCTACCTCGGCCTGAACGAAATCACCGATCCCAAAAACCTCTGGAACAGCGCGTCCCGGGATTGGGTCGCCCTGCCTCTGCGAGGGTCTCAGGAAATCGATGTCTTGCATAACGTGAGCTATTGGCACTACGACATTGACGGAACTCCAGCAGTCCTCCCGCCGGGACAACACGTGTTCAATTTCAACGCCCCCCCTTACGAACTCATCGACATCAACGACGAAGGCGTGATCTACGGCGTGAGCATCGGGGTGACTGATCTCTACATCGACCACCTCATTCCAGGAATGACTTGGAAGCGCGCCGGCTCAAGCCTCACCGATTATGCCGCACCGAGCTACTTCTATCCTCAATATCCTTTCCCCGCGTCCGGAGGACAATCGATCGTCAATCGTTCCTTCAGCAACCTACGCACAGAGGGAGCGATCGCGAATGACGGCACAATCAATTCATACGCGCTTCACCACGCCGCCGGCTACGAGTGGATGACCTACGACAGCACAGCGTTCGACAGCGGCACACCGGAGAGCGCGGCCATGCGAAGCGTGAGATCCACAAACGGAGGCGTGTTCACGTTCTCCACCTATCCGGGCGGCATACTCGACAAGGACCGCGCGCTGTTCGTGGAAGCGGCGGGCAGCCAGCAAGCTCCCTTCCACAAGCTCTGGCTCAAAGAGAAGGAAACACAAACCGATCTGACCTTCATGGCCACCGGCCAGGTGAACCTCGCGGAACTGAGCCTCGCGCCGAACCTGAAGGACGACGAGGAAGAGCGATTGTGGATCACCACCGGAGACAAAGTTTTCCTGGAAAGGCGCGAAGGAGGCAGCGGGGAAGCCCGCTGGCACCAACCTCCCAGCATGGCCGAGGGCGTGATCCGCGTCAGCGCACAAGGCGTGGCCATCACCGCCGGCGATCCCACGGCGTCAACCCCGATCCCGCCGAAACTCTGGCGCAACGGCGAATACACCGACCTCAACGACGAGAAACTGACCTCCAAGCCTGAAATCGTCACCATCACCCGAGCCATCGACATCGCCAGCAACGGCATCATCCTCGCGCAGGCGGTGGATGACGGGGTGACGAAAACAGGACTGCTGCTACCGGTGGAGGTAATCATTCCCAAACTCGATTCGGAAGGGAACGAGATTGCTGGCAAATTCATGGGAGCCACGGAACTGAAAGTCGCAAAATGGGAAAATGCATTCACCGGGAATTATCAGAATCCGGGCTTGGAAGCAGACTTCATCTCTTTGGATGTTGATCGATTTTACATTAATATTCCCGGAGGGACATCCCTCGGAGTCGTTTCAGCGAATGTTTCCACTGTAGATAACCCCGATTCCGACTATGATGATCCGCCACATCCCGTGTCGATGTATGTGGCAGATGATCAAACATCAGCATGGAGTGATTACATGATTCTCGTTGCCGATGAAGTGGACAATGAATTTTCAGATTTTGGAGCTGGTGTAAACGATCAACTCAATGATCGAACCCATCTAATCCAACTTGGGGGAAATCTGAAAATAGATTCGATTAAAATGGGAAATCGAGACTATGAGGTAAATTTAAAGATTCCGGTGCGCCCCAAAAAACACTTGGAGGTGGACTTCATTCGCATGAATGTCGAAAATACATATACAATCCCCCAAATTGAAGAAGCAATAAAAGTCACGAAAGAGCTTTACGCTCAGGTTGGTGTAAAAATTATTGACAAATTAAAAAATAAGGAATGGCCGGAAGGTTTAACTACAGAATCTGGCATTCTAGACATTTTTGATACCACGGAGCAGCAGCCTTTCATTGGACCGTTAACTCAAGATTATTTTCATTTTATTGATTCGACTGACAATGAAGGAGTCAACATGTATTTTATAAGGGCTGCCTATCCTGCGCGTGGGATTTCGATTACAATGTCGCAACTCCTGTTAGAAGATTCAGAAATTGAAATGAAATATTTTAATAAAGCTTTTATTAACAGCGTTTACGCACAAATTATTGGAAATACTCCTGCGCATGAATTGTGCCACATCCTAGCTTACAGGCCAGATGGAGGTGACGAACATGATGAATTTGCTGATGACTTTTGGAACCTGATGTCGGTTGAAACAGCTGTGCCTTATGGATCAAATCCTGTTTTTTTTCAAAAGAGAATCAACCGCATACAGGAAAAACGCATTCATGAAGATCCATCTGTGCAAAACCCATGAAAACAGCTATTGTCTGCCTTTTTTTTGCTGGAACACTCATCGCTAACGCCGAGCCTTCACAGCCACCTGAGGGAAATACGCGACAGGCTCTAAGGAGCGCGGTGGCAGCAGCGAAAAATGGCATCATTGATCCCCGTCAGATTGATTTCGACACGAGCGGTCGCGAAATTGACCTCGGGAAAATGGAAACCACCCGATTGTGGAACTCCGCGTTGTATTCCAGTCCTCCCTATGACCCAACCCGGGAAATAGAGGAATTGGCACGGCGCGAGAATGAGACAAGAGAGCTTATTGAGAATACATTGAATGGTGATGAGCTTAAGCCCGAAGATGTTGCCAGAATACCATACATTGCCGCAGCCATATCGCCGAATTACGGCTGCGATGTCACTGAGCGACTGCTTTTCCATCCCTCGTCTCGGAAATTCGATGACTGGTTTGTCAGTGGTCCCGGTGAGATACTCAAACACTTCGCTGACAAGGGTTTGAACAAGGAATGGGTGATCGACAGGTTGATCCGGGAAGGTCGGCTTGAAAAAGGAAGCGCACTTGAGCAGAAATGGCGTGCTAAATTGTCCCGTAATGAGGTAAAAAAGCCGAATTCGAGTTTGAAGCGAACAAATCGGAAGAGCGGCCCAGGCGTTCTTGGGCCATATGATAATCAATCGGAGGCGAATGATGGTTCTCCGGCGTTAAAAATGTGGATTGTCGGCATACTAGGCGCAATCTGCTTTGTTGGTGTTTGCCGGATTGTCAGACTTTGGAGGTCTCGTTGAAAACATCCGGTGCCTGGAAGTTGGGCTAAAAGAGAATGGCCTTCATGGGAAACCACCAATGAAAACCTTGTGCGTTCCCAAGCGGAATTGCTCAACAACATGATAAATTAAAAATATGAAAAAAATAGTAATTATCCTTGCAGGTTTGCTAATAACTGCACTCCGTTCATTTTCCGCCGAGCCACCAAGCATCGACGAGACTTTGAATCAACTTTGGGGAAACAAGCAGTATGCTGACATAAAAAACCTAATTGACATAGAGATAGAAAAAAACAATCCGGATGTCGCCGCGTTGTATTGCGCCAAATTTTTTTATGTATTTGTCCAACCTGACAAGGACAAGGCGCTGGCCACTACAAACAAACTAAAAACCATGGCCGCTAATTCTGGCCAGGATGAGTTTATTGCTTTTGCGAATGAAGAGCATGAGGAGGTGCAAAACATGCCTGAATCTGAGTTTGTAGCACCCACCCAGGCTATATTGGATGCTTTGCACGCGGAGTTTATAGAAAAGTTCCCAAACATCGACATGGGATTGCGCCTGAGAAAATGGGTGCAACCGTGATCGATAATATTCGGGAGAGTTCACACTGCTAATTTTCCAAGTAGGCAAGTCATGGAGCCACGAGTTGCTCGCGCACCACGGCGGCGGCGTAGTCGCGGTTGAGGCGGGCGATGTGGTCGACGCTGATTTCCTTCGGGCAGGCGGCTTCGCACTCGTATTGGTTGGTGCAGTTGCCGAAGCCCTCGGCGTCCATCTGGCGGACCATGGCGAGCACGCGCTTGTCGCGCTCCGGCTGGCCTTGCGGCAGGTGGCCGAGGTGGGAAACCTTGGCGGCGACGAAGAGCATGGCGCTGGCATTCTTGCAGGAGGCCACGCAGGCGCCGCAGCCGATGCAGGCCGCGGCGTCGAAGGAGGCGTCCGCCTTGTCCTTGGAAATCGGGATGGCATTGGCGTCCACCGCCGAGCCGGTGCGGATGTCGATGTAGCCGCCGGCGGCAATGATGCGGTCGAAGGCGTTGCGGTCCACGATCAGGTCGCGGATCACCGGGAAGGGATTGGCGCGGAACGGCTCGATCCAGATCGTGTCGCCGTCGCGGAACTTGCGCATGTGGACCTGGCAGGTGGTGATGCCGCGCTCCTTGCCGTGGGGGATGCCGTTGATGGTGAGCGAGCAGGTGCCGCAGATTCCCTCGCGGCAGTCGTGGTCGAAGTGGATCGGCTCCTGTCCGTCGAGCACCAGGCGCTCGTTGACGATATCGAGCATTTCCAGGAACGAGGCCTCTGCGGGAATGTCCTTGGCCTCATAGGTTTCGATCCTGCCTTGGGCGGTGGGCCCGGCTTGTCGCCAAACTTTGAGTGTCAGATTCATGGTGAAAATGCGCTGGAATCAATTGCCGCAGGGCAGTTTCCGTGGAAACTGCGGGCGACGCCGGGAGACTAAACAGCTTCCGCCTGCGGGCTAGGGAAAAAATTCCACAGCGGGTGCATCTGGTGATTTTCAGGGCGTGAATTCCCGGGATTGCCAGACAGGGCGCAATGGCGGGCAATTGTCGGCGTTGCCGCAGGCGGGTTTCTCGGCTATAGCCGCCGTGACGATGACTGATTCCGCTCTGCCCCGTTACTGCCCTGATTTGCTCCGCTACGCGCGCCGGGCGACACGCGAGGTGCGTGTGGGCCATGTCGGTCTGGGCGGGGGAAACCCGATCCGGGTGCAATCGATGATCACGGCGGACACGCGCGACACGGCCGCCTGTGTGCGCGAGGTGCTGGAATTGGCGGATGCCGGCTGTGAGATCGTGCGCATCACGGCGCAGACGAAGGTTTATGCGGCGAATCTCGAGAACATCGCTCGCGAGGTGCGCGCCGCCGGCTGTGAGGTTCCGCTGGTGGCGGACATTCATTTCAAGCCCGACGCCGCGCTCGAAGCCGCCAAGTGGGTGGAAAAAATCCGGGTGAACCCGGGCAACTACGCCGACAAGAAAAAGTTCGAGATCCGCGAATACAGCGATGCGCAATACGCCGAGGAGCTGGAGCGCATCCGTGCGGAATTCACGCCGCTGGTGAGGATGTGCAAGGAACTCGGCCGCGCCATGCGCATCGGCACCAACCATGGTTCACTGTCAGACCGCATCATGAACCGCTACGGCGACACGCCGTCCGGCATGGTGGAGAGCGCGCTGGAATTTGCCCGCATTGCGCGCGACCACGGATATCACAATTTCGTTTTCTCGATGAAGGCGAGCAATCCGAAGGTGATGATCGAGGCCTACCGGCTGCTCGTCGCGCGGCTTGATGCCGAAGGGCCAGACTGGAATTATCCGATCCATCTGGGCGTGACCGAGGCCGGTGATGGCGAGGACGGCCGGATCAAGAGCGCCATCGGCATCGGCTCGCTGCTTGCCGACGGCATCGGCGACACCGTGCGGGTCTCGCTGACGGAAGACTCGGTGCACGAGATCCCCGTGGCGAAGGCGATGGTGGAACCATACAATGTCAGGAGTGGCCCGGACGACGGACCGCAGCGGAGCGCCCCAGGCACTTTCACCCCGTCCTACGATCCATTTTCCTACGAGAGGCGTCGTAGCTCCGCGGTCACGGTGATGGGGCATGCCATGGGCGGCGGGAACACGGTGCGAGTCTTCACCACGCAGGACCGCTGGAACGCCCTGGCGCACAAGATCGCATCGATGGGTGATTTCAAGCCGGAGGTCATTTTCGAGAAATCCGGTGTGGTGGAGATTGATCCACGGGATGGGGAAACGCTGGCGGCGGTGAATGCCCGCCAGGAACCATGCCTGGTGACGGTGGCGGATCATGTGGACATGGACGTCATCCCCGCGTTCCGCCTGCTGGCCGCGCGGGTGGACGCGCGGCATCCGGTCTTGTTGAAGGACACGTTTGATCCGCCGCTGGAGAACCGGGATTTCCTCCCCACCCTGCTGACCGCCGCACAAAACCTTGGCTCGTTGTTGTGCGATGGCATTGGTGACGCGGTGATGGTGCGGGGCGAGACCGCGCCTGGCCAGTCGCTGCGGCTTGCCTACAACATCCTTCAGGCCGCCGGGGCACGCATTTTCAAGACCGACTATGTCGCCTGCCCGAGCTGCGGGCGCACCTTGTTCAACCTGCAATCCACCACCCGGAAAATCCGCGCCGCCACCGGTCATCTCAAGGGCGTGCGGATTGCGGTGATGGGCTGCATCGTCAACGGCCCGGGCGAGATGGCGGATGCCGATTTCGGCTACGTCGGCGGCGCGCCCGGGAAGATCAACCTTTACGTCGGCAAGACCGCCGTGAAGTTCAACATACCGGAAAACGAAGCGGTCGAGCGGCTCATCGACCTGATCCGCGAGCATGGCAAGTGGATCGACGCGCCCGAGCCGGCCACGGCGGAAATCTGAACCCATGCCCGATTCCGACACACTCACCGTTCCGCGCGACAAGGCATCGCTCGATCTGCCTTGGAAGGTCATCGTGCATGACGACCCGGTGAACCTGATGGCTTATGTCACCTGGGTGTTCATGAAGATCTTCGGCTACGACGGGAAAAAGGCCCGCATGCTGATGCGCGAGGTGCACGAGCAGGGGCGCTCGGTGGTATGGAGCGGCCAGCGCGAGCGGGCGGAGTTGTATGTCCAGCAGCTCCACGCCCATCAGCTCAAGGCGACTTTGGAAAAAGAGACATGAAAATCACGCCCACGCTGGAAGGAGGACTGCGCGTCGATGTCGAGGACGCGGGCGACTGGTTTGTGCTGCTCGGCATCACCCGCGATGCGGTGTCTGGCGACGAAGAACTATCGAGCCGCCTCGGCGCGATGATCACCGACGAGGAAATTTCCGCCGACTGGCGGGACATCATCGTGCCCGAGCTGGAGGAAGGTTTCCAGACGGATCTTGTTCATGTGACCGGGGCGATCCACGCAGCGGAGGAGGACGGTGGCGGGCAGTTGTGGATCACGCCGGAGAACGCATGGCATTGGTACAGCGCGCTCAACCAGGCGCGGCTGGCATTGCACGGCATCCATCATTTCGATTCCGCCGGCACGCGCCCGCCCGCCGATCTCGATCCGGCTGTCCGCGGTGCCTTCCTTCGCTCCCAGTTCTACTGTGCGTTCCAGACGCTGTTGCTCGACCACGTGATGCGGTGAGACCCGCTTTCTGTTAGAACGGCTTGCGCAGACCCAGCCATGCCGCGGCGATGGCGGCGGCCAGCGAGAGCGCCAGCACCAGCCAGGCAGGCAGGACCTTGCGCTTTGCCAGCACCGGCGCCAGCCCGAGGAACAGCCAGAGGCCGGTCTTGATCATCCACCATGATTGGCCCATCGGCGGCTTCTTCAACATCGCGAAACCCACCAGCAGGATCAGCAGCAGCGAAATTCCATGCAGGATGGAAGCGGATTTTTTTCCGCTGCCTGCCAGCAGCGTGGCACCGAGCGAAGTGAACAATCCGATCACGCCGGCGACGTGCAGCGTTTTGAGCATGAGGTAATCCATGGCGCGTAGTCTCCATTGCGCGGCGGAGCATTCAATCCGGAAAACGGGAGATGCCGCCTTACGGGAAATCCAGCCGGGTTGTGCCGCGAGCCGCCCGCCAGCCAGGGCGGCTTGCTTTGACGGTCCGCTCAGCGCTCGGTCTTGAGCTTCCAGTCGTCGGTGCGGAACAGCGAGGCGGGCAAGCCTTCGCCATTCACCAGGTTGGCACCCTCGGGATTCGATGCCCACGCGTAGCGGACGGCGGCGGGTTCCTTCACATCCGTGCTGGAAACGACCACCGATTCGCCGTCGATCACCGCGTCGGCCCAGTGCCACTTCTGGTCCGTGCCGGCGATCTCGAAGCGCTTCAGCGGGCCGCCGTCGCGGCTTTTCAGGCCCTTGGCGTGATCGAATCCGATGCGCACCTTGTCGCCCTCGATTTTCGATCCCTTGTAGAGCGGGCCGGAAATCACGATGCCATCCATGCCATAGTCCATGGCCAATGCCCAACGGGCGAGGCGCTCGCCCACATCGAGCTTGTTGGTCGGGTGGATGTCGTTGGCCATGCCGATGTCATTGATGACCGCCATACCGGTTTTAGGCAGCGCGAGGGTGAGGAGCTGGGCATTCTGCAATTCAGCCCAATCGTCCGGCACGCCGGGCTCGGTGCTGGGTTTCTTGAAATTGGCGAGCTGCACGAAATAGAACGGCATTTCCTTTTTCCAGAGCCTGCGCCAGTCGAGGATCAACTGTGGAAAAATCGTCTCATACTGCTTTGCGCGGCCGGCGTTGGACTCGCCCTGATACCAGATCGTCCCTTTCAACGCATAGCCCACCCATGGATGGATCATGCCATTGTAGATTGCCATGGGCTTGTTTGAATTCAAGGCCGGGGCGGATGGCTTTTGCGGCTGGCGCGGCAGCGGCTGCTGCTTTTCAGCGGTCTTGTTTGCCTCATTGATTTCCTCGGTCCTGCGCTTCCAGGCCGCGAGATCATTTTCATAAGCAGCCATGGCCTTCGCTTCGTCGTATCCACCCATCTCGGCGTCGAGTTGATCGACGAGCTCCTTGCCCTCCGGCTTGGTCATCAACCCCTCGCGGCTGGTGAAGGCCTCGGATGGCTTGCCGCCCCATGCGGTGCAGATGATGCCCACCGGGACGCCCACTTCCTTGTGCAGCTTGAGCCCGTAATAATAACCAACCGCGGAGAACCTGGCGGCATTCGCCGGGGTGGTTTCCAGCCATGACCCGGGCACCTTGCGCTGCGGCTCGACCGCCGTGGTTTGTTTCGTCAGGAACATCCGCAGGCCCGGATGATCCGCTGCGGGGATATCCTGCTGGCCGCGTTCGATTTGGGAGAGCGTCCACTGCATGTTCGACTGCCCGGACGCCATCCAGACCTCGCCGACCAGGATGTTCCTGACCTCGACCATTCCACTCGCCGAGCCGGTCACCGTCATCGGCCGGCCGGTCGCATTGGCTTCCATCGCCTTGAGTTCCACACGCCATGAGCCGTCGGCTCCGACCTTGGTATCGGCCTTCTGTCCGCCGAACTCCACCGTCACGGTTTCCCCGGCATCACCCCATCCCCACACCGGAACGGCCTCGCCCCGCTGGAAAACCCCGTGGTCGCCAAACATCGCCGGCAACTCCACCGCTGTCGAAGTGACGACCATCGCTCCCGTGAGGAGCACCATTCCCAAGCTATTGTTGATGCGCATGCAGCCGTTACGCCCTGGCTTTCCTCCGGCTATCACAGGATGGGCGGAAGAATGATCACGGCACGCGCGGGAACTTCGAGAAATCCGGCGGGCGTTTTTCGAGGAAGGCCTGTTTGCCCTCCTTGCCTTCCTCGCTCATGTAATAAAGCAAGGTGGCATTGCCGGCGAGGTCGAGCAGGCCCATCTGGCCGTCGCAGTCGGCATTGAGGGCGGCCTTGAGGCAGCGCAGGGCGATCGGCGAGTGGGCGAGCATTTCGCGGCACCATTTGAGCGTTTCCTTTTCGAGCTCGGCGAGCGGCATTGCCTGATCGTCGCGGTTCTGGGCATTCCAGCCGGAATCGCGCCCCAGCAGCACATCGAGCACGAAGCGCGACTGGATCAGCATCATGATGGGCGAGAGCAACATGGAGAGGAAGGTTTCCGCCAGCAGGCTCTTCAGAAGGCCGATGGTTCCGCCACAGCCCTTGCGCAAGTCGCGGTCGGTCAGCGCCAGCACCAGCGCCAAGAGCTTCGGCAGATAGAGAACGCCGAAGGTGATGGCGAAGAGCCTGAGCGCCAGCTCGGGGTCGAACACCGGCCAGACCGGGAACAGCGAGAAGGTTTCGGGGAAGTAGTTGGGCATCGTGTAGCGCGCTACGGTGGCCAGCATCAGGCCCGCCAACAGCAGCATGAGCCACATGGGCGAAGCCAGATAGGACATGATGCCCTGGATGAGGTGTACCCGGCTCACCCAGTGCAGGCCCTTCGCGCCGACGATTTTGATATGCTGTAGATTGCCCTGCGCCCAGCGCCTGTCGCGTGTCGCAAGGTCGATCAGGCAGGGCGGCGTCTCCTCGTAGGAGCCAGTCAGCGAGGGCAGCATCTTCCTCCGTGAATTTGAATGACGTGGGGTCTTGCACATTGACGTGAATGGTTCCCCTAAGTTGCTCCCCGGGAGAGAGGACCTGATCCACATTGAGATTGGCCACACCATTGATAGTCCGCTGCCATCTGTCGAAGTCGTAGCGCCTGTTCTGTAGGCTTACCCGATGTTCTTTTTTCCTGTGTGGGA
>JALRFY010000143.1 GCA_023253625.1 Akkermansiaceae bacterium | reverse complement strand
GACCGCTCGCAGTTCATCATCGTCACCCACTCCAAGCGCACCATGGCGCGCGCTGATGTGATGTATGGGGTGACCATGGAGGAATTCGGCGTTTCCAAACCGGTCGGCATGCGTCTCACGGCCGCCGAGCAGAAGGATACCGCGAAGGAACCGAAAAACGCCGCGCAAAAAGCCGCCCTGCGTCTCGATGCCGAGTGACCGGCATCGGGCACTTGCGGACATCAATCGCTCGGATCGCAGACGGCGGCTTCCTGGGCACGGATCTTCATGATGGCGGCCGGGAGTTGCGCGTTTTGCCAGCCGCTTGCCTCGATGTTGACGAGGCCTGAGTAGCCGGTTTCACGAAGGACGCGGAAGAACGGCCGGAAATCGGAATCCGCCGTGCCGGGAATGGTGCGGTTTTGAAACTCGGCGATCTCGACATGCACCACCACGTCCATGGCGGCGCGCAGGTCCTCGGGCGTATCGCCGGATTGCTTCATGTGATAGAGATCGGCCAGCAGGCGCACATTCGGGTGGTCCACCTTGCGGATGATCTCGGCTCCGTCGCGGATGTGGTTGAGGAAATTGCACTCGGCGGGCCTGAGTTGTTCCAGGGCGACGACCACACCGTGTTTTTGGGCTGCGGGACCCATCCGCTTGAGCACCTCCACGAATTGCGACCGCGCTTTTTCGAGCGGCCAGTCCTTGGGCACCCGGCGGCTGCCATTGCTGCCGAAGACCACGAATTTCACACCTGCCAGTTCGGCGCGGCGGAAGACGGTTTCCGCCCATTTCATCACATCGTCGTGATTGGCATCCGGTCCCACGCATTTCAAGTGGGCCGGCCGGATGAACCCGTTGACCGCGAGCACCGGCGGCTTGAGGTCCTTTGCCGCCGCCAGTTTGGTGGAGAATGCTTCATCGTTCTCATCGGGCACCAGAAACCCGGAGGTGGACAGGGTGATGAAATCCAGACCAGCCTTGCTGAGGCTGGCCATGGTTTTCATGTTGGTGGCGATTCCGACGCCGGTGAAAACCCGTTGTCTCGCCGGCTCCTCCGCATGTCCTGTGGGTAGAGCGGACATGCATGCCAGCAAAGCTGCCAGAATACCTCTGCGTGATATGGGCGGGATCATGTCGGACGAGAAAACCGGTTGTCAGACATGGAAGACCTTGCCGCCGGCCATGACTTCCTGCGTTTTTTCGTCGAAGGTGGCCTTCATGCCGGTGCGCGCGGCGGCGTTGGCCATGATGCAGGCGATCGAGTGTTGATAGCCGGCCTCGACGGGGGCGTTGGTCGCCTTGCGGCTGCGCAGGCATTCGAGCCAGTTGAGCATGTGGGCGGTGGTCATCGGGTCGCTGCCGGTCACCGCGCTGGCCACGGCGGCCTCGCCTTTGAGCTGGCGCTCGGCGAGCAGGTTCGCCGGCATCTTCATCTCGTCGGCATAACGCTTGGAGAGTCCGCCATTGGACGAAACCTTGCGGGTGTCGAGGTTCAGCTCGCCGCGGTTCGAGTAATAAACTTCCTTGATGCCGCCCGCGGAGTTGGTGAAGCGCGAGCTGTAGATCACCTGGAAGCCCTGGCTCATGTCATCGAGCGGGCCGTAGTCGAACACCGCGCTGAGCGTGTCGAAGTTGCTGCGACCGTCGCGCCACTGGTAGATGCCGCCGTTGGCGCTGACCGACCGCGGATATGGCAGGCCGGTGAACCAGTGGACGGTGTCGATCTGGTGGCACATCCATTGGCCGGGAATGCCGGACGAGTAGGGCCAGAACAGCCGGTATTCGAGATACTTGCGCGGATCCCACGCCTTCTTCGGGCGGTTCATCAGGTAGCGGGCCCAATCGGTGTCCTCCTCGCGGATGGCGGCGCACAGGTCCGGGCGGCGCCAGCGGCCGGGCTGGTTCACGTTCCAGGTCATTTCAGCGCAGACGATGTTACCGAAGTCGCCGGATTTGAGATAATCGAAAGCCGCATGGTAACTTGACCCGCTGCGCCGCTGCGAGCCGATCTGGATCACGCGGTCGGAAGCCTTGGCCACCTTCAGCGCGTGGCGCGCATCGGCCATGGTTTCGGCGAAGGGCTTTTCGCAATAGACGTCACAGCCGGCCTCGATGCCTTCCGCAAGGTGCAGCGCGTGCTGGAAATCCGCGGTCGAGATGATCACCGCGTCCGGCTTGGCCTTTTCATAAAGCTCCTCGTTGTTGCGATAGGTGGGAAGATCGATGCCGGTGGATTTTTTCGCCCATGCGGCGGCTTCATCGCGACGGCGGTTCCACAGGTCGGACACTCCGCAGAACTCGATGTTGTGATCCTTGGCCAGACCGTTGAAGGCCGGTCCCAGACTGCTCTTGAAGCGGTCGGAAAACCCGACGATGCCGACGCGGATGCGGTCGTTCGCACCGGGCGTGCGGCCGTGCAGGCGGGCGGTGGAGGCGATGCCGGTGGCGAGGGCGGCGCCGCCGAAGGCGCTGGTGCGGAGGAACCCGCGGCGGGAACTGAGCGGCTCAAAAGACGGATTCATGGTTTTCAGGCGTGGTTGATGGAAAAACGATTGGGTGCCTACGCCCAGCCCGGTCATCTTTTTGCAAAAAAAGTGAATCACGCATCAAGCAGATGGCGGAAGTAATCGATGGTGGCATCGAGTCCCTGATCGAGCGAAACCGTGGGCTGCCAGCCGAGTTCGTTTCTCGCCAGGGTGATGTCCGGCTGGCGTTGTTTGGGGTCGTCGCCGGGCAACGGCAGATGACTGATTTTCGAGCGTCCGCCGACCTTGCGCAGCACCAATTCGGCGAGTTCGAGCATGGTGAACTCGCCGGGGTTGCCGATGTTGACCGGTCCGGCCAGCGACGGGTGGTTCATCAGCCGGACGAAGCCTTCTATCAGATCGTCCACATAGCAGAACGAGCGCGTCTGGGTACCGTCGCCGTAGATCGTGAGATTTTCACCGCGCAGTGCCTGGACGATGAAATTGGAAACGACGCGGCCGTCGTCCGGCAGCATGCGCGGGCCGTAGGTGTTGAAGATCCGGACCACACGGATGTCCACGCCATTCTGGCGGTGGTAGTCGAAGAACAGGGTTTCCGCACAGCGCTTGCCCTCATCATAACATGAGCGGATGCCGACCGGGTTGACATTTCCCCAATAGGATTCCGGCTGCGGGTGCAGGGTGGGATCGCCATAGACCTCGGAGGTCGAGGCCTGGAACACGCGCGCCTTGAGGCGCTTGGCCAGGCCGAGGCAGTGGATCGCGCCCATGACCGAGGTCTTGATCGTCTTGATCGGGTTGTGCTGGTAGTGGGGCGGTGAGGCCGGGCAGGCGAGGTTGTAGATCTGGTCCACCTCGAACTTGAACGGTTCGGTGACATCGTGGCGGACCAGTTCGAAATACGGATGGTCCCGCAAGTGCAGCACGTTGTGCTTGCGGCCGGTGAAGAAGTTGTCGAGGCAGATGACCTCATGGCCTTCGTTGAGCAGACGCTCGCATAAATGCGACCCGAGAAATCCAGCACCGCCGGTGATGAGTGTGCGCATGGCGGCAGCAAAGCGGCTTTGCGATAGGCTGGCAAGTCCCGTGGAGGCATGCGGAATGCCGCCGTTTGTTCCGGCCAACGATGCACCGGCTCAAATGAGATGGGAGAACATGGCATCGCGCAGCTTGGGCTCGAACCAGGTGCTCTTGGGCGGCATGATGCCACCGGCGTCGGCGATTTCCATCAGGTCCTCGATACCGGTGGGGAACATCGAAAACGCGCAGGCGAATTCGCCGGAATCGACGAGCTTTTCGAGTTCCGCAGTGCCGCGGATACCACCGACGAAGGCAACGCGCTTGCTGGTGCGCGGGTCGTCGATGCCGAACAGCGGGGCGAGCACCTCGTTTTGCAGCAGCGAGACGTCGAGCAGGTCGATGGCGCTGCGGCCGGTGGTGAACTCCGGCTTGAAACGGAGCCCGCGCCATTGGCCGGCGAGGTAGAATGCCAGATCATGCTTGCTGACAGGCACGGGGGCCGCGTTTTCGGACACCTCGAAGACGCGGCCGAGTGCGGTGAGGACCTCCTCGGGCGAATGGCCGTTCAGGTCCTTGAGGGCGCGGTTGTAGGCAAGGATCTTCATCTGGTCGTGCGGGAAGATGACCGTGAGGAACCCCGCGCTGCCGCCCGCGCCGCCACGGCTCTGGAAGACACGCCCGGCCGCGGCGCTGCGGTGGTGACCATCGGCGATGTAGAGCGCGGGCAGTTTGGCGAATTCGGCAATCAGGAAATCGATGGCGGCCTGCGCCACGACCGGCCATGAGGAATGGCGCACGCCATCGGGCGCGGTGAAATCGATTTCCGGCTCACCGGCCGTGATGCGGGAGACGAGGGCGTCGATTTCCGGCACGGCCTGGTAGGTGAGAAAGACCGGCCCGGTCTGGGCGTCGAGCGCCTCGATGTGGCGCACGCGGTCGTCCTCTTTGTCCGGGCGCGTGAGTTCGTGTTTTTTGACGATGTCATGGAGGTATTCCCCGCAGCTGGCCAAGGCCACGAGGCCGGTCTGGCAGTGATCGCCCATGACTTGCCGGTAGAGATGGAACACCGGATGGGGATCGCGCCGCAGGACGCCGTCGGCGATCAGTTTTTGGAATTTTTCCCGGCCCTTGGCATAGACCGCGTCGCTGTAGGGATCGGTGTCTTCGGGCAGGTCGATTTCCGGCTTGGAGACATGGAGGAAGGAGAGCGGGTTGCCCGCAGCCATGACGCGCGCCTCGGCGGAGGACATGACGTCGTAGGGAAGCTCGCAGACTTTGGAGGCGAGTTGCGGATCGGGGCGGAGCGCGGCGAAGGGAGTGACGGTGGCCATGGGAAAGGCGCGGACTTAGAACAGCGGTGCCCGCCACGCAAGAGCAAGCCACACTGGCGCGCTCACGGCGTGTCCACGTTGGCGGCGCCGCCTGCCTGGAGTTCCTCGATGTGTTTCCGCAGGCTGGCAAGGCGGCCTTCGCGGTCCGCGTCGCGTTTTTCGGCCTTGTCGAGCAGGGCGAAGGCTCCCTCGAAATCGCCGCGCTGAGCCATCAGGGTGGACAGGATGCGCAGTTCCAGGATGCCGGGCTCCCCGGAATCGGCAGTCGCGGGCGGCTTGATGTCCGATCCCCAGACGCTGGCGAGCAGATCGTAGCTCGGCCGGTGTTCGTCGTAGAGCATGCGGTGGGTGAATGGCCAATAGTCGTTGCCGACGAAAAACGTCTCGGTCATCTCGGCGAAGAACTCCTTATGGTCGGTGAGCCCGTAGTGCGGCTGGAGCGGGCCCGAGGTGTGGGGCACTCGGTCGAACTTGCGGCTGTCGCAGAACGCCTTGTAGCCGGCGAGGATACCGGGGTGGTCGAAGCCGAGCACGCGGTCGTGATAGGCGTGGGCGAGCTCGTGGAGCACCACCGAGGAGCTGTCCGGGCGGCTGGCTTCCCGGATCAAAGAGGCCGCCCGGGTGAATTGCACCGCCTTGCCCATGGCGGGGTCGTAGCCGTGCTTTTCCAACCAATCCGCCTCGGGATGGTAATGGGCGTTGCCGAGCGGATGGTCGCGGTCGAGGTAAATGGACACCTCCTTCATCCTCGCCACCGGCCCGGCGGGCAGGCGCAGGACGATCTGGTGCAGCCGCTCGCCCAGGATGCGCAGCGCGAGATCGCCGCTTGCCTTGTGTTCACCGGTGAGCAGGCTGGTATCGACATGGACTTTCCAGCCTTCGATCTCGCGGATCTCGTGGTCAATGCGGACGATTTTTCCGGCCGAGGCGATGGGTATGGAAGCCAACGCGACCAAGGCGGCGATTGGAAGAATTTTCATGTGGGCCATGTGGAAGGAATGGAATTGTGAATGTGTGAATTTCAGGCGGATGGAGCCCGGGACACCATCGTGAGTGGCTTGGCGAATACGATTTGCCGTGGTGGTCTCTTGCGTAGGTGAAATGAAAATCGCGCGGTTTCCCGCCAGAGAAACCAGAAACGTCCGTTCCCGCCCCCGGTCTTGACAAGGGGGCGGTGGCACAAGCAGATTCCCGCCCGTTTCGCCTGATGATTCGGCCATTCCAATGGATTATGCCAATTGCGGCATTCCGACTGCTGGACGAATCAGGACCCACATGATCCGAACGTCAAATCACGATCCCCACCACCACCGACCCCAATCCGTCCACCTTCCCATGTCAAAACCGCTCAATTCTCCGCTCGGCTGGCCGCAACCCCAGGGGCTTTGGAGCCCCGCCCAGGAAAAAGACGCATGCGGCGTCGGATTCATCGCCCACCTCAAGGGCAAGCGGTCCCATGACATCATCGTGAAAACACTCACGATGAACGAGAACATGGACCACCGAGGAGCGAGCGGATCGGACCCCGCCACCGGCGACGGCGCGGGACTTTTCGTGCAGATGCCGGATAAGTTCCTGCGCCGCGAAATGGCCAAAAAGAGCATCGATCTACCACCTGAGGGCGAGTATGGGGCTGGCATCGTCTTCCTTTCCCCGCACACCAGCGAGCGCGAGGCGGCGATGCAGGTGTTCGAGCACGTGATCCGCGAGGAAGGGCAGAAGTTCATCGGCTGGCGGACCGTGCCGGTGCGCAGCGAAATCCTCGGCAAGACCTCCGGCCGCTACGAGCCGCATCTCAAGCAGGTCTTCATCGGCCGCAGCGCGGACATCACCGATCCGGTGGATTTCGAGCGCAAGCTCTACATCATCCGCAAACGCGTCGCTTCCTGGATCCGTGACAACGCGGTGCCCAACAAGTTTTCCGACGTCCACGGCAACCGCTCAAACAAGTTCCCCGGCGCGGATTACCACTACGTGACCAACCTCTCGGCACGCACCATGGTTTACAAGGGCATGCTCACGCCCTGCCAGCTGTCGACCTATTTCCCGGACCTGCACGATCCGGATTTCGAGTCCGCCCTCGCGCTGATGCACACGCGCTTCTCGACGAACACCTTCCCGAGCTGGTCGCGCGCGCACCCGAACCGCTTCATCGCCCACAACGGAGAGATCAACACGGTGATGGGCAACGCCAATTTCATGAAGGCGCGCCAGGCACTCTGCCAGAGCCCGCTCTTCGATCACATCGAGGACGTCTTCCCGGTCATCAACGAGGATGGCTCGGACTCGGCGCGCTTCGATAATGCGCTCGAGTTCATGCACTTCGGCGGCTACGACCTCGTCCACGCGGTGATGATGATGATCCCCGAGCCGTGGGAGCGCCACACCTTCATGGACGAGGAGAAAAAGGCCTTCTACGAATACCACGCCTGCCTCATGGAGCCGTGGGACGGACCGGCCTCGATCACCTTCTCCGACGGACAGATGATCGGCGCGGTCCTCGACCGCACCGGCCTCCGCCCGAGCCGCTACTACGTCACCGAAGACGATCTCGTGATCATGGCCTCGGAAGTCGGCGTCGTGCCCGGCATCGATCCGCTCACCGTCGTGCAGAAGGGACGCCTCC
>JALRFY010000127.1 GCA_023253625.1 Akkermansiaceae bacterium | reverse complement strand
GAGGAAGCTGCGGACTTTTTCGAAAAGTATCTTCAGATCGAGGAAATCCTGGAGATCAAACCCGCGCCACTGCCGCAGGTGGATTTGACGCATCTTTCGCCGGCCCGGGATGACGAGCTTGCCCGTGAAGCCGAGGACGCGGCCATCCTGGTCCGCCGGAAGTGGAAGCTGGGTGAGGCGGCGCTGAGCAATGTCCATGAATTGCTGGAGGAACACGGGGTGAAGGTGAAGGAAGTGGATGCCGACGAGAGCTTCAACGGGTTTTCCGGGTGGGCGGATGAGCGCACGCCGGTGATCGTGCTGGCGTCCTGGCTTCAGCGGGATCTCCCGCGCAAACGCCTCACGGCGCTGCATGAACTCGGGCATCTGGTGATGAAACTGCCGGACGGACTGAGTCACAAGCAGAAGGAATCCCTGTGCTACCGCTTCGCCGGGGCGATGTTGCTGCCTGCCACGGCCCTGCGCGCCCGGGTTGGCGTGAAACGCCCCGGCGGCATCAGTTTTCCGGAGCGCCTCGGCATCAAGGCGGATTGGGGGATTTCCATCGCCGCACTCATGCGCCGGGCGGCGGACCTAGGGATTCTCACCCAAAGCCAGTTGACGTCCTTCCATTTCGCGAACCGGAACCACCGGAAAGAGGAGCCCGGCCGCTGGGAAGGATCGGAAAAGGCGGATCGCTTCGAGCAACTGGTCTATCGGGCCGCATCGCAGGAACTCATCACCCGGGCCAAGGCTGCTGAGTTGCTTGGCGTGACGCTGCGGGAGTTCGACCACCTTTTCGCCGCCGAAGCCGCATGAGCCCGCAGCCCAAGAGGATCGCCGTGCAGGATGCGAATGTCTTGATCGACCTCGAACTCGCCGGGCTCTTCGACCTGTGGTTTCAGACTGGCATTGAAACCCACACCACGGATTTGATCCGCGCGGAACTGGAAAGGGGCGGGCATAATCAGGCGCTGGCCTACTTCGAGAGTGGCCATGTGCGCGAGCATCGGCTGAGTTTTGAAGAGATACTCGAAGTTTCCGAACTGGAGCGGGAAATCGGCAGCAAGGCGAAATTCAACGACTGCTCGGTGATCTTCCTCGCTCTGAAACTGGGTGCCATGCTGATTTCCGGCGACAAACCCATGCGGAAGGCAGGGAAGGAGCGGCAGATCGAAGTTCACGGCACACTGTGGATCTTCGATCAACTGGTGGAGCGGAAGCTTCTTCCATCAGGAGTCGCCGCATCAAAGCTGGAGCATCTCCGCAGTCTCGACCGCTTTTTTCCTGAAGCTGAATGCGAGATTCGGCTCATACGGTGGCAGGAGTGATCAATCTGGTCTAGCCAACGGCATGGCGTCATGTTAGTTGAACTTCCGCTTCTGCATAAGAGATACCCCGCATGAACGAAGCCGAAACCCGAGCCGAGCACATCGACCCCGCGCTGAAGGCGGCCGGCTGGGGTGTGGTCGAGGGCAGCCGCATCCTGCGCGAATACAAGATCAGCCCTGGGCGCATCGAAGGTCGTGGCCGGCGGGGCATGCCTGACATCGCGGACTACGTTCTCGTCTATCGCAACATCAAGCTTGCCGTCAACGAGGCCAAGGCATGGGACAAGGCGGTGACGGAAGGCGTGGCCCAAGCGAAGGCCTACGCGGAGAAGATGAGGATCCGCTTCACTTTCTCCACCAACGGCCAGGGCATCTACATGATCGACATGGAGACGGGCAAGGAAGGGCCGGTTTCCAGCTATCCCACACCGGATGAGTTGTGGAACCTGACCTTCGCCAAGCAGGAACGATGGCGCGACTACTTCGCGGCGGTGCCCTTCGAGGACCGCGGTGGCTATTTCCAAGCCCGCTACTATCACGAAATCTCGGTGCAGATGGTGCTGGATGCCATCATC
>JALRFY010000068.1 GCA_023253625.1 Akkermansiaceae bacterium | reverse complement strand
GGTCAAGATCCTACTCTACGGCCCGCCCGGTGTTGGCAAGACCAGCATCGCCGACATGGTGGCGGACGCGCTGTCCGGCACGCGCTTCGCCATCGAGGAATTCAACGGCAAGCTGGTCACCGTCGAAACCGTGAAGCAGTGGATGGGTACGCTCGGTGTCTGCTCGCTGTTTGGCGTCTATTCGGTGAAGATCATCAACGAAATGGACCGCTGCACGCGGGATGCACAGGACCTTCTCCTGAGCTATCTGGACCGTTTGCCACCGGGCCGCGCCGTGATCGGCACGAGCAACCTGCAACTCGACCTGCTCACCGAACGGTTTCAGACGCGCTTCCAGTCGATCAAGCTCGCGGCACCGACCACCGAGGAAATCGCCACGATGCTTCGCCGTCACTGGCCGGTCGATCAGGCCACGGCATTGCGTATCGCGGTCGGCAGCGGTGGATGCGTCCGGGCCGCGCTCGCCGATCTCGAATCCTGGCTGGACGCACCAGGGCACGGTGAACAACATTGCCGAAATGCTTGGAATAGTCAGCCGCCATCGCGGACAGGGATTCTGTTCCGGCGATTTTTCGCGACCGGATGTAATCCTCAACCGCCGACACCAACGGGACGTTGATTTCACTCAACATCCGGCAGGCGGTCAGGTAGGTCTCCCGGTCGTGCGGCTTGAGGTCAGTCAAGTGCTGCATCCCGGACTGGATTCGCTGCGCCACGAACTGGGCTTCCTTTTTGGCCGCGTCGAGCGAACCAAACACCTGGCGCATCCGTTTGCCCTCGCGGTAGTAGGCGATGGCGAAGCGAGTGCGGTGCTTCTCGCTGAGGCGATACACCGGCACAGTGGCAGAGCCGAATTTCACCACCGCAACCGGCCCTAACTTCCTGCGGCCTCCGGAATGCCTTGATTTTGTTCGCGTTGGAGAGCCGAACTCCGGATTTGTCACCATTTGTCACCTAGCATCCACGACTTATGGAAACTCTGAGCACCCGTCGGAACCTTGGTTGACACCCCGCCACCAGGCATTGACCCGCAACCTACTTCGCTGTGCAACGAACTCGACCTGATGACCGAACAGGAACTCGCCGCCCACCTCAAAATCTGCCGCCGCCAGCTCTACAACTGGCGCATGGCGGGGCTGATTCCCTACTTCTAGCTGGGAAAAGCAGTGAGGTTCCGAGTGGCGGATGTGCTCACGACCGCTCATCTGCGCTCGCCGTGTCAGCTTTTTCGGGGGAATGCCGGGGAATTCCAAAGGCCGCTTGCATGCCGCCATTAAATGTTGCTTCATCATCTCGATGCCTTCATCGATGCGCCGAATGACTCCATGCTTGGCATTCCTTGCCATGCCCTCATGCGCGGTAGGGGAATGGCTCGCGCCTCTCACGGTATCCGCGGATCGGATATTGTCAGAACAGAAGGTCCGGCATGACAATCTGCTCCTTCTGGCAGACAGCGATTTGTTGGCACTACCCGTCGGGAAAGGCAATTATCAGGATCTGTTTGCGGCCGTTGCCGGAGCCTATGGAGGCAACCCGTCCGCAGGCACGTTCAGCTTGCGCGGCATGAGTCAGGACGGTCTGTTCTATCAGGTGGGAACGGCGTCAAACCCCCTCATTACCGTGATGGAGGATGGCGCGTCACTCTCGGTGGCGACATTGCGTTACCTGCCGCCGGTGCTGTGGGATCTGGAAAGCGCCGAGGTGCTTCGAGGTCCTCAGCTTCTTGGACCCGGCCCGAATGGCTTTGGCGGCGCGCTGCATCTCATGACCTCGAAAGCTGGCTATTCCGATGATGGCAAAGCGCAGCTCCTAGGATCGGAAAACGAGACTTTCCGCGCAAGCTTTGCCCAGGACTTCGTCCTGCGTCCCGAGGAACTCGCGCTCCGGGTTGCCGTCCTCCACCACGAGAGCGAAGGTGAGGTGAACAATCTCTACAATGCCGACGATGCCTTCGGCGCAACCCATCGCGACCGCTATCAGGCTCGCCTGTCATGGCATCCCAAAAAAAGCCGCGACGCGGAATATGAGCTGTCGCTGGTGCATGACGAGTCAGGGGGCAATCCCTTCGCCACTGTGAGGGAGGTCTCCGGCTATGAGCTGTTCGACCGCAAGACCGCGCTCAACCTGAATCCATCCTACCCGGCCCGGCGCGATGCGGCCATCCTCCGCGCCACTCTGGTTCTGCCGGATGACCTTGAACTGGAATCCAGCACTGCCCTTCAGCAACTCAACGTGGATCCCCATGTCGATCTCGACGAAACTCCGGTCCTGCAATGGGTGGCGAACGGTGGTATCGACGAATTGCGCCTCACTCAGGATCTGAGCGTGGCACGTGCCGATGGGGTGTTCCAGTGGCGCTCGGGCGGTTACTTCGAGGCCAGCAGCTACGATCTCTGTTACTCGGGCATAGGCATCACACCCATCCCCGCTGGCTCGCCTTACCGCAGCATTGCGGAGGAAGACGTGCTCGTTCTGGCACTCTACGGCCGGGGCGACTGGGAGTTTGTGAGCAAACTCCACCTAATCGGCGGCCTGCGCCTCCAGCATGATCAGCGCGACGTGCAGGTGTCCGCAATCCTCGGGTCGCAGCCGGAGGTCAACTCCACGGCCGATATCGCGAACACCGTGCTACTGCCCCAAATCGGGCTGGAATGGCAACCGGACGAGCGGCAAAGCGTGGGCATCCGGATGTCCCGTAGCTATCACGCCGGAGGAGCAAGCTTCGCTCCCAGCCTCGGGACCACAAGTGTGTATGATCCGGAATACGCCTGGGATCTGGAGCTCTACGGCCGGATGGCCCCTCTTGAAACGCTCGCTCTGTCCGTCGGCGTATTCCATTATTGGACGATGGATCAGCAGATCACCTTCGCCTCGCCCGGTGGCTTGAATGCCATCGATTCCTATGTGGCGAATGCTGCGAGTTCCCGGCGCTACGGCAGCGAGCTGGAAGCCCGCTGGCAACCGTGTATACCGCTTGCCATCACCAGCACCCTGGGTTGGGTGCACACCGAATTCGATCACCTCACTTTGGCCGGGGTCGATCGCTCCGGCCAGCCCTTTCCCAACGCCCCGGAGTGGACGGCATCGCTCGGCGTCTCCTACAAGCACGCCTCGGGCTTCTTTGCCAGCGCGCTGTTTTCCTGGGCGGATGCCACCTATTCGGATCCGGCCAGCCCTCAGGTGACCAAGCTGGAAACCCGACGTCTGCTGGGAGGGCGCCTCGGCTACTCTTGGGAACACGCCAGTGTCTATCTCTTCGGCAGCAACCTGCTGAACGCCGATTACGCCTTGGTGAAGTTTGACAACTCCGCCAAGCATCTGCCGCTCTCCGGTCAGGTGGCCCCGGCGCGCAGCATCGGCATCGGTTGCGAATTCACCTGGTGAGCGCCGGCGCGTTGCCCGCCATGCTGGAGCCGCGTTGCAAGGGCAGCGGAAGGCTCAGGCAAAGCGTGGAGCCAATTCGTCCGCGAAATTTGGAAAATGAAACAATCGCCCAACTTCCCGAACGCCCGCGAACCCTCACCACCCCCGCCTGCGGGCGAGGTCTGCTCTCCTGAGTTTCCGTGAGAGGGACCTTCCCGCAGCGAGATCCATCGCAGCAAACAAACCCGTGAAATGTCCGGCACCTGGACCACCTGCCGTGCAGGTGGCGGGCATGATTGCTACGGCATGGATCGGAGGTGATTCAGCGGAAGAACGCATGGGAATATCCCGCCAGACGACGTTCATGGCTGGGGTAGAGGCGACAGCAGCTCGGGACGCAGGCGGAAATAACGCGAACGGGTTCCCGGCACGTTGGAAAAATGGCAAGTATGCCTTATTCTGCCATCAGGGAGCTGAAGCAATTTCTCGGAAAGCGTAATCGCGGAATTGGTCCAGTGGATGAGGTCATTGGATTCCTCCATATCGACACTGACATCGGTCAGCGCACGGACACAATCCCAACTCACATCGAAACCATCCACGGCCGCCGAAATGCGCAGATTGATGGAAGAACCATCGGCGAGCATGGGATTCGATCCCGCCAGGTATTCGAGGATATTGGGGACGCCATCCAGGTCGGGATCTAGCAAATGCCAGTCGGAACCGGCATATTCCTGCAATTGGATTTTTTCCCAGCTGGAGTATGAAAGCGAGGTATCGCCACCGCCTTGGGAAACCCATAAGACGGTGGTCACGGCAGGTGAGCCAAGACTGTATTGCAGCGGACTGGAGGCCAGCGCAACCTGCAGCGAGGGCAGCGAGTCGCCCGCAGGCGCGCTGTTGCCAATGGGACTCACCTTGATTTGAGAGCTGGTTTGTCCAGAAGCGAAATGAACCGTTGTCGGCAGTGGCAGGAAATTCACACCGCTGACCAGACTGCCACTGAGAGCAAGGGGGACGTCAAGCGCCTGTTCGGTGCCGCCACTGCGGACGATCTCGATCAGGCCGTCTCTCCCGAGATCCGAATGGATGTGGCTGACGGTTCGAATGGCGAGCGTGCTGACGCCCTGCAGGGTGAGGCTGAGACTGGCTCCGCCATCGCTGACTTGGGGCACCGGCAGCGCGGTGACCGCGAGAGTGGTGTTGAGACCACTCCTTGTCTGTGCAGGGACCAGATCGAAGACAGCCTGGGTGGCCCCTCTCGCGAGGGGCACGCTGCGGACAGAGCCGGTGCCCAGCGAGCCGACAATCTGGTAGTCCGCATCCACGCGGGCGGTGCCGCCGAGGCTCAGAGGCACCTGAATGGCGGCAGCAGTGCTGCCGCTGCGCGACACGGTGAGCTTGCGGGGGCTTCCCGGCGATGAGGGATTCTCCGCAGAAACGGCAAGCGTGATGACACTGTCGTAGCGGGGCCCGCCGAGTAGGATGCGGCCTTCACCCACCATGCGTGCCAGATCGCTGCTGCCGAAGCCCACCCCTTCAAGAGTGATGGTTTGGTCCGGGGTGGTTCCGACGCCGCCATAAACCAACTCCAAGCGGGTATCGACGCGGGGCACGTTGTTCGCATCGCGCACCGTCAGGTTTTTGATTTTGATGTATTGGGATGGCAATCCGGTCTTGCCGGCAAACAACTCGGTGAGGTCGATGACATCTCCAGCAGTTGATGAGAAATCCGTAATCACATCCTTTCCGCCGGTTTTGGCCAAGACAAAGAGGTCGGCACCGGCTTTCCCGGTCAGGCGGTTGTTGCCTATGCCGCCGCGCAGGATGTCCGCTTGTTCCGCTCCCGCCAGCGTGTCATCGCACTCACCGCCGCAGATCGAATTGCGCACGCCGCCGGCACCGGAGATTTGCACCGGCTGGCTGGTGCCACGCTGGTTCCAAACGCGAACCCCCTGCCAGCGTGCCAGCTGGTAATCCTCCAGAAAGGCGCGCGTCTCGGGATTGACGGGCCGGTTGTAGATCAGCACCTCACGCAAGCTGCCGTTGAAAAAGTTCTCAGCCGCATCGGCACTGAACGGGTGGCGGGCTCCGACCGTGGTGAAGGAAGACAGCGGCGCATCTTCGCCGACGCGTGTTTGGAAACTTCCCATGCCGGGAATCCGCAGCACCGCGCTGTTTGCCGTGCTCTCCAGCGTGAGTTGCAGCGGGCGGTGGACATCGACCACCGGGCCATGGATTGTGCGACCTTCTTGCACGACTTTGATGGAACGGCCGTGAATGCCCGAGTCCGGCCCGCCGATGCTGATTTCCAATTCGGAACTGCTGAACAGCGTCTGATCGCACAGCGTTTCGGCATCGAGTTCGAAGGTGAGCAGTGCGACTGATTGCCCGAGGGTCAGCTCCTTGTCATCCACGTAGAGGTATTGCGAGTCATGGAAACGAAGGCGGCCAAAGCCATCGGCCACCGGCCGGGACAGCGCATACGGTTGGTAACCGTCACGCCGGTAGGCAGAGCGATCCACCCATTCCTCAAGCGGGACACCTTGTGTGACCGAGCCGGCATCGAGCCAAACCACGGGATTGGCCAGCCAGCGCCTGTTGGGGGCAAAGGCTTCCAGCACCACCGCCACTTCCTGCGGCGCCACACCGGCGGTGCTCAGATCCTCGAGGCGCAGACGCACGGTATTCTTGGTGAACGAGCTGGCGACATCCACGCTGATATTGCCAGCGAGAAGATCCGCGTAGGTGAATGAAGCACCCGTCGCGAGACCCGAACCGGCACGTTTCCAGACGAGCCCCGTCCCGCTTTCCAGCAGCGTGAGCTTGAGCTGTTCCGGGGGGGTATCGGCATCCGCGATGGACAGATAGACTCCATTGCAGCCGCCAGCGGTCACCACGAGCAGGGAGTTTTGCAGCACCGGGGTCTGATTGCCGGTGAGCGGGTCCGTGCTGAGCTGGAATTCCTTCAGGTTGTTCCAGCCATCGCCATCCGTATCCACCAGCGCGTCCGCACTGTTTGCAGGATCCAGGCCGTAAAGCTGCTCCCACCAGTCAGGGATGCCATCGCCATCCGTATCCGGCGTGGGCAAATCCGTTCGGAAATCGAGCCGCAATTCCTCACCGCGGCTGGCGAAGCTGGTTGAGAATTCCGCTGCCTGCTCGGAGTCCAGCAGGCTGGCCGGGTAGCCATTGACCGTGACGGATTGGATCGTGTAGAGGATCTCGCCAGTGCCCACGACCAAAGTAGTCGCCATCTCGTCTGCGGCCGGCTGGGTTGCCTGATCGATCTCGACCCGGTAGGAAAACTCGCCGTTGGCACCCGCCTTGCGCAGCGGAATGTCGAAATCGAGCACGTGCGACGGGTTCAGCTGGTTGACCAGCTTTACGTGCAGGGTGCCACTGAAGAGTTGCAAGCCGCCGCCTTGGCCGAGCTTGACGACCTTGCCGTGGACAACGAGCGGTGGTTCGGAGAAGCTGGCGCCGAAAGCAGTCATCCAGACGGCAGACAGCATCAAGAGCAGAGCGGACAGCGGCAAGGCGGTGGCGCGGAGTTTCATGGGGCAAAACAGGTTGGTGCGGAAGTGATCGGGATTCCTCGCCTCAGCGATTGGGAAGCGGAGGGGCCGGGGCGATGGGAGCGGGAGTGGTTGTCAATGGAGCGAGGGCGGAGAGCTGCTCGGGAAAACGCTGGACGGGCGCGTCATTCACGAGGCTGCGGGTGAAGCGGTCCTCGATCTCGCGGCGGCGTTCGGAGAGGAGGCGCTGCTCGAGGTTGGGACGGACTTCCTCGAAGGGCTGGACACGGGCCTCGCGGCGCTCGGTGAGGCGCACAAGGAACAACCCTTGCGGGCCCGCGGTGATTTCACTGAGGTCGCCGGGATTCCCGAGCTTGGCGGCGGCGGCGAGCACGGCATCGCGCCAGGGGTCACTGCTGGCACCGAGGTCGAGCCAGCCGAGGTCGCCACCGAGCAGGCGCGAGGGCCGGTGCTCGGTGTTACCCACGGCAAGGGGGCCGAAGCCGGCCGCCACGGGGAACTTGCCGGGCTCGGCGAGGATCTGTCCCCGGATCTCCTCGAGCCGCGGGCGGTAGCGGTCGACCAGGGGCTGCTGGCCGCGGGTGTTGAACCAGAGCACCGCCAGCCGCAGGGCGGCGGGCTGGGTGAAAGCGCTGTCCCTCTGTGCTGCGTAGGCGGCCCGCAACTCCGCGTCGGATACTTTCACTTCCTTGAGCTGCGGCTCCAGCTGCAGGTCGCGCAGCCGGGCGATGAGGAGTGCGTCGAGCCGGGCGGCGGTTTCCGGGTCGCGGTCGATGCCGGCCTTGCGCGCTGCCTGCGCGAGCACGGCCCGCTCGATCATCTGCTCGAGCGCCTCGCTCCGGGCCTGCGGGCTGTCAGTCGGACCGGGCCGGGCGGCCCAGCCGTGGCGGAAGTCCTCGGCGCGGATCGTCCAGCCATCACCCTGGGCCAGCACGCCCGCCTCGGGCTTGGTTTCCTTCTTCCCGCAACCCGCGAGCAGCAGCACGCCCAGCAGGCCGCAGCGCCAGCCGCCCTGGAGAAGGCGGTGACGGACGGTCAGGTCGAGATGGCGGACGGCGGCGGGCATGATCACATTCCGGCGTTGGACCAGGTGCTGAGCTGCAGCTGGATGTCGGTCACGGTTTCGATGAAGCGCTGCATGGAGGCGCTCTGGTCGCTGCCCAGGGTTGCGGCGGGGATGAAGAGCACCCAGCGCGTGTTCCAGGCCGAGCGGCCGAAAAGCTGGGTGTCGGTCGAGCTCGGGTCCACGCCCGTCAGGGCGCCGTTGTGGTTCGGGTAGGCGCGCAGGTCGGCGAGGCGCACCAGGTCCGTGAAGCTGCCGTTGATGCCGTTGATCGACGGCGTGTAGGCCGCGCTGTTCAGGTTGGAGGTGTTGATCGGGAAGGGCGCGGGGATGCGCTGGTTGACGACATTCCAGGCGCGGGTCTTGGGCACGGCGCCGTCGGAGTAGCGCAGCACGTCCAGACCGGCGGGCACGAGGTAAACCCGCGGGGTTCCGGAGAGCTTCTGCTTCCCGTCGGAGGCCACATCATAGCCCGTGAGGCCGACGCCCACCGAGCGGATCTTCGTCGAGAAGCTCGCGCTGCTGAAGGCGTGGTCCGCCCCGCTGAGTGCGTTGCCGAAGAAATTGCGGCCGCCGTTGATCTCGGTGGAAAACTCGATGCGGAAGCCGGGCTGGGCCGCTCCGGCGGGATCGGCGAAGGGGCGGCAATAGCGTGTGAAGTCGCGGTCCTGGTTGAGGTCGGGAACCTGGGTGCTGGCGAGGTAGCTCCGCCACTTTTCATCGGAGTCGCTGCTCGCACCACCGGGCAGGATGCGCTTGGCCTCGGTGCGCAGGGAGAGGTTGGAGGTCTCGAAGGTCGGGTTGTTGAGGCCCACCTGCGGGTTGAGGTGGTCGTAGTTGGCCTTGAGCTTGGCCAGCACCTCGGCCAGTCCGCCGTTGCCGATCATGGGCGTGTCCCCGTCCCACTGGCCGAGCTGGCGGACGCTCATCAGGTCCTGGAGCAGGGTGGTGACATGGGCGGGGTGGGAGGGCGAGAGGCTGGTTTCGTAGTCGTAGGCCTTGGCGGCGAGCCACGCGTAGCGCAGCGCGTTGTCCATGGCGTTCTCGTATTTGCGCAGCGCCTCGTCCCGGGTCAGGCGGGTGATCATGTCCGCGTAGCGGTCGCGCTGGGCGCTGGAGGCCAGCAGCCGGTTGTCCGCCGCGCGCTCGTTGATGAGCCGCTGCGCCTCGCTCTCCTTCGCGCGATACTGGTTGGCGGCGGTGGCAATGTCCTGGATCGCTGTGGCCATGTTCAAGCGCTTGGAGGGGTCCTCCTGCAGCTCGTTGGAAAGCTCCTTCAGCAGCTCGAGCAACTCGTTGAACTCGCTGTAGATATCGGCGTCGCTTTCTTTGAGGAGTTCGGCTTCGGCTTTTGCAAGCTCCAAGAATTTCTCAATGACTTCCACATATTCTTTAACCCGTGTTATTATCATCCCTGTAGCATTACCAACCAGAAGTTGGCTTACTGCTGCCGGGAGGCTCGTCAGTTCACCCCCAGCCAAATTCAAATTTAATTTCGTAGTGCTTAAATTATTGCCCTCATTGATCGGGTGTTTATACACCAATTCCTGAGTTTTCTTCCCCTTCAGGGACCATCCCGCGATAAGTGGCTCCAAGCCTGAAATAATCCCAAAATAATTCTGCCGACTCATCTGCGTGTAATCGAGGGAAGTTATGCGCCACTGGGCGTAAGTGGCGAGGTTCTGAAGCTTGTTGAGGTAAACCTGATATTCGTCGACGGCCTTTTCGAGATCGACCTCCGCCTTGAGCATGCCGTTGAGCGCGTCCTGCACCTCGCCAGTGGTCTGGCGGCGACCCCAGTCCTCCGGGGCGGTGAAGGCATACTGGTCGACCGTCGAGATGGGGATTTCCACCGTCATCGTGTTGCCATCCTTCGGATCACCTTCGCCGGAGCCATGGAGAATCAAGGGGGCGTAGGGATCGGTGGCATCGGGGTCGGTGGTGCCCGCATTCTGGGTCAGGTAGAAGTTCTGATAGATCGTCTGGAGGTCGTTGTAGCTGATGGCCCCAGCTGTTCCATTAAAGTCGAGGAACGCCCCCCTGGCTTGATCGCCTATGAAATTATCGTTGATATTCATCCTCACGTTGCGGAAGGCATCGGGCAGGCCGTCATCCGTGTCTGCCCGGGGTGTAATCTGCTCGACGGTGGTGGCGTCGAGATACATGTAGGTGAGCAAGTCGGGCCCGCTGTAGCCCTGCTTGTAGATTTTCCCGGCGCCGATGGTGCCGCTGTAGGGTGTGCCGAGGAGGGTGATGAGGCGGTTGCGGTAGTCGAGGTCCTGCTTCAGGCCCTGCAGGCCGAGATTGCCGGTGTCATCGGCGATGGCGCGCAGGTTCTGGCTGGTGCTGCTGACGAAATCGAGCGCCTGGCGGGCGTTGGCGGCGGCACCGATGGCGCGGTCGTAGATCGTCTGGAAATGGGTCGTCTGCGGCCAGCCGAGGCCGTCCCGAAAGGAATCGATGCCGAAGCTGATGGCGTCCGGGTGCAGGCCGATGGGCGTGAGGCCCTGGTTGACGCCCTCGAGGGTCTGCTGGATCTCCTGCAGGCTGCCGGCGAGGGCGCGCAGGTCGGACTGGGTGGTCGCGCGGTCGATCCGGTCGAGTCCCTGGGCGGGCTGGCCGGAGTCGGTGGTGGCCGTGGCGGGGAGAATGGCGTTGCCCATGAGCCAGTCAAAGTGAGCGCCCTGGGCGCTGCGGGCGGCCCACTCGGAGACGCCCCAGGCGCGGGCGGGATCGGCGGAGTCGGTGTAGCCCTGCCACTGGGCGGCGGGATCGGCCACATAGGAGGCGCGGTAGGTGGCCTTGACGATGGAGAGTCCCGCGCGGGCCCTGGAGTTGGCGGTGCGGGCGAAGGAGTTCTCGTCGAGGTAATCGGTGGGGATCACGTTGCCGAGCAGGGAGTAGAGCTCGGCGCGGGCCTGCCAGTCGTAGTTGCTCTGGAGCAGCAGCCCGTAGTGCATCTTGATGGAGGAGAGGTAGTGACCCCAGGCGTCCCCGTGGCCCATGGGATAGAGGACGGCGGCGTCGTTCTCGTCGATGAGCCCGTCGCCGCTCTTGTCGCCGACGTTGTAGTTGATGTTGTAAGCCGCCTCGCCCAGGCCCTTGAAGTAGTTCCAGAAGAGCCGGTTGTAGACCGGGTAGGACTTCAGGTAGTCGGTGCCGCGCAGCAGGGCCAGCTCCTCCTGGAGGAGGTCGGGCACCTCGTTCATGAACGCGAAAGCCCATGGGTTGGCGGTGGCGAGGGCGGAGCCGGTCCCTGAGGTGCCGGCCCCGAGGCTGAGGGAGGGGTTCTGGGCGTCCGCGTAGGCCTCGCTGCCCAGCAGGCCGTAGAGCATGGCCAGGCGCGTGGAGGCCAGGAGCAGGGCCTGGTTGATGCCCGCGTCGGAGGGCTGATTGGCGGTGAGGTCCCGGGCGCGCTGGAGAACGGTCTCATAGAGCTCGATGAGGCCGACGTTTTCGATGACGTCCTTGGCGCTGTTGAGGGCCACGGGGCCGTTGTAGGGACGGCCGGCCTCGATCAGCATGCTTGAGTAGGTGGCGGGTGAGTCACCGCTGAAGTCGGCGGAGTAGCGGGCCTCGTAGGGGTTGACGGCATCGAGCACGCGCTTGACCCAGCCCATGAGGAGTTGGGGCAGGAAACGGCGGGATCCGGAGGCTTGGAGCTGGGGGGAGTTGGCCGCCCCGGCCCACTGGTAGGGCGCCGGGTGAGCGGGTGAAGCCGGGACACCATTCGAGGCCGGAACCGCTGCCGAGCCCGGGGCCCAGTCGGGGGTGTTGTCATCCGGGCTGACCAGGCGCCAGGCGGTGTCGGCCACGGCTCCGCTGTTCACATGCGCGATCGAGTCGGCCGCGCCCAGTTCGGTCGCGTTTCCATAGCGGACGTAGAAGAGCTTGTCGGCCAGGGTGACATCCGGCCGGCCGCTGAAGGTGATGGAGTTGAGCCCCTTGCCCTGCTGGTAAAGTTCCCAGCCGGTGGTGGACTGGTCCGGCGTCGCCAGGCCGTCGAGCGGGGCCACGGCGTGCATCCACCACTGGTAATACATGTTCTCCGTCTGGCCCCCGAAATCGCCGCTGTGCTTCAGTTCCACCTTCTCGTCGAAGGCGTCGTTCGGGGTGACGACGGCGATGGCGCCGCGGTAGCGCTCGTCGCCGAGGCGGATGACATGGAGTGTCACCGCACCGGTGGTCTTCGGGTCATTGTTCTCGACCAGGGTGACATACCTTTCCTCACCGATGGCTTCCGGGAAGGATTCCGGGTTGGGCACGAGCGAGGCTCCGGTGCCGAGGCTCTGGAGGGAGCGATACTTGGTGGTCTTTGTGACCGTCTCGCCCGACTCGTTCTCGGTGGTCAAGAGGTTTTCCCCCGGCCCGGCAAGCTCGAGGCCGGCGGGCTCGGGGTTGGACAATTTGGAGAGCTGCTCGATGACTTCGGCCCATTCGGCGTTGCCTTCCGCCAGTTTCTTGAGGTCCGTTTGATCATTTGCATCGAGCACGTTCGGCTCCAGCGTCGCGAGTCCGACGGGCGGCTGGGTGAGCTTGGGATCGCCGGTTTCGCGGTCATTGATCCTGCCCCGCACGACCAGCTTGGACTGGAGGCTGTCGTAGTAGAAACAGCGGCCCAGAGAGCCGGCCAGTTGCTTGAAATACCAGCGGGTGCCGCTCACCGAGACCTTGTCCGGGTTGGCCGGGGTCAGGCCCGCCGCCCCCATGGCCTCCTTGGTGAAGTCCACACTCAAGGGATCCAGCAGGCGCATGAAGCGGGCATTGAACTTCTTCACTTCCTCGTCATTGATGACCATTTCAGGCGTGGCGGAGTCGAACACGACCTCGCCCGAGGCCCAGCCGATCACGCCGGGCAGTCCGGGCCCGGTGGGGTGGTCGGCCTTGTATTCGCCCCCGGCATAGGAGAGCGTCTCCCCGCGCTTGAGCACGGGGTAGTTTTCCTTCCAGTAGCAATAGTAGGTGGTCGTCTGGGGGGCTTTAAATCCGACAGTCGTGTATTCTCCAAAGTTAGAGCTGTATGGCAGCCATTTGATCGGAGTGCCCGTGGCCACGGCGTCTCCTCCCTCTCCCAGCCAGAAACCTTGGGGAAGCGGATACCAGAACCGGTAATCGAAATTACCCGGCAACCCGTTGCTTTTTTCGCCAGCCACCACCCACGGCACGCCGTTCTTGTCGTTCCATAGTGTAAGCTGGCCGCCGTAGTTGCGGCCGTCGCTCTGCGGCAGAATGCGGGGGCCCGCGACGAGGTTGAGGGGGTAGATCGGCGTCACGAGGTCGCCGGCGAAGGCGACGGTCTGGAAATCATAGTTGGGGTTGGCGGGTTGAGGATAGGGATTCCCCGCCTCGTCCACCGGGAGATGGGTCTTGGGATCGCGCCCCGGAAAGCTTTGCCCTTGCAATACAATGCGCGTCCTAAGCACCCGGTAGGCAATCATGCCCGGCTGCCCGGTGGAAAGGTCCGTGTATTGACCGAGGACGAAGGCATCGGATGTATAGGATGGTGGATCCGATGTCGAATTCCGGTCGGCTGTGCTACTCCGATTGATGAAGTTTTGCAGCGCGAAGAAGGCGCTCTGGCCGATGTTCTTGGATTTGTCGCCCGTCATGTTCGCCAGGTTGGAGGGGGCCACCAGGGCATGCTCCTCGTTGGGGTTGAATCCGGCCTTGTCGCGGTCGGGCTGGTTGTAGACGGTGAGGTTGGCGTATTTCGCGGGGTCGAAGACCAGCTGGGGCTGGGGGTTATCCGAGGACTGGTTGACTCCCTCGCTGCCGAGCTGGCTGGCGATGTAGATCGCGGGAGCGGTATCCTCGTCGGGGAAATCGACCGAAGCATAGTAGGTCGCCACATAGGGCCAGCCCACCGGCGGGTTGAGGGTGCTGGCGGGGTCGGACCCCGGGTTTTCGTAATAGCCGACGGCGAGTTGCTGGTCGTCATCGGTGAAAAGTCCCGACCAGTTGACCGGAAAGACCGGTCCCCATTTGCCCACAGCAGCAGTGCGGTCGTAGAGGGAGGCGTTGTAGTTGGAGACCTCGTTGACGATGTAGCCGGACCCGTAGCCGGCGATGTCATCCGGACTGGTGATGCGGGAAGCCACGGTCTGGGCGGGGCCTTCATTGCGGTTTGCCACGGAATCGAGGGAGTGGATCACGCGCACGGCGATCTGCTCGCGGGTGAGGTCACCGCTGCCCACGCCCGTGGTCGGGCGGTAGCTGAAGACGTGCACGGTGCGGACATCCGTGGAGCTTTCCGTGAAGCGCGGCCCATTGGCGGCGGTCTTGTCGACCTTGGCAGTGCCCTGCGTCGAGAAGGCCTGCCTGAGGAACTTCCAACGATCGGTGCCGGACGGTTCAAGATCCACCGGGAAGAGCGATGCGGGATTGGGCGAGACGAGATAGCGGTAGTGAGCACCGGGGGCACCGGGGAACGAGGCGCCGTTGGTGGCGGAGAAATGGTAATTCGTCTTGTAGTCGGGCGCGGTCCCGAGGTAGTTGCCCTGCGCATCCTCCAGGAAGGCCAGGGTCTGGGTCTCGTCGGGGAAAGCGGCCGTGATTTCCATGGTGTAGGTCTCGGCCGTATTCCGGTCCTTCCACGCGAGGGTGTAGGTGCCCGGCTTGAGCGGATACCATTTCTTCCCCACAATATCCCACTGCCAGGGGTCGCCCTCGCCGGACGTCCAGCCGGGCTGGTCGTTGATGGCCTCCGGCGCGGTCACGGCGGGCTGGCTGTTGGCGGTGACAGAGACGAGCACAGCGTCATCCGGCAGGTCGGGCGTCAGCTGGGTGTCAATGACATCCCGGCTGGAGAAATCCAGCCCTTCGCCGATCGCCAGCTGGGCGCGGAACGTGGTGGGCTCGTAGGTGAACGACATGCTGCCGGGCGCGGAAACCGCAGGAATCGAATAGGCCTTGGCGACCTCGCCCGTGTAACTTGCATTGAGCAGGCTGCGAAAGTTGATGTTGGCGAAATTGTTCATCGCTTGGCCGACTTCGCTGATAGTGTAGCGCCGGTCCGGACTGCGGTAGATCGTGCCCACCTCAAGTTGCTCGCCCTCGGTGAGCCAGAGATCCAACACCGTCAGGATGCCTGCCGCGACCTGCTTCTGTAACGAATTCTTGTTGTCATAGGTGCCTTCGACCGTCTTGAAGTAAGGCAGCTTCGAGACAGCGGTAAGCGCGCTCTGGGGCTGTCCGATCGCCGCGACATCTACCTTGAAACGGAATTTCTTGTCCCACATCCAGAAGACGCGGACATAGTCGGTGAGTTGCGACTGATCGGCGGGATCGATGTTGTGGGTGGTGCCGGTGGTGGTGT
>JALRFY010000051.1 GCA_023253625.1 Akkermansiaceae bacterium | reverse complement strand
ATCCCCGTGACCCCATCCGATCCTTATTGGCAAGCCTCGCAAGTCCCGCCATTCAGCATGGCGTCGAGGGAGCAGGCGTTTTTCTCGGCTTCGGTGTAGGTTTTGGGGCCGGCTGCCATGCCGCCGCGGACTTCCTTTTTGACGTCGATGGTGGCCTTTTCGATGTTGGATGCCTGCATGGTGCGGAGGTAGTAGGTGGTCTTGAGGCCCTTGTCCCAGGCACGGCGGTACATGTGAGACAGGGTCTTCATATCCGGGGTGGCGAGGAAGAGGTTCACGCTTTGGGACTGGTCGATCCACTTCTGGCGGCGGGCGGCGGCGTCCACGATGTATTCGTAGCCGACGCTGAAAACGGTCTTGTGCTTGTGCTTGATGGCTTCCGGGATGTCCTCGATGGCGTCGAGTTCGCCGTCGAAGTATTTGAGCTGGTCGAGCATGTCCTGGTTCCAGAGGCCGGCTTTTTTGAGGTCCTTGACGAGCTCGCTGTTGAGCACGATGAAATCACCGGAGAGGTTGGATTTCACGTAGAGGTTCTTGTAGTTCGGCTCGATGCAGGGCGTGGTGCCCATGATGTTGGAGATCGTGGCGGTGGGGGCGATGGCGAGCACGTTGGAATTGCGCATGCCGTGCTTGGCGATCTTTTCCCGAACGACGGACCAGTCCATCTTGCCGCCGCGCGGGACGTCGATCTTGCGGCCGCGTTCGTCTTCGAGGAGATCGACGGTGTCCTGCGGGAGGAGTCCGCGGTCCCACTTGGAGCCCTTGTAGGTGGAATAGGTGCCGACTTCGGCGGCGAGGTCGCTGGAGGCGCTGTAGGCGTAGTAGGCGATGGCCTCCATCATCTCGTCGTTGAACTCGACGGCGGCGTCCGAGGCGAAGGCGAGGTTGCGCTTGTAGAGGGCGTTTTGCAGGCCCATCACGCCGAGGCCGATGGGGCGGTGGCGGGAGTTGGCGGTCTTGGCGGCGGTGGTCGGGTAGAAGTTGATGTCGATGACATTGTCGAGCGCGCGGATGGCCACGGTGATGGTTTCCTTGAGCATGTCGTGGTCGATGGCACCGTCCCGGGTGATGTGGGAATCGAGCACTACGGAGCCGAGGTTGCAGACGGCGGTTTCCTCGTCGGAGGTGTTGAGGGTGATCTCGGTGCAGAGGTTGGACGAGTGGATCACGCCGCAGTGGTCCTGGGGCGAGCGCACGTTGCAGGGGTCCTTGAAAGTGATCCAGGGGTGGCCGGTTTCGAAGACCATCTTGAGCATGGATTTCCACAACTCCAGGGCGGGGAACTGGCGGGACCAGATTTTGCCTTCGGCGGCTATTTGCTCGTATTCCACATAGCGTTGTTCGAAGGCCTTGCCGTAAAGGTCGTGGAGGTCGGGCACTTCATTGGAGCGGAAGAGTGTCCAGTTTCCGCGGTCCTCCATGCGTTTCATGAAGAGGTCCGGGATCCAGTTGGCGGTGTTCATGTCGTGGCAGCGGCGGCGTTCGTCGCCGGTGTTCTTGCGGAGTTCGAGGAAGTCCTCGATGTCGTTGTGCCATGTTTCGAGATAAGCGCAGCCGGAGCCGCGGCGCTTGCCGCCCTGGTTGACGGCGACGAGCTGGTCGTTGTGGAGCTTGAGGAACGGGATGATACCTTGGGACTCACCGTTGGTGCCCTGGATGTAGCCGCCGGTACCCCTCACAGCGGTCCATGAGCCGCCGAGACCGCCGGCCCACTTGCTGAGGAAGGCGTTTTCGGCGATGCCGCGGATCATGATCGACTCGATGGAGTCATCGACCTTGTAGAGGTAGCAGGAAGAGAGCTGCGAGTGGAGAGTGCCGGAGTTGAAGAGGGTGGGGGTGGAGGAGCAGAAACGGCGGCCCTTGTAGAGGTTGTAGAGGCGGACCACCCAGCCTTCGGGCTCTTTCTCCTCGTTTTTGAAAAGGCCCATGGCAACGCGCATCCAGAAGAACTGCGGCGTCTCGATGCGGCGCGGCTTGCTGCCGGTCTTATCGACGATCAGGTAGCGATCATAGAGCGTCTGGATGCCGAGATAGTCGAAATCGAGGTCTGCGGTGGGATCGAATGCGTCGGCGAGTTTGTCGAGATTGTATTTCTCCAACAGATCGGGATGCAGGCGTTTGATGGCGACGCCGTGTTTGAGATAACTCTTGAAGGAGAGTTGGTGGGCCATCTTGAGTTTCTCGATGCCGTCCTTGGAGATGCTCCAGTCGAGGACTTCCTCATAGATGTAACTGAGCAGGATGCGGCCCGCGAATTTCGCAAAATCGGCGTCCTTTTCGATGAGGGCCTTGGCGTTGAGAATGATGGTGTTCTTGAGGTCCCTTTCGGAAATTTCTGAGCCGACCGAACGTCGGAGTTCGCGTTCAATCTCGGGCTCGGTCATGGCGATGTCGAGGCCGATCATGGCGAAAGCAATGCGCTTCTTGAGTTCGGTGCCGTCCCAGAACGAGCATTGGCCGTCATCGGTGGTGACGGTGACCATGAACTCCTGATTCGGGTCCTCGGTGTTGGCTTCCTGTTCCTCGCGCAGGCGCGAGCGCTGGGCGCGGTAGAGGATGTAGTGCTCGGCGGCCTTGAAGTGGCCTTGGCGCATGAGTTCCTCCTGCACCATGTCCTGCACGTCCTCGATGTGGACAAACGATTGGTCGCCACGGCGGACGCGCTCGGTAACGCCGCGTGCGATGTCGATGGCGGGCTCGGGGTTTTCCTTGATGGTAAGGAAGGCCTTGCGAACCGCGATCTCGATCTTGGTTTCAGACCATGGCACCACGTTGCCGTTGCGGCGGATCAGGCGGACGGGCAGCATTTGAGGACCGGCGTTGGTATCGATGCTGCCGGATTTCTCCATCGAGCGGCGGAAAGCGAGTGACTTGGCGACGTCGTAGGCCTCGTTTTCAAGCAGTGCTTTTTCGATGAGCAGGTAGAGGTCGGCCTCCGAGAGGCGCAGGCGACCGCCTTCGTCGAGCGACTTGGTGAGCGAGGTGGCCACGTTGTGTGCCACGTCGGAGACAAACTGACGGTTGACATCGGAGAAGATCGATTTCTCATCCTCGCGGCGGGCAATGAGCAAGTCGGCGAGCGATTCGCCGATGGCATCGGCCACGTCCTCGAGGGAAAAGTGGCTTTCCCTCTCGCCGCGGGTGACGATGATGTCAGCGATGGGCCTGCGGCGTTCCTGCGGCAGGATCTCGCGCCATGCGAAGGAGCGCGAATTTTCCGGCGCGGCGAAGCGGGCAGTGATGACTTGCTTGAGAGCGATATCTTCGAGAGGGTTGATGGAGTGGTACATGTGGTGTGAATGCGGGAGGTTTTTGGTGGTGGAGAGCGGGGAGAAGCGGCGGAGCAGAGTTTGCTAGTTTTCAGTGTTCAGTTTTCAGGGAAGAGGAAGAGCGTTGAAAACATGCGTGATGGGCAACTAGCTTTTGGAAGGGCGGCGGTTTTCGATGCTGCGGATGAGTCCTTGGAGCATGGCGGAGATTTCGCGGGATTCCTTGATCATCTCGCGGGAGTTGGCGAGGGGATCAATATCAAGAGCTTTTTGGACGCGCTCGCTGATGTAGAGTTGTGTGCGGAGTTCTCCGCAGGAACCCTTGCTGATGCGTAGGAAACGGATAAAGTCGCCATCACTGTCCCGCTCGGCTCCTTCGGCGATGTTGGATGGAATGGAAAGCGCCGAACGTTGCATCTGGTCCTTCAAGCCGAATTTTTTCGAATGATGCGTTGCAACGCAAACATCGACAGCAAGTTGGCATCCGCGTTTCCAAACGTCCAAATCCTCAAAGGTCGTCATGGCCATGGTCGTATTATCTTTCTGCCTGAAAACTGAACACTGAAAACTAGCAAACTAATGCATTTTACAGCTCATCATCGCTCACATTCGCCAGCGCCGATGCCTTCTGGTATTCGGTGACGCGGCCTTCGAAGAAATTGGTTTCCTTCTTGATGTCCATCATTTCGGCGAGCCATGGGAATGGGTTGGCGGTGTTGGCGTTGAGTGGGGCGAGGCCGCAGGAGGTGAGGCGGCGGTCGGCAATGTAGTCGATATATTGCTCGAACTCCGTGGCGTTCAGCCCGATGGCGGAGACGGGGAGGCAGTCGCGGATGAATTGTTTTTCGAGGGTGATACCTTCCTTCATCGTCGAGCGGAGGTCTTCGCGGAAATCTTCGGTCCAGATGTCCGGGTTTTCATCGACGAGGTCCATGATCAGGTTGCGGAAGACTTCGATGTGGTTGGACTCGTCGCGCAGGGTGTAGCGGAACATGGTGCCGATGCCGGGGAACTTGTTCTGGCGGTAGAGGGAGAGAATCATGCCAAACAGGCCGTAGAACTGGGTGCCCTCCATGACCTGGCCGAACATGAAGATGTTCTTGGCGAGGGCCTGTTTGTTGGCGGTGTCTGTGAGGTCGATGTCGCGGCGCAGGCTGCGGGAGTTGGAGACGACGAAGTGGTTCTTGGCCTTGATGGTGGGCACGTCCTCGAACATGGCTTCGCACTCGTGGGGATTGAGTCCGAGCGAAGATAGCATGTAAACGAGGCTGTCTGCGTGGATGTTTTCCTCGTGGGCGTGGCGGCCTAACACCAACTTCAGTTCGGGCGCCGTGACCACTTCGCGGACAACGTGGAGGATGTTGTCGCCGACGATGCCTTCGGCGGCGGAGAAGTATCCGATGCCCATTTTGATGATCCAGCGTTCGACGTCTGTGATTTCATCCGAGCGCCATTGTTCGATATCCTTCTGCATGGTGATGTCCTCGGGCTCCCAGTGGTTGTTCTTCATCGTCTTGTAGAGGTCGTAGGCCCACTGGTATTTGAGCGGGAGGATGTTGAAGAACATCGTATCGCGGCCGTTGATGACCTTTTTGGCGGCGAAGGCCTCTTCGGCCTTGGCTTTGTCGAGTATGAACGTGCGGTCTCCAAGTTTGACGGTCGTGGTGGTCATGGCGGGAGGTGTTTCAGGAGGCGGGGTGAAAATGTCGGGCGGCGCGACGCGCGCAGCGTTGGAAAGATTGCGGAAACAGTGGCGAGGGGTCAACGCAATTTTGCCCATCTAGTATCCACAAATTATTCACAATACCATATGCAGTGTTTTTTGCTTTGTGTTTACCATGTAAAATACGGCTTGGTTCAAGGTTTCACAGCGGTTTTTCACGAATAGGGCTCCCAAGTATGGGGGTATGAAAAATTCAACTCTGTTAGAATGTTCGGATGCGGATTTCGGAATTTGAAAAATTTCTTTAAGTTTTCCGAATAAATTTGAAGGAATCTGGAATCGGGAAGTCACAAGTAATTGATAACGAATCCGAAAATATTTTTTATTGATGCCAAGGCGAATGCGGTCGGAGCTGGAGCGGCTCGAATCTTTCGGGGGTGGGTGGAATTGGCGGCTTGGCGGCTGGCAGTGCGGCGCTATGGTGGCCGCATGAAAGACCGATTGGTGATTGATCCGCTGACGCTTCCGGACGAGGGCAAGGATTTTGCGGGTCGTCTGGCAGCCGGGATTTTCGATTTGCCGGAGGGTGACGCAAAGGCGATGGGACCTTTGGAATACGAATTGCATGCGCAGCGGTTCGGCACGGAGCTTTTGCTGACCGGGCGTATATCCGCGCCATTCGAGTTCATTTGTGTCCGGACGCTGCACCCGTTCAGGCAGACGATTCGGGTGGAGGATGCGGCGCTATCCTTGGAAATCGGGGATGCGGCGCAGATCGATGCCACGGATGCCATGCGTGAGGAGATTTTGGTGCATTTCCCGGTGGACCCGCGCTGTGATGAGGGGGACGAGCCGCAGCGGTGCGAAATCGATCCGCGCTATTTATCAGTGGACAAACCGCGGCAAGATGCGCTACCCACTCCGCCCCGCGACGGGGGTGACGACCGCTGGTCGGCCCTCGACGAACTCAAGGACCTCAAGGATCAACACTAACCAATCAAAGCAAGACCATGGCCGTTCCAAAGCGCCGCCAATCCAAAAGCCGCCAGAAAATGCGCCGTGGCGCGACCCGTTGGCGGGCCCCGATTTTCAAGAGTTGCCCGGAGTGTGGCAGCAAAGTGCCTTCCCACATCGCCTGCCCGTCTTGTGGTTACTATCGGGACCGACAAGTGCTTGACGTGGAGGCGCTGTAAGGTGGCAGTTACGCGCGCACTGGCAAGCCGCCGCTCTGGTCATATCCCGGGCGGCCTGGTTCCTTGTCGTGGCCATTCGGAACCAAGCTGCCATCCCACAGATCCGATCGCATGAAAGTCGCACTCGACGCCATGGGCGGTGACCACGCACCCTTAGTCACGGTGGGCGGGGCGATGGACGCGCTGCGATATTACCCGCGGCTGGAGCATCTCTTTCTGGTGGGCGATGAAGTGTTGTTGCGCGCCGAGTGCGCGCGGCAGGGGCTCAATCTCAGGGATCCTCGGGTGAGCATCGTGCATGCCCCGGAGACGATTGGCATGGGTGAGCCGGGGGCGAAAACGGTGCGGCGCAAAAAGCAATCGTCCATCAACATTGCGATGGACATGGTCAAGGATGGCCGGGCGCAGGCATTTGTATCTGCTGGCAACACCGGCGCGGCGGTGGCCTCGGCCACGCTCAAGCTGCGGACGCTGCCCGGAGTGGACCGTGCGGGCATCGCCACCGCGATACCGAACGAACACGGCCTATGCCACATCCTCGACGCGGGTGCGAATCCGGAAGCCAAGCCGGATCATCTGGTGGCCTATGCGATCATGGGCACCGCGTTCTCCCGGAACGTATTGGGGGTCAAGAATCCCAAGGTGGGGCTGATGTCCAACGGTGAAGAGGACGAAAAAGGCACGTCATTCACCAAGGAAACATTCAAGCTGCTCAAGGAAACCCCGGGCATTCATTTCGTGGGCAATGTCGAGGGGCGCGACCTGTTCGAGACTGAGCTCGACGTGGTGCTGTGCGACGGATTTGTGGGCAACATCATGCTCAAGACGTTGGAAGCCACCGCCAAGGCCGTCTCGAAATGGCTCAAGACCGAGATCAAGGGCAATCCGCTGCGCCTGTGTGGGGCGGTGCTGGCCAATGGCGCGTTCAAGGCGCTGAAGGAGAAAAGCAGCTACGAGACCTATGGCGGCAGTCCGTTGTTGGGGGTCAATGGCGTGGTGGTCATCGCGCATGGTTCGTCCACTGCGTTGGCGGTGCGCAATGCGATCCGTGTGGCCATGGAAACCGTCGAAAACCGTGTGAACCAGCGCATCGAGGAAGCGCTGGCGAAGAAGGGCCCGGCGGCGATTGTGTCCGAGTGAGAACACGCCGTGCGGAAGCGAACTTCGCGCTTGTGGCGTTCATGCGCCGGTTTCAATCTCCCGCCGCATGAGCGACCAGTCATCCGCGATCGAGGTTTGTGTGGCAGGCACCGGCAGTTATGTTCCGGAGCGGATATTGAGCAACGAGGAGCTATCCACCATGGTGGATACCAGCGACGAGTGGATTGTCACGCGCACCGGCATCCGTGAGCGGCGCATCGCCGCGGACGACGAGTTCACCTCGCACCTGGCGAGCAAGGCGGCGCTCAAGGCGCTCGAGCAGGCTGGCATGCAGGCCGCGGACATCGAGTTGATCATCGTCGCCACCATCACGCCGGACACGCCGACTCCCGCGACGGCCTGTTATGTGCAGCAACAGATCGGCGCGGCGCGCGCGGTGGCATTCGATATCTCCGCCGCCTGCTCCGGTTTCCTCTACGCGATGAAGATCGCGAAGCGGCTGATTTCCGACGGCGCCTTCCAAAATGCCCTGATCATCGGTGCCGAGAAACTTTCCACCGTCACCAACTGGGACGATCGTTCCACCTGCGTGCTCTTTGGCGACGGTGCCGGTGCCGCGGTGCTGCGCCGCGCGGAGGCCGGCGAAGGAGCGATCGTGGCCACCGAGATGGGCACCGATGGCAATCTGACGCACTTGTTGGAAATTCCCGGCGGCGGCTCCGCGAAACCGATCACGGCTGAAAATGTCAACCAGCACCTGCATACGCTCAGCATGCAGGGCAGGGAGGTTTTCAAGATCGCAGTCACCCGGATGAAGGAAGCGGCGGAAAAGGTGATCGAGCGCGCCGGCTGGAGCGCCGATGATATTGCATGCGTAATTCCCCACCAGGCCAATTTGCGGATCATCGACGCCATCGCCGACCGTCTTGCGGTGCCCAACGAGCGCGTGTTCGTCAATCTCGACAAATACGGCAACACCTCGGCTGCGGCGGTGGCGATCGCACTGGACGAGGCAAACCGGACCGGCGCTTTCAAGCGCGGCGATCATATCGTGCTGGTGGCCTTCGGTGCCGGTCTGACCTGGGCGGCCGCGGCCATCCGTTGGTGACCATTGGCGCGGGGCTCAGGATCCGCTTCCTTGGTCCGCCTTGCGGGATTCCGGAGTGTCCGCCATCACGCCGGTTTCGATAACTTCCACCGGCGCACCGTCCGGGGTGTAAGGCATGCGCGAGGTGGCCACCCAATCGCCGGTATTCAATCCGCCGCGCAGCACCAGCACATCAGCGTTGGAAAACACCGGCTCGATGGTAGTCCGGCGGATAGTGAATCCGGGCCGGTCGATCCGATAGATCCGGTTGATGCCGCGCATCGCACTGCGGGGAATGAGATAGACGTCCTCGAGCACCACGCCTTGGATGGCGGCGCGCACTGGCTGGCCGATGCGAAGCTCGGGGGCGTCGGATTTGCGGCCGAACGGATCGTCGATGCGGGCGATGGCGAACAGCTCGCGCGAGGTCTCATCCAGCGCGCCCTCGGAGCGGACGATACGGGCACTCCAAGTCTGGCGCGGCTCGTTTTTCATGTTCCCGCGCAGTGCGTCGTGGAGGGTCACGCACACAGGCGGATCGTCCGGGCCGGCCGGGAGATTCACGAAACGCAATTGGTCTGGAGCCAGCGGCAGCCGCACTTCCGCGTAATCGGTGGCGAACACCTCACCCAGCGGCGTGGTGGCGCCGACCGCCTGACCGAGGCCCACGGCGCGCGTTTTGACCCGGCCGTCGAATGGCGCGCGGATTTTGGCGCGCCCCAGATTGCGTTCCGCCTGATCCAGATCGGCCCGCGCGGAAGTGACGCGGGCGCGCGCCTCCTTGAGTTGCGGCACCCGCAACACCAGCGGTGAAGGGGCTTCATCATAGCCGATGTCCTCCCAGTTGAGCCGCGCCTGTTTTGCACGGGCCTCTTCCTGGGCGAGCGTGGCTTCTGCCTGCGCGAGCCGGGATTCGGAGGCGATGACCTGTGCCTGCAAGTCGGCGGGATCCAGCTCGGCGAGCACATCGCCTTGGTTGAAAAAAGCACCGTCCTCGAAACACGGATGGACCACAGAGATTGTGCCGGCCACGAGCGGGGTGATGGTGGTGGTGTGATGGGCGCGCACCGTGCCCTGCGATTGCAGGATGACCGGGTAATCGGTGAGCGTGATTTCAAGTTTCTCGGTTTTGATTTTGCGGGGTGGCTGCCGCTCGGGGCGGGGTTCTTCCACAGGGGTGCCCAGCCATTTCAAGGCACCGAAGCCAGCGGCAAGAATGATGATGGGAATGAGAATCCGTATTAGCATGGGTGGCGGGAGAATCTCGCCGCGATAAACGGCGATGCCAAATACGGCGTGCGTGTGGCGGTTATTTCGGACGTGTCCGGAAATCGCCGCCCAGCGCCAGATGCAGGTCGATGCGGTTTTGCAGCCGTTGGTTGCGCAGGCGGATCATGCTGGCGCGTGCGTTGTTGGCGCGGCGCTGTGCTTCCAGCACGGAGAGGATATTCGGGTTGATGCCCTCGGCGTAGTCGCGCTCGGCCTGGCGCTCGGCCAGCACCGCCTGCTCCATTTCGGAGGCGAGAAACTTTTCCTGCGCGGCCAGCGAGCGTTCGGCAGCCAGCGCAGCTTCCACTTCACGGAACGCCGTGAGCGCCGTCTGTGTGTAGCCGTGAATCAGCGCCTCATTGCGGGCCAGCGCCGCGCGCGCTTCGGCCGAGACCGCGCCGCCTTCCGTGAGAACCTGGGTGAAACGCCCGACGAGTGTGGCGGTCAAATCCCGCCAATCCAGCAGTTCCGCCAACCGTGCGGTCGAGCTGCCGCCGCTGCCGGTGATGGAAAATGACGGCAACAAGGCGTTGCGGGCGGCATCCGCGCGCCGGGCACTCGAAAACAACCTGTATCTCGCAGCCGCAAGGTCCGGCCGACGGTCCACCAGATCGGCCGGGAGACCCGCGGGCACGCGTGCGGCCAGCTTCGGCAGATCCTTGCCGCTGCGTGCTGTGCCGGACGGGTAGCGCCCTAACAGAACCTCGAGCGTCCGTGCGGCCTCGTCGCGCTCCAGCGTGCGGGACTCCACGGCACGGCGCGCGCCGGAGACGTTGGTGCGGCCGAACTGGATATCGAGCGCGCCCTCGCCGGTGCCACGGTAATTGCGCTCGATGATGCGCAGGTTTTTCTCAAACGACTCCAGCGTCACCTTGGCAAGAGCCACTTCTTGTTCAGCGGAAATCAGGTTACACCATGCCTTCGCCGCATTGGCGGCCAGCGACAATCGCGCGCCGCGGAAATCCTCGATCGCGGCACTCTCATCCGCCTCGGCGGCTCGCGTGAGATCGCGCAGGCGTCCCCACAAGTCAGCCTCCCAGGCGGCCGCGAGATTGAGGCCATGACTGCGGCTGACAGGTCCTCCCGAGGAATCGCTGACGGACGCACTGCCGCTCAATCCCACGGAAGGCAGCGTGCGCGAACGTGCGATGATGCTCGTTTCTCCGGCCTCTCGCAACCGTGCCGCGGCGGTCTTGAGGTCGCGGTTGTGTTGCAGCGCCTCATCAACCACGAGCGTAAGCTCGGGATCGCGGAATTCCTCGAGCCAACCGCT
>JALRFY010000291.1 GCA_023253625.1 Akkermansiaceae bacterium | reverse complement strand
ATGGTGGCGGCGGTGATGGATTCGTCTTCCTCGGGTTCATAGGCGGCGAGTTCCTGCCCGGCCTCGACGGCTTCGGCGAGTTCGCTCTGGGCCTCGCTGATGGCGGCCTCGGTCGCCTCGATGGCATCGGCCTCCGCCTGGAAGAACTCCGCGATGAGATAGGAGTCCGGGATGAGCGTGTGATGCCAGCCGGTTGAGACGATGGTTTTCAGGTCGTAACGGATCTGTTGCCACCAGTTCACGAATACGCCCGCGCTCTGGAACTCGTCCAAGACGCCGAGCGGGATGAAGCGGCCCTTCAGGGTGGTGAGCAGTTCCTGCCGGACTTCCGGCATCTTCTTGCCCTCGCGGAGCTGGGCGAAGTCGTGACGGGCGACTTCCCACCACGTTTGCAGGGCATCGCGATGGCGGGTCAGCGTGCCCTGCAAGGCAATATCCGCCTCCAAGGTGGTCTTGATGGCGGGCTTGCCGGTGATGGCGGACCGGAATGACAGGTAGCCGGGGCGCTCCGGCTGGAACAGGGCATCCGTGGCAACGCCGAATTTGGCAAAGTCCGGCTGCCGCGCCTCCACCTCCGCCTGTGGCACTCCGCCGATCAAGTGCGCTTGCACGTCCTCCGGCTCGGGGTCGGGCGTGTTGTCCACGTAGCGGCGGATGTTCAGGTTGTAATCGTGCTTTTCCACGATCTCCTGCTTGGAGACGAGGCGACTGTATTTCGGCAGCGTGCGCTTGTGGGTGAATACAAAGTCGATTTTCTCGATGTCCTCGGGGCGGAGCTTGTTCTGGTTCTTGCCCTCGGCGTATTCGCGGTCGGCATTGATGAAGAGAACCTGGTCGCGCAGCGCGTCCGGTTTGTTTTTGTTGAGCACCAGCACACAGGCGGGGATGCCGGTGCCGTAGAACAGGCCGGGCGGCAGACTGATGATGGCCTCGATGACGTCGTCGTTGATCAGCAGCTCGCGGATGAGCTTTTCCTTGCCGCCCCGGAACAACACGCCGTGCGGCATGACGGTGGCGGCGATGCCGTCGGCCTTGAGCGTGGCGAGCATGTGCTGGACGAACATGAGGTCCGCCTTTTTCCCGGTCTCCGGACACCACTCGCGGAAGCGGGAGGGAAACTTGAGGGTGGCGCGGCTGTAGTTCTGCGAGAACGGCGGATTGGCGAGGATGCGGTCGAACTTGCGCGGCACGCCGCCGTCGAGGATGAGCGGATCTTCCAAGGTGTCGCCGTTCTCGATGGTGAAGCGGGTGATGTTGTGGAGGATCATGTTCATCACGCAGATCGACCAGACGGTACCGTTCGAGTCCTGGCCGAAGAGAGCGAGGTCGTTCGGGTTTTCGCCCTGTTCCTCGACATATTGGTGGCTCTGGATGAGGAAGCCGCCGGAACCCATGGTGGGATCGTCCACTTCATGACCGGCGCGGGGTTTCACGATCTGGACGAGCAAGCGCACCACCTCGCCGGGAGTGTAGAACTCGCCGCCCTTTTTCCCGGCACTGTCGGCGAAGTATTTGATCAGATATTCGTAGGCCGCACCGAGCAGGTCGGGGAACTCGAAGTTGTCGTTCACCAGCGTGAAACCGGGCTGGTTGAAGTGGTCGAGGAGGTCCTTCCACTTCTCGTTGGGGATCTTGGTCTTCCCTTTGACGGCGTTGAAATCGATGTTGTTCTTGAGCACCCCGGCGAGCGCATCGTTTTCATCCTCAATGGCGGCGATGGCCTTGTTGAGCATGCTGCCGATGTCGTGCTTGAGGTCCTTGAGCGCCGGGACCGCCTCGCCGTTTTCGTCGGTCCAGGACTCGTGCCAGCGGGCGCGGACGGGGACAAAGAAGGTCTCGCCGTAGGTGGTCTTGTCTTCGAGCAGCTCGGCCAGCAGCTCCGGGCTGAGGTGGGCGAACTCACGCTTGATGGCCTCGCGCTTCAGGTCGAACTCGTCCGACAGGCGCTTGAGGAAGAGCATGCCGAAGATGAATTCCTTGAATTCCGAGGCGTCCATCTTCCCGCGCAGGATGTCGGCGGACTTGAAGAGGAAGGATTCGAGCTGGGAGAGGGTGATTTTTTCGCGGGTCATCTGGGTGGAAAGGGTGCGGGGGAAGGGAGTTCAAAGCCCAGTTTCCCCTTGCGTGATTCAATCGGCCCAGTCTGGTTTTGGCAACCCCGGACCGGCTCAGAATCAGCCGGTATTACCCGGTCCCGCTTGACGGGAAACGAATGAAACCCCGTCTTCGGCGGTCAAATCCCACATGAAGACGGTGCTCCTACCCACCCTGCTCCTTGCCAGTGCCCTCTCCCCGCTTTCCCCGGCCCAAACCTGCCGCGAGGTGGTGCGCGAATCCTCCGGTCGGGTGGTCCAGACCATCGAACGCCAAAAGCAGGCAGGTGGAAGCGAGCGGGCGGTGTTCCGCGACGCCGCGGGGCGCATCACTGGCACCGCCACCACCCAAGCCAGCGGCGGCAGCACCACGCACACGCATTACCGCGATGCCAGTGGGAGGTCGGCGGGATCGGCAACGACTCATGTATATTCCTCCGGCTCCTCCCGCACGACTTACCGGGCCGCGAGTGGGCGGATGACCGGCAGCGCCGACACCAGCAAGTCTGCTGGCCCGGGCACCCGAACGTAGTTCCGGGATGCATCGGGACGGTCCGCCGGAACCGAAACCACCAGCGATCATGGCGCGACCCGGCGGGATGCCTCCGGGCGTGTGATGGGAAATCGCACGGCTACCATTGAGTGAATGATTCGGGACCTCGATCCTGTGTCGGATCTGCTCTGTGTCCTCTTCATTC
>JALRFY010000235.1 GCA_023253625.1 Akkermansiaceae bacterium | reverse complement strand
GTAGGGGTAGGTGTCGCTGCGGCTGACCGTATCGACCAGCAGGGCATCGCATTTCACGCTGGAGCGCGATCCGTGAGCACCTTTGTTGACCTGGACCAGGCCCCGGTAGGAGGCGCGGCCACCACCGCGGGCCACCGACTTCGAGACGATATTGCTCGACGTGTTCGGCGCCAGGTGCAGCATCTTGGCACCGGTGTCCTGGTGCTGGCCGGTATTGGCGAGCGCGATGGAAATGACTTCACCGCGGGCGCGGCGGCCTTTCATGATCACGCCGGGGTATTTCATGGTGAGGCGCGAGCCGATGTTGCAGTCGATCCAGCGCACCTCGGCGTCCTCCATGGCGAGGCCGCGCTTGGTGACGAGGTTGAAAACGTTGCTGCTCCAGTTCTGGACGGTGACGTATTGGATCTTGGCGCCTCTCAGTGCGACCAGCTCGACCACGGCCGAGTGCAGCGTGGCGGTCTCGAACTTGGGTGCGGTGCAGCCTTCCATATACATCACTTCCGCGCCTTCGTCGGCGATGATGAGGGTGCGCTCAAACTGGCCGAAGCTTTCCGAGTTGATCCGGAAGTAGGCTTGCAGCGGTTGTTTCAGCTTCACGCCTTTCGGGATGTAGATGAATGATCCGCCGGAAAACACGGCGCTGTTGAGCGCGGAGAACTTGTTGTCGGAGGTGGGGATCACCTTGCCGAACCACGGGCGGAAGATTTCCTCGTATTCCTTGAGGCCTTCGGTGGAGGAGACGAAGATGACACCCTGCTTGGACAGCTCTTCCTTCATGTTCGAATAAGCGGCCTCGGAGTCATACTGCGCCTCCACTCCGGCAAGGAACGCGCGTTCCTGCTCGGGGATGCCGAGGCGCTCGAAGGTCTCCAACACCTCGGGCGGCACCTCGTCCCAGGAACGCTTCGGCTTCTCGCCGTCCGATAGGTAATAACGGATCTGGTCGAAGTCGATGTTCTCAAGGTCCTTGGTCGCCCAGTGGGTGGGCATCGGCTTTTCAAGAAACACCTTGAGCGCCTTGTGGCGGAACTCGCGCACCCATTGCGGGTCCTGCTTCACGTCGCAGATGTAATCGATGGTCCTGGCGCTCAGGCCGCGGCCGGCGTCATACTTGTGCCGCTCGGGAAAGGTGAAATCACCCTTGCTGCGGTCGATGTTGATCGCCTCGTGGGTTTCTTGGTCGAGAACGGCGGTGGTGTCTTCGTAGGGCATGGGATTGGGAATTGGGGATTTGAAATTCCAATTGTGAAATTCCATCAAACGAGGGCGGCTTCCTTGAGGAAGTCGTAGCCGTGTTGTTCGAGTTCGAGCGCGAGTTCGGGCCCGCCGGAGCGGACGATGCGGCCCTCGGCCATGACATGCACGTGGTCAGGCTGGATGTAGTCGAGCAGGCGCTGGTAGTGGGTGATGAGCAGGATGCCGCGCTCGGGCGAGCGCAGCGAGTTGACGCCCTTGGAGACGATCTTGAGCGCATCGATGTCGAGGCCGGAGTCGGTTTCATCGAGAATGCAGAATTTCGGATCGAGCATCATCATTTGCAGGATCTCGTTGCGCTTCTTTTCGCCGCCGGAGAATCCTTCGTTCACGGCACGGCCGGTGAACTTGCGGTCCATCTCAAGGAGGTCCATTTTGGCATACAGGTCCTTGTAGTAGGCGACGGCGTCGATCTCCTCGCCTTCCGGCAGGCGGGCCTGGAGCGCGGCGCGTATGAAGTTGGCATTGGAGACACCGGGGACTTCGGATGGATATTGGAAAGCCAGGAAAATGCCGGCGCGCGAACGTTCGTCGATGGACATTTCCGCGATGTCCTCGCCGTTCAAGGTGATGCAGCCGCCAGTCACGGTGTAGCCTTCGTGTCCGGCGATCACCTTGGAGAGTGTGGACTTGCCGGAGCCGTTGGGGCCCATGATGGCGTGGACTTCCCCTTTCGGGACTTCGAGCGTGACGCCCTTGAGGATTTCGGTTCCGTCTTCGAGGATGGCATGCAGGTTCTGGATATGGAGGCTCATGGTGGGATAGAAATATTGGACTATTGGAGATTGGATATTTTGCCGCGGAGGGTGATTTCGACGTCCTCAATCACGGCTCCCTGGGGCAGGTTGAGCACGTCGGTGAGATTGGCACCGGGTTTGAAATCGACGTCATGAATGACTCCGGTTTCCGCATCGTGGAAATGCCCATGCTCGCGGAGGTTCGGGCAGTAGCGCGACGATTCGCGCTCGAAATTGACCTGCCGGATGATGCCGTGCTGCACCAGCGCATCCAGGCAGTTGTAAACCGTGGCCAGCGAGAGATTTGGCAGGCGGTCCTTGGCTTTCATGAATACCTCGTTGGCCGTCGGGTGGTTCCGCTCCTCAATCAGAATCCGGTAAATCTCCTGGCGCTGCCGCGTCATGCGCAGCCCGGCGATTTCCTCAGGAACCTCCAGCGCGGATTGGACTTCGGTGATCTTGCTGAGCATGGCGGCGGCAAACTAGAAGCGCTTGGAATGAGATCAAGAATTATTCCAATTCCAGTTTTATTTTTTCGCAACCTTCTGGTTTTCAGCATGTAGGTTTTGAGTTGAAAATCGAAACCGGCTATTTCTCAGAACTTGCCGACGGGCTTGGACCGGCTACCTTGTGGCGGTTCAGAGCACCCACATGTCCGCGTTTTCCACCTTTCTCCAGGTCAGTTTGCTGATCCTCGTCGTTCTCGTCATTTTCAACATCATCATTTTCGTCCACGAGCTCGGCCATTTCTGGGCGGCGAAATGGCGTGGCCTGCAGATCGACCGCTTCCAGATCTGGTTCGGCAAGCCGCTGTGGAAAAAAGACATCAACGGCGTGCAATACGGCCTCGGCTGGATTCCCGCGGGTGGCTTCGTGGCACTGCCGCAAATGGCGCCGATGGAGACACTCGAAGGCGCGCGCGAACCGGGAGCGAAGCCGCTTGCGCCGATTTCCGCAATGGACAAGATCATCGTCGCCTTCGCCGGGCCGCTGTTTTCGATGCTGCTCGCCCTGGTCACTGCGGTGGGCGTGTGGGTGGTGGGAAAACCAAAGGACTTCATACCCTCTACCGTGGTCGGTTTCGTCGAACCCGGCTATCCGGCGGAACAAGCCGGCTTGAAACCCGGTGACCGCATCCTCGCGATCAATGGCGGGGAGGTGCATGGCTTCGCCGGCTCGCTCGATTCGATCACCGAGCGGGTGGTGCTGAGCCGCGGCGAGAACATCACTTTCACGGTCGAGCGACCGGGCGTCAATGAACCGCTCACGCTGGTTTCCGGATTCAAGACCGGGGAGTCGCGCTGGTTCCAGCGCCGCGGCCTGCGCCAGGTGGGCATCGCCCCGGCGGGAAAGGTGGTGATCGGGCGGGTTTTTGAAAACAGCCCCGCCGCGCGCGCCGGCATCGTCAAGGGCGACGAGCTGCTCGAGGCGGATGGCAAGCCTCTCTTCAGCATCGCGCAACTCGCCGGCCACCTCAAATCCATCGACTACCAGGCCGCCAACATCCTGGTGAAATCCGCCGATGGTTCGCAACGCGTGGTTTCCCTCACGCCCGTCAAGCCGGTGGAGCCCGCCGGGCTCGACCCGATGATCGGCGTGCAGTGGGACGACTCCGGGGAGATCGATACGCGCATCGTCCGCCCCGGGCCGGTCCGGCAGGTGGCCGACAGCCTGCGCATGATGTGGGTCACCATTACCTCGGTCATCGCGAAGGATTCCAATATCGGCATCGACCACCTCAGCGGCCCGGTCGGCATCGGCTCGCTGATTTTTGATCTGCTTCTCACCGAAAACGGCTGGCGCCGCATCCTCGCCTTCGTGGTGCTTTTCAATGTAAACCTCGCCGTGCTCAACATGCTGCCCTTCCCGGTGCTGGACGGCGGCCACATCACCCTGGCCGTGCTGGAAAAAATCGCCGGCCGCCCGGTGCGCGCGCGTGTGCTGGAGGTGCTGCAAACCGCCTGCGCGCTGCTGCTCATCTCGCTGATGCTCTACGTCACCTCCAAGGACATCGGCGACCGCGTCGGCCGTGGCTCGGGCGGCGACCGCACGCCAGTGTTTTCAGCCGATTGAGAATCCCGCCATCAGCACGCTCCTCCAACTCCATCTGCTGGTCGTCATTTTCGCGGCGACCACCATCCTCGGCCGGCTGGCGTCCGTCAGCGCGCCGGTGCTTGTGACGTGGCGCTGCCTGCTGGCCGCGATCGGCGCGTTCCTTTGGGTGGTGCTGGTGCGGAAACGGACGGTTCTGTTAGGTGGTGGCGAAATCGCGAAACTGCTCGGGGTCGGCGCGCTCATCGGCCTGCACTGGCTGTGCCTGTTCGGAGCGGTGAAGCTGGCCAACGTCTCGATCGCGCTTGCCGGGTTGGCGACCTTGTCCTTGTTCACCGCCTTCAGCGAGCCATGGCTCACCCGGCGGCGTGTCAAGCCGTTCGAGGTGTTTCTCGGCGTGATCGTCTGCGCCGGCATCTGTCTCATCGCGGGTGTGGAACCAGGTCAACTCCTCGGTCTCGGCGCGGCCTTGCTCAGCGCGCTGCTGGCCGCCGTGTTCATGGTGCTGAATCGCGGCATCGTGGTGAAGGGCGGCGACCCGATGACCATGGTGGGCTGGGAAATGCTCGCCGCCACCGCCGTCTGTTTCCTCGCCGTGCCCTTGTTCGACCGCAGCGGGCTGCCCGCCCTGATGCATCTCCAAGCGATCGACTGGCTGTGGATCGGGTTGCTGGCTTGGGTCTGCACCGTGTTCGCACAGGCGCTCACCAACCACCTGCTGCGCTTCATCAGTGCCTACCGGTTCAACCTCGCCGCGAATTTCGAGCCTGTTTACGGCATCATCGGTGCGGCGGTCCTTTTCCAGGAGCACCAGAACCTCCAGCCCGCCTTCTATCTCGGCGCGCTCACCATCGTGCTCGCCAACTTCCTTCATCCATGGCTCCAGCGCCGCTTCCCGCCAGCAGCCGAAACCTGAGCCGGCCTGGATGCCGGGGCATGATCACTCGATCCTGCCCCGGCGCTTGAAGGTTTTACTCGTGGTCCTTGCGCTCGGAGCCTTGGGTATTTCCTTGAATGCGGCCCAGCTGCTGGCCCATTTGCCCGACCTTGCGGTTCAGGGTTTGCAGGTCGTTGCGCAGGCTGGCGATGGTCTCGCGCTGATGGCTCATCATTTCCGCATCCCGGCGGGTTTGGAGCGCTGTCTTCTGCTGCTGCTCCGCGGCATGCAGTGCTTTTTTCCGTTCTTCCAGCCGCTTCCATGCGGTATCGAGTTCCGCGATCCTGCGTTCCGCATCGCGCATGGCTTCGGCACGCTTTTGGAGTTCCGCCCGGGCGCGGTTGCGGGCGTCAGCCAACTCCTTCGTGCGGGCATCGAGGGCATTCGCCTCCTTTTCAGCCGCACCGGGCCCGGCTGCGGCATGCTCCTTGGCGGCATTCCCGCTTTTTCTCGCTGCCACGGCTTTCCCACGGGCTGCATTGTCACCTTTTTCCGCCTCGGTCTTTTTTGCGGCCTTGGCTACTTCACGGGCTCTGTCTTTCCCGTGTCGTTGGTCTTGCACGGCCTTTCGGTCGCGGGGTTTGTTCTCTGTGGCGGTTTCGCCGGCGGCAGGGTTTTTGTCCTTGGCCTGAGCGTGCGTGGTGATGGTGCCCAGCCCAAGCAGGCTAGTCGAGAGGGCAAGTATTGCGATTGCGTTTTTCATGGGTTTTATGGTTTTCTGTAGTTATAATATGAATATGTATGTGCTACACATCCCGGCTCCAATACCCTTTTGGCAGACACTCCCTTTCAATTGATCTGTCGGGGTGGCGATCGTTCTTTAGTCCGCTCCCAACAAGCACAAGATGCGCCCCGTCGCGCCTTCGTGCGTGGCCAGCACCTTGGCCGCTTGGTCGATCATATTGTTCGCGACAGCAGGATCCAGCGCCCGTCTGATGGCTTCACGCAGCGCGTCCGGGCCATCGGCAGACAGGCAGGCCTTGGCCGCCACCAGCTGTGAGATCAGCGGCTGGAAGTTCTCCATATGCGGGCCGCAAACCAGCGGCTTGCGCGCGAGAATCGCCTCGGCCGGATTCTGGCCGCCGGTGGCGAGGAAACTTTTGCCGATGACCACCACGTCCGCATGCGCCGTCCAATCGCGCAGCTCGCCGGTGGAATCGACCACCAGCAACGCGCGCTCCGCCGGCGGATGAAACGCCGAGCGCAGCACCACCCCGAATCCCGCCTTTTCCAGCTCGGCGCGCACCTCACTCCGGCGCTCGGCGTGCCGCGGCACGATCACCGGCAGCGCGTCGGAAGCGGCCTCACGGATGACGTTGGCGATCCATGCGTCCTCGCCGGTATGCGTGCTGGCGGCCAATACGACGCGGCGGTTTTCGCCGAAGGCATCGAGCATTTCCTGGAATTCCGGGCGTTTTTCCGGCCGTGCGCCGCCGGCCGGATCGAACTTCAGGCTGCCGGTGTGATGAATGCGCTCCGGCCGCACGCCTAACAGCTTCCAGATCTCCATGTCCTCCGCCTCTTGGACCGCCACTGCCTCGAGCATCCGGAACAATGGCCGCAGCCATGCCGCATACTTCCTGTAGCGGCGCGCCGATCGCGGTGACATCCGCGCATTCACCAGCGAGACTGGAATGCCACGACGCCGGCACTCGATCAGCAAATGCGGCCATGCCTCGCCCTCAACGAGCACGATGCGCCGCGGCTCGAAGCGGTCGAGGTATCGCCGCACCATCGACGGGAAATCCAGCGGCGCGTAGGTGACCCGCAGTCCGGGGATCCCCGCTGCGGTGGCCACCGCGTGGCCGGTGGCGGTGCCGGTGGCCAGCACGAAGCGCCGCTCCGGCTCGCGCACGCGCCATGCCCGGATCAATTTCAGCGCCAGCATCACCTCGCCCACGCTGACCGCGTGCAGATGCACCGCACCGCTCAGCTCGAAATCCACCGGCTCGCCATACACCGCCGCCCGCTCGCCCAGCAGCGTTCCGAAACCGCCGCGCCGCAGCATTTTCACCAACCATCCCGGAAACGCAGCCAGAAACAACAACGGCAGCAGAATCCGATAGACGATCAAAGCGGCAAACCAGCGCATCGCCGCAAAGCCTAGCCGGAACCACGCAAGCGTAAAGTGGGATGATGAAACCACTGTCCGGAGAGTCGCTGTTCGCGGTTATTGTTGCAAACGGCACCATGCCACAACATGCGCATCGTCGCCGCGGAAAATGATCTCGGGGGAAGACTTGCCTTGAAATACCGGATGTTGCATTACCGAATGGCTCAGGAATTCGTCATCCGGGGCGAATTTTCCAGCCCGATAGTCTGCCAGCGACATACGAATGGAAAAACTGCTGCTGCGCTGGTTTATTATCGCGGAGAAGCGATTGGAATCGTGGTCCCTGCGGTTGTTCTGGACGAATCCGCGGGCGTGGCGTCACAAACCCTCGAAGAGGTCAGCTTGCGCTGCCGCCAAGTTTTTGTGTACCCAGATGCCCGCTTGGCCGACAATTCAAGTTCACAGACAGGAAGTGGGATTGCCACTCTTCCAGGCGCAGGCGGGAGCAACGCCAATTCTGTTTTGTTGAAATGCGAAAACCGCCCCAGTTACATGCGCGGCACATCAACCCACATTCATGCCCGCATGCGCAGATCCCGCATGCTCCACAAGACCCCGGCCGCAGCCTTGCCATTTCCTCGAAATCGTCGAGCGCCGTCCTTGCGCCCTGACGTGAAGCGCTCACGTGACAACGCAAAGGCCTCATTGACAAACACCTTGCTGCCAATCACCGCGCCATCGTTGAAATACCTCACCCGATGCCGCAGCATCGCCGCAAAACGGATCTCGGGCAGAACGGTCTGCTTGTCCTTGGATTCAAGCATCTCGGCGGTGTTTTGGGTCACCACCGGCACCGGGCCCACCTCCGCCCGACCCTTCTTGCGCCCGAGCGAGATGCCCAGCACTTGCCTGTAAATCCTCGATACGTCCTTCCACCTCTCCGCCTCGAAGCCCGCTCCATGATGGCTCATGCAGGCCCGCACCAGGCCGGCCCGCGCCTTTTTCCCATTCCCCTTCGGCCCGCCTCCCACCGCCTCACCATCACTGTTCCAGCGATACTCCGCCGGGTCAGCCACCATCCCGGAGCGCACCGGACTCAAGTCGATATATGCCGCAATCGTCCGTGCCGCGATCCCGCTCTCCACCATCACGCTCTTGTAACGTTCCTCCCACAGCGTGCCGCTGCGACTATGGGTCCGGTTGAACCAGCGTGTGAAGCGCTGCAACAGAGTCTTCATGAACTCGCTCAAATCATGCATTCGATAGGTGAAGCGCCCGTGGATCTCCGCCACCCGGTTCTCCATCCCCTCCTTGCGCGCCTCAGCCAGTTCCTTGGCCACATCAGCCACATAGGCCTCGCCGTAAAAGGCCGAAAGCCGCTGCAGCAACTCTTCATCCGAAATCCCACCCGCCGGCATAGGCGGCACCTCCAGCAGGATGTGGAAGTGGTTGGACATGACGCAATCAGACAGCACCCGACAGCCCGAAAAATTCTCCTGCATCCGCATGAAAATCCGGAATTTTTCCCGCTCCTCGTCGCCAAACACAAACCGCCGGTCCACCACCCTCGATAGGCAATGGTAAATCGCCGGCTTGTCCGCCGAATTCCTCCAAGGGGCCAGCCATCGCTTGCAGCTCATGCCCCCAACCACCACCACCATTCCCCCATGACAAGCGATACAAATTGTCTGGGAACTTGTGTGATCGATACGACTATCCCGTTGATTGTTTTCTTTGTATTATTCATGTAATTTCGTTTGCTTTGTTGGTTATTCTGAGCCGTACGATGAGTGATGGCACCGGCGCGATCCAGCTCTGATTCAACTATAGACGTTATCGCCGGTTGCCACTCACGGCTTGTTGGCTTTTGTTTTTGATCAGGGCAATGAACGCCTGAAGGTCGTAATCTTGAAGCTTGGCAAGCTCCTCATAGCTGAAGTCAATCCCCCACTCATGCTCGATCCGCCTGATAGCCGCGACATCATCAAGCCCGTCTTCATGCGCCCAAAATGCGACCAGGCAAGGATCACCCAGAATGAAGGCAGGCGGCTTCCAACCAAGCTCCTCCTCCAAGAGGGTCATCATGCGCGCAGCATCTGATCTTTGGTCTGGAGGCCACTTTGCAAGCGCTTCGTCGCGACCTCGTGACGTTAGGATCCGCTTGTATGCGTTCTCAATGGGATGGAACCGTTGGTCCTGCATGGCATGTGCAATCGTCCAGCCAAGGAGCGGAATCTTCCCGAAAAATGCTTCAGGCCTTGAGGGAGTGGTCGCCTCCAGAGGAGCTTTGGGAAGCGGATTCATTTTGAGCCAACGATGAGCGCATGCACCACTACCAGCGGCGGTGCACGTCGATCACGGGGTTAGGGTTGTAGTAACTGAAAATCATCGAAACAGGGCGGCTGGTAGTGGTTGCATGACGCGGCTTGTTAGCGATTCTTCGTCCATGGTGCAAATACGTCTGGGTCTTGGTGCAGGGCTCCAAATAGAGCCACGCGTTGGTCGCTGCCGTGCCAATCGACAAACCACCAGTCAGCATCAGCGTTCGTCCATATGGCTGTATCTGACTCCCTGTCCCAATCATAGATCAACAGTCCTTTGAGAGTAATGCTAGAACCAGTCAATGTCCATGTGCCAGTTGCCTTCCGAGCAGTAGGATCTCCATCAATCTTGATGACCTGATCGAACGCTCCATCGTCGCGTAAAATCACGCTCACTGAGTATTGTTGTGTTGTGCTCTGCGTCGCGGGACTGGAATCACGGTG
>JALRFY010000171.1 GCA_023253625.1 Akkermansiaceae bacterium | reverse complement strand
AACCGTGCGCATGGATAGCGCATGATGGGTCATTGGTTGACGCTTCGGCCGCCACTGGCCTCGCATGCTCCACCCATTCTCCGGCGCTCCCGGCGGTAGCGCCCTACCTGGCTGCTGCATTCTGAAAGGTGGGGTTCCACCGCCGGGGGAACCGGAGAGTGAAACGTGAATGAGCGGGCAATGTCCGACGGTTCGGCTGCCTTTGGCCGTGCATTCACACCCCATCCACCGGCGCTCCCGGCGGTAGCGCCCTACCTTGGCGGCTCCTGTCCAAAACGGCTACAAGCCTTGGCCGTTTTTCGGCGGTAGCGCCCTACCTGATGATCCTTGCGGTGCGGCAGATCACTCGCCGAGGCCGAAGCGCACGAAGCGGGTGACCGTGAGGATGTCGCCGAGTTCCTTGCCCTTGGTTTCGAGCAGCTGGGTGACCGTCTGGCTGTCGTCCTTTACGAACGGCTGCTCGAGGAAGCAGCTCTCGGCGAAGAACTTGTTGATCTGGCCCTTGAGGATGTTCTCGATGATGTTTTCCGGCTTGCCGCTGTCGGCAAGGCGGGCGCGGAAAATTTCGCGCTCGGCGTCCACCACATCGGCGGGGATGTCATCGCGCGAAAGCCCTTTCGGGGCGCAGGCCGCGATGTGCAAAGTGAGGTCGCGGACGAGTTCCTTGAAGCTGTCGCTGCCGGCGGTTTCCGGCTTGCTGGTGCCCACTTCAATGAGCACGCCCACCTTGCCCGGTGGGTGGATGTAGGCGGCGACGACACCGCCGGGAGCGGCGTCGTAGCGGACGTATTTGCGGAATTGGAGGTTTTCGCCGATTTCGGCGACCTTGGCCTTCACGGCGTCCTCAATGCTGACCTCACCGAGGTTGACGGCCAGTGCGGCGGCGTGGTCGGCGGCAGCGGAAGCAGCCAAGGTATCGGCGATTTGCGCGACGAAGCCTTGGAAGTTCTCGTTTTTGGACACGAAATCCGTCTCGCAGTTCACTTCGAGCAGGATGCCGGCATTGGCTGCGTCATTGACGCGGGCGGTGATGACGCCCTCATTGGCGGCGCGGTCGGCCTTGGCACCGGCCTTGGCGATGCCGCGCTCGCGGAGCAGCTTGATGGCGGCATCGATGTCGCCGTTGGTTTCGGTGAGGACCCTTTTGCAGTCCATCATGCCGGCGTTGGTTTTGTCGCGGAGTTCCTTGACGATGGCGGCGGAGATCATGGTGGTGGAAAATAATGTCTGAGGTGGAAAAAACTCCCGGCGGTGGGCCGGGCACGGGGAATCAGTTCTTGCGGGCGGCCACGACGGCATCCACCAGGTTCTGGAGGATGATGCGGATCGAGCGGATCGCGTCGTCATTGCCGGGAATCGGGTAATCGATGATGGCCGGATCGGCGTTGGTATCGACGATGGCGACGATCGGGATGCCGAGGCGGCGGGCTTCGGCGACGGCAATGGTTTCGCGGGCGGAATCCACGATCACCACGGCATCCGGCATCTTGTCCATGTCGCGCACGCCGCGGAGGTTGCGCAGGAGTTTTTCGCGCTCGCGGCCGAGGGCGGCAAGTTCCTTTTTGGACATCGCCTTGAACTCGGGCTGTTTCTCGATGTTTTCGAGGTATTTGAGGCGCTCGACGGATTTGCGGACGGTGGTGCTGTTGGTGAGCATTCCACCGAGCCAGCGGTGGTTGACGTAGAATTGGCCGGTGGCTTCCGCGGCTTCGCGGATGGCATCCTGCGCCTGGCGCTTGCAGCCGACGAAGAGGATTTTTTGACCCTTGCCCACCAGGCCGGCGAGGAAGTCCGCGGCTTTGTCGAGCTGCTGGACGGTTTTCTCGAGGTTGATGATGTAGATTCCGCCTTTGTCCTTCATGAGGAAGGGCTTCATGCGGGGGTTCCACTTCTTGGTCTGGTGGCCGTAGTGGACGCCGGCGTCCACCATTTCATTGATGAGTTCGTTGATCATGGATTCTCAGGTTTCCCGCCTTGAGTCAGGACGGGCGATTCTTGAAGACCCGCCGCATGTGGCGATTCCCCTGGATCTTCTTTGGTGTGCTGGCGGCGTGAAAGGGGACGCGGGAGGTAGGGAATGCGCCGCGCCTTGGCAAGGGGAAAGTGAATCAGGGGAAAGTGACTCAGAGCCGGGCGATGACTTTCTCCGCAGCGGCCTCGGGTGTGAGGTGGTGGATATTGCGGAGGATCTCGGGTTTGCCATGCTCGATGAATTCGTCCGGCCAAGCGATGCGCTCGACGGGCGTGTGAATGCCAGCGTTATGGAGATGGTCGATGACGGCGGCACCGAATCCGTGAAGCATCACGTGGTCCTCGAAGGTGCACAGCACGCGGCATTGTTTCGCGAAGCGCTCGATCACGGCGGTGTCCAGCGGCTTGATGAAACGCGGGTTGACGAGTGCGACCGAGAGGCCGCGCTGTTCGAGCAGCGCTTTGGTTTGTTCCGCCATCTCGAACATCGTGCCGAGGCCGAGCAGCGCCACGTCGCTACCCTCGGCGACCACTTCGGCCTTGCCGATTTCGAGCAGCTGCGGCGGGCGGTTGGCAAGGGTGCCGCGGATCGGGCCGCGCGGGTAGCGGATGGCGGTGGGGCCGGAGTCGTAAGCGGCCATGGTGTGCAGCATGTCCACGAACTCCTGCTCGTCCTTGGGCTGCATGTGGACGATGCCGGGAATGTGGCGGAGGTAGCCGATATCGAAGAGGCCGTGGTGAGTGGGGCCGTCGTCGCCGGAAAGCCCGGCGCGGTCCATGCAGAGCGCGACATTCAGATTTTGGAGCGCGATGTCATGAATGATCATGTCGTAGGCGCGTTGCATGAAGGTGCTGTAAATCGCGACGAAGGGCTTCATACCTTGCGTGGCGAGCCCGCAGGCGAACAGCGCGGCGTGCTCCTCCGCGATGCCGACATCGAAACAACGCTCGGGGTGGCGTTTTGCAA
>JALRFY010000142.1 GCA_023253625.1 Akkermansiaceae bacterium | reverse complement strand
CTGTCTTACTGTGTGATGTCCAATCACTTCCATATTCTGCTGGAGGTGCCGCCGATGGCGGAGGGTGGGATTTCCGACGAGGAGTTGCTCAAGCGGCTTTCGGCGATTTACACGGAGGCGTTTGTGGCTGGCGTGGCCGGGGAGCTTGCCGAGGCACGCAAGGCGGGACTGGAACAGCGGGTGGCGGAGATTCACGCGCGTTTCAGCTACCGGATGCACGATTTGAGCGAGTTCATGAAGACCTTGCTGCAGCGTTTCACCCGCTGGTTCAACCGGACGCACAAGCGCAGCGGGACTTTGTGGGAGGAGCGTTACAAGAGCGTGATCGTGGAAAGCGGGATCGCGGCGCGGACGATGGCGGCTTATATCGACTTGAATCCGGTGCGTGCCGGGATGGTGAAGGATCCGGCGGAGTATCGCTGGAGCAGTTATGGCGAAGCGGTGGGCGGCGGGCCGAAGGGCAACGGGAAAAAGGCGCGGGCTGGCTTGGTGCGGGCCTGCATGAGCCATCACGGAACGGGTTTCGAGGCGGAGAAGTGGCGGGAAGTTTCGCGGATTTATCGGCGGATGATGGGGCTGGCGCTAGGCCAAAAGCGAGGCAGGGCAGTGGTGGAATCGCGCGGCTTGGTGACGAAGAACACGGCGGAGATGCTGGAATCCAAGGACAACGAGACGGCTTTGCCGGACCTGCGGATGGCGGGCATGTTGCGGCATCGGGTGAGGTATTTCACGGACGGGGCGGTGATCGGCAGCAAGGTTTTCGTGAATGACGTGTTCAGTGCTGCACGGGAACGCTTTACGGAAAAGCGGCGAGACGGCGCGCGGCGGATGCGGGGGAATGGCAAGGCCGCGGCGGGCGTGCTGTGGAGCATGCGGGATCTGCGGGTGGAAATCGGCCGCAGTCAGTAGGAGTTATTGCCCCAATGCAGTCATTGGGTGATCCTGAAGCCAGCAGGTCAAGGCGACAGCCGCCGTATGTTCCAGGTGCCGTTTTCCCAGCGATACAGTAGGCGGTCATGCAGGCGCGCCGGTCCGCCTTGCCAGAACTCGATGGACTCGGGCACGACGCGGTAGCCGCCCCAGAAAGAGGGCAGCGGGATTTCACCGTGTTGGAACTTGTCACGGATCTCGGCGAGTTTCTGCATCAGGAATTTCCGTGATGAGATGACTTCGCTTTGGTTGGAAACCCAAGCGCCGATCTGGGATTCGCGCGGGCGCGAGGAGAAATAACGCAGCGACTCGGCGGTGCTGATTTTCTCTGCACGGCCCTGGATGATGACCTGGCGCTCGAGCGTGATCCATGGAAAGAGCAGCGAGACGAGCGGATTGGCGGCGATTTGCTCCGCCTTGCGACTGCCATAGTTGGTGAAGAAGACGAAGCCTTCGCGATCGAAGTATTTCAACAGGACCGTGCGTTGGTATGGCATGCCGCGGCCATCGACGGTGGCGAGTGTCATGGCGTTGGGCTCGTGGACTGCCAGCTCGGTGGCTTGGATGAACCACTCCGAAAACTGCGCCACCGGGTCAGCGTTGAGGTCCTCGCGGTGGAGGCCGCGGTCTGAGTATTCTTTGCGGAAGGAGGCGAGGTCCATGGCGTGTGCGGTCACTCGTTCTTGAAGGGTTCGGCGCGGCGCTCATCGATGCAGCGGGTGAGCCAACGCATGAGTTTTTCGGCCTCCGCGGACTCGTTGCGCAGTGAGCCGAGTTCGTTCCACTCGAGGTGCGGCCGGGTCCGCGGTGCGGCGATGCGGTTGAGATCGAGCTTGGCCATGATGGCCTCGGTTTCGCGCGGATGGGCGTTGAGGATGTTGGCGGGACGCGGCAGTTCGTCGAGCGCCTCGGGGGTGAGACCGAAGGAGACGACACCGACGCCGTAGGCGGCGCTGAGGCGGCGCAGGCTCTCGGCGAGGGCCTCATCCTCGATTGGCGCGGCGTAGATCAATTCGCCGCCCTGTGTCCACATCGATGCTGAGAGCGTTTGGAAGAAATCCTCGCGGTAGATCTGCAATGACGGCTGGATGCGCAACCGGGCGGCATGCAGGCGGAACGGCGGAATGCCGAGGCGTTGCTTCATTTCCAGCATCGCTCCATCGAGCGACATTTCCTCGTCGGGCGCGCCGCCGGTTTCCCAATCGACGAGCACGAGTTCGGGAAACTTCCAGAGGTTGCTGATCGGTGCGTCCTTGGCGAAGGCCTCGCGGAAGGCGAAGGGGAAGCGGCCGTTGATTTCATAATAACGTGTCACCACGGTGCGGAACTTGCGGATGCGTAGCATGGCGTTGTCCACGAGGTCCTGATCGGCCGCGGTGAGGTCATCGAGGCGCCCTTGGGTGAGGGCGATGAGTTCCTGCGCGCCGGAAAGCGCGGGAAGCGGCGCACTGCGGCGGTAGTAGCCCTGTCCTTTTTCCACCTTGGCGATCGGCGAGGCCGGATCGCAGGACATGATGGAGAAGTGATAGCGCAGCGAGGCGTCCGAGTAGATACCGTTGAGTTGCAGGCGGGTGAGCCGGATCAGTTCGGTGCCCTTGATGGCATCTGCAGGGTTGGGTGGGAGCAGAGTTGGCAGGATGTCGGATAACTGCTTGCGGAGACTCATGCGGGATATGGCGGACGCCATGCGCATCCAATTCATGGGCCCGATGACCATCAAGCCCCAAAACCGGGGGTTTTAAAAATACCCAGGGCGCAGGGGCGCGAATTTTTACAAAGTGCGCACGGCTCAACGCACTTCCTCGGTGTTGCCGAGTGCGATTTTGAGCTGGAGCCACAGCGAGTGCTCGTCCTCATGACCGGCGAGGGCATCGTAATTGTATTGCGCGCGCAGCCCGATGCGGCGGGAATCGTCGAACCACCAGCTGGCCACCGGCGAGATGCGGAAGCGCTCGCTTTGTCCGAAATCGTCCACCCCTTCCACCCAGCCGAGGCGGAGGCCGGTGTCCAGCCGCTGGTGCCAGGTGTAGATGGCATGGCTGTAAAATCCCCATTCGCGATAGCTGCCCTCATGGATTTCGGGGCCGGTGGGTTCCATGTGGACGTCATAGGCATCCACATCGCGCCACAGCAGTTCGTTGCGCCAGCGGAAGGCGCGGCCGCCGGGTTCGAGGCCATTCTCGCGCCACAGGTATTCCGCATCGATCCCGAGCACATGGGTGTCGCGTTCAAACCCGTTTTCTCCGCCGGCCCATGAAACGCCGGCCGTCACCGAGTGGAAATCATTGTAGCGATAACGCCCCATCGTCCGGGCGGTGAGGATGTCGTCTTTCAACGCTGCTTCCTCGCCATCGAAATGCTCTTCTTCGTGATCCTCGTCTTCGTGGTCGTGTCCGTGTTCGTGTGGCCGGGCCTTGCCATAGCCCAGGGAGAACACGGCGGTGAAGGCCGGACCGGAGGCGAAAGAGGGTGTCCAGCTCACTTCACCGCCGCGCAGCAGCAATCCGTCATCGCCGAGGAAGCGGCTCAGCACGAGATCGGAATCGACGAAATCCCAGGCATGCAGGTGTTTGTCATTGAGTGTACCGAAACGGCTCAGGTATTGGCCGCCCTTGAGTTCCAAGCCGCCGGGGATGTTGGTGATTTTTCCGAACGCCTCCTCCCATTCTCCGTCCCAATCGCCATCCGCATCCTGGAACCAGAGATAATTCGCAAACCCCTCCAGATATTCCGTGCGCAGCGAGACCCCGGGTTCGATGGCCTGTGCGGAAAACGATTCGCGCCGCGGATCATGGCCGCCCGTGGCAAGCTCAGCCACCTCCCCGCTGCTCATGCCGCCCGTGCCGTGCAAGTGGAGATTGGGAAACAGCACATCGCCGATACTCCAATCGTTGAAACGCTCCCAAGCGTCGGACATGGATTCATCGGCTGTGGAAATGGCTGGCAGTGCCATCAGGCAGGTCAGGAAGGGCGCGAATTTCATGGCGCGCGCAGACTTCAATAACGCAATTGTTTTACAAGAACAATTTTAAGTCGTTTGCAAAATTTTTGCCATTCAGCGGGATTGGGATTGGAAGAAGCCGCGTTGTTTTTCCGAGATGGGCATTTCGAGGCGTTCCATGACGGCGAGCATGTCCTCCCAGAGTTGGCGTTTGGGGGTGAGGTCGCGTTCGCTGTGCAGGAGGTAGCTCGGGTGGTAGGTGACGCGGACGGGGATGCCGGCGAATTCGTGCCATGATCCGCGCATGGAGCCGACCTGGCCGGTGAGTCCGAGCAGACCTTCTGCCGCGGTGCCGCCGAGGGCGACGATGCAGGCCGGGCGGACGATATCCACTTCGGCGCGGATGAACGGCAGGCAGGCGGCCATTTCCTCCGGGCTGGGCTTGCGGTTGTTGGTGGCCTGGCGCGCCATCGCCGGGCGGAATTTCACGATGTTGGAAAGATAGACCTCGTCGCGGGAGAGGCCCATGGTTTGGAGGATGCGAGTGAGTTTTTGCCCGGCGGGTCCGACGAAAGGTTCGCGCTTGCGTTCTTCTTCATAGCCCGGTGCCTCGCCCACGAGCATGAGTTTCGCATCGGGATTTCCGGTGGCGAACACCATCGTCTCGCGCAAGGTGCCGAGTGCTTGTGCGGGTTGCCAGTGTTGCGCCTGCTCGTGCAGGGCGGCAAGACGCGTGGCCTTGGTGCCATCGCCTGGCACGGACAGCACGGTGGGTGCCGCGGGTGCGGTTTGAGGCACCGCATGCGAAACGGCCGGCGTGGCGGGTTTTCTTCCGCCTTTCGCCGCGGCGCGGTAGAGATTCCGCAGCCCCTCGCGGGCTTCCTCATCCAGCAAGACATGCGTGACGCCACGCGCCTGCTCGGCTTCGAGGAATTCAATCACGGCATCGACGGCGCGGGACACGCGCACAGGCTATGCGCCTGCCGCGCGGCGCGCAACCGTGCGCTGCAAGATCCTTGCATGCCGCTTGCAGGACCCCTGCCAGTGCGCCAATGTCGCCCCGGTTGCCATGGCAGAAAATCCTACTGACACCCGCAGCGAGGCTCCATGGGCCACCAAACGCGAACCCGGCAGCCGACACCTCGTCCGCCGGCTGCTGCCATGGCTCGGCGCTGCCGCCCTGCTCGCCCTCATCGTCTGGGGGCTCTCGCCCAAGCCGGTGGTGGTGGAAACCGGCACCGTCGCCCGCGGGCCGCTCACCGTCCATGTGGCCGAGGAAGGGAAAACCCGCATCCGCAACCGCTACGTCGTCGCCGCACCCGTGGCGGGAAACATGCGCCGCGTCACCCTCAAGCCCGGCGACCCGGTCGAGGCCGGTGCCACCGTGCTCACCGCCATCGATCCCGCGCCCGCGCCGCTGCTCGACCCACGCGCCCGCGTTCAGGCCGAGGCCGTCGTTTCGCAGATCGAAGCCTCGCGCCAACGCGCTTCCCACTCGCTCGCCGCCGCCCGCGCCGCGCTCACCTTGGCGGAGGCCGAGCGCGAACGCGTCCGCTCCGTGAGAAAGGACGGCACGATTTCCGATTCCGACCGCGACCGCATCGAGGCCGACGCCGCCATCAAGGCCGCTGAAGTGCGCGCCGCGGAGTTCGCGCTGCAAGTCATCGATCACGAACTCGCCCAAGCCCGCGCCGCGCTCGAGCGCCCGGACGCCGCCGCGACCGGCGATCTCGTGGAAATCACCGCCCCCGTCTCCGGCCGTGTGCTCCATGTGATGCAGGAAAGCGAAACCTTCGTCACCCCCGGCATGGCTGTCCTCGAAATCGGCGATCTGTCCGATCTGGAAATCGAGGCGGAAATCCTCTCGCGCGACGCCATCGCCATCCAACCTGGCGATCCGGTGGAAATCGAGCAATGGGGCGGCGAAACGGCGCTCACCGCCCGCGTGCGGCGCGTGGAACCCGCCGCCTTCACGAAAATTTCCGCCCTCGGCGTCGAGGAGCAGCGCGTCATCGTGCTCTGCGATCTCATCGATCCGCCGGAATCCGCCCGCGCCCTCGGCGACCGCTTCCGGGTCGAAGTCCGCATCGCCGTTTGGAAGGACGATGACGTGCTGCTCGCTCCCGCCGGTGCCTTGTTCCGCCGCGGCAACGCATGGCACACCTTCGTGTATCGCAATGGCCGCGCCCAGCTCACCGCCCTCGACGCCGGCCGCACCGACGGGCGCCAAACCCAGATCCTCGGTGGCCTGGAAAAGGGCGACCGGCTGCTCCTCCACCCGCCCGACACCGTGGACGACGGCACCCGGGTGACCGCCCGCGACGACTCGTTACCAACCGCGCATTGACGCCACACCGGCGCGGAGGACGCGTGGCAGCGCTCACGGATCATGCCGCGTGCTGGCTCGCTTCTATCCCACGAATATCCCCACGATGGCCGCGCTGGTCAGATTCGCAAGGGTGGCGGCCGCCACCGCCTTGAGCCCGAGCCGCGCGATCTCGCGGCGGCGGTTCGGTGCCATGCCGCCGAGGCCGCCTAACAGGATCGCGATCGACGACAGGTTGGCGAAACCGCACAGCGCCACCGAGCAAATCGCGCGCGTTCTGGCCGTCATCGCCTCCTGAATGGACGTCAGCTCGATATAGGCGACGAACTCGTTGAGCACGATCTTCTGGCCGATCAGGCTGCCGCCCTGCTGCATTTCCGCCGCGGGAATGCCCGCCAGCCAGGCGAGCGGCGCGAACAGCCAGCCGAGCAGAAATTGCAGGCTCAGATCCGCCCTGCCGAACCATCCGCCGATGCCTCCGAGCATCAGGTTGAGCAGCGCGATCAAACCGATGAAAGCCAGCAGCATCGCGCCGACATTCAGTGCCAGCCGCAGGCCGGTGGAGGCGCCGAGCGCCGCGGCATCGAGCACGTTGGCCGGTTTTTCCTCGCCATCGGCAAAGGCGCGCACGCGTTCGTCGGGATGCTCGGTTTCCGGCATCAGCAGCTTGGCATAAAGCAAGCCGCCCGGTGCGGCCATGAAGCAGGCGGCGAGCAGGTATTTCATCTCCACACCCATCGTCGCGTAGCCCGCGAGCACCGAGCCAGCCACGCTCGCCAGGCCGCCGCACATCACGGCGAACAACTCGGAAGTCGTCATCTTCGGGATATAGGGCTTCACCACCAGCGGCGCTTCGGTTTGCCCGACAAAAATGTTCGCCGCCGCCGACATCGATTCCGCCCGGCTGGTCCCTAACAACTTTTTCAATCCACCACCGATCAGACGGATCACCCACTGCATGACGCCGAGGTGATAGAGCACCGCGATCAGCGACGAGAAAAACACGATCATCGGCAGCACCTGGAACGCGAACACGAAACCCACCCCGCCGCCCTCCGCCGTGAGCGGTCCGAACAAAAAATCCACCCCGTTCTTGCCCGCGCCGATCGCCTCGGTCACCCGCCGGCTCAACCAATCGAGCGCCCGCCGCCCTGCCGGCACCCCGAACACCAACGCGCCCAGGCCGACCTGGATTCCCAGCGCCAGCGCCACGGTGCGCCAGCGGATCGCCTTGCGGTGACTCGACGCCGCCCATGCGACAAAAAGGAACAGGGCAATTCCCAGCAGGCCGACCATGAGACTGCTTCTAGCCGATCTCTCCAGCGGCACAAGTTCTGCGACCTCTCCGAGGTCGGTTTTTTGGATCCGGGGTTCCCGGGGTTTTCACCCGCGCGCTTGCAGGTGCT
>JALRFY010000071.1 GCA_023253625.1 Akkermansiaceae bacterium | reverse complement strand
TTGGTGTTACGAGCTAGAGCAATACTCAGGAGTATTCGGCCATTTTTGGAGAATTATTTGGAGAGCTACTTGCCCGTGGCAAGGGCTGAGAAAGTTCCGGCCGCGTTTCGCTGATGACAGCGTTGCTCGTTGATCATTGGTCGCGAACCATTCCCTCGGCGAAACCGAACGCGGGAATGACATGAATTGGCTCTCCCAAATCTTCAATATCGCCCGGCATCATTGGATGCCACGCTAATGCGCCCTTGTCTCCGCCCAAAAGAAAATCCCACCCGGGTGACAACAGGGTTCCCGTGGCTTCGTATGCGGATGTTATTGCCAACTTGGATGGGGCACCGAAAGTCCGCAGCCTGGACAGGACTGGCAATTACCGAGCAATTGAATGAGATCATCACGAGCCATCGCAGCCGCCTTCATCGCCGTCCCGGCGCTGGCCACGATGCCATGGGCCGCGCCGGAAGCATCCGACGACAAGACCTTTCATCTGCCGGCGCAGACCGATGTCCTTTTCGACCGCTACTGTTACTCGTGCCATGATGAGGACCTTCAGAAAGGAGATACCCGGCTCGACGACATCGCCACCCTGGACACCCAGAAGCGCCTTGAGCTCCTCAACCGGATCCAGGAGCAGGTTTTCTTCCAGAACATGCCTCCCAAGAACAAGAGGCAGCCGGAGGACGGGGAGCGGCAGGCGATCCTGTCCTACCTCTCGGGCGAACTCGCAAATCATCACGCCTCGACCCTAGAGGGCAAGCTGGAGAAGCCGGAGTTCGGAAACTACGTCGATCACGAAAAGCTCTTCTCCGGCGAATACCGCGACCTTCCCGGCTTCACCTCAGACCGGCGCTGGCTGATCAGTGAGTTCATTTTCAATGCGAAGTTCCAGCGCATTCTGGAAGTCAAGCCGAGCACCAAGATGCATGGCAAGAACGTGCCGGTGTTCGGCGGCAACAGGATCCAGGATCTGAGCCTGACCAATCCTTTCCTGCTGCCGGAGGCCTCAGGCGTCCGCTACTACGCCACCGAAGACCTCACGGGCGGTCACCTGTCGACAATGTTGACCAACGCGCAGAAGACCTCCGAATACATCACCGGCTATCTCGCGAAGCGGAACCCGAAGTTTCTCCCCGCCATCAATGCGATCATGGCGCTCGAGGACCGGCGACAGGCCACCCTGGCCACGCGTCGCGAATTCCTCGAATCTTTCATCGCGAGGGTTTGCGAGGACATCTACGGCGAAGAGAATGCCAAACTGCTGCCCACCTTCGTCCCGGTGGAGATCAACGACCTGAAGGAGCTGGAAGTGGGTGAGAAATACAAAAAAGCCCCGATCCATGTCGCCCAGAACATGTTGCAGGGATTGAGGGCGGACACGCTGGTGAACCAGTTGCTCGCGGATCCGGAAACCGCCGCGCTGACCGATGATCAATTTCGCGAACTCTGCGAGCGCACCTGGTTCCATCTCGGCGACCACGAGCTCAAGATCCAGGGGCGCATGACGCTGCTCCGCGACTACCTTTCCGACTTCCGTGAACTGGGAACCAAAAAAGGCCGGAAGGACAAGCCGGCCATGTATCAGCCGTTGGAGGGGCGGGAAATGGAGGTCATCCGCGCATCGATTCGCGAGCACCGCGTCCAGGGGGACTTTTACAAGCAGATCATCGAAAAGTGCATGACGGACTGGCAACAAGGCTTCGAGCGGGAACTCGCCGCCGCCGGGCCGCCATCCGACGAGCTTCTGACCGATCTGGCCGGGCAGCTCAGCGAAAAAATCCTCGAACGCCCGCCGACCACGGAGGAAACAGAGGAATATCTCACCATTACGAAGTCCTATGTCGCCAAGCTCGGAACACTCAAAGCGATACAGAAGCTGATCCAGACCTTCATTCTTTCCAGCGAGTTCGTCTATCGCCAGGAGTTCGGCTCCGGCACACCTGATGCGTCCGGGCGCCGCATGCTCTCGCCGCGTGATGCCAGCTATGCCATCGCCTACGCCCTCACCGACCAGAGTCCGGATGAGGAACTCAAGGCAGCGGCGGCAGGCGGCAGGCTGCAAACACGGGACGATTACAGGCGCGAGGTCATGCGCCTCCTCAGCCAGCGCGACAAACTCTATCTCATCGATCCCATCCTGGCGGACAAGCAGTATCGCGACAACACCACCAGCCTGCCCATCCGCGAGCTTCGCTTCTTCCGCGAGTTCTTCGGCTATCCCGCCGCCCTCACCATCTTTAAGGATGAGAAACGTTTCGGAGGCGACCGGCTCGATGACGCCACGGCACGCCTCGTCAACGAGAGCGACCGGCTCGTTGAGCACATCCTCGAAAAGGACCAGAACGTCTTCGAGGATCTACTGACCACCGAGGAGTTCTACGTGTATCACGACGGCGACAACGAGCGGATGCAGGCGGCCTCCGACCGGATCAAGCGCATTTACGACCACTTCAAGGACCTCGATTGGAAGCGTTTCACCAAGAAGGACCTGGTCGATCACGCCGCGTTCCTGCGCGAGGTGAAGATGCGCGGCGTTGATCCGGATAATCTCGAGGCGAGAAACCGCCAGGGAGACACGCTGCAGCTCTTCAAATTGTCAATGACGAGCATCACAGCCCGCCTCGACAAGGGACAGAAAGCCGCAGCACCCTTCGACCTCTACCGCGGTTATGGCTATGATTTCATGTCGGGGTACCACGCCTCCAAGTTTTTCAACTTCCGACTGGATGACTGGGACTATGAGACACACCAGCCGGCCAGGGTGGCCAACCGGAAGGGAATGCTCACCCATCCGGCATGGCTGATCGCCCACGCCAAGAACACCGAGACCGATCCAGTCCACCGCGGCAAGTGGGTGCGCGAGAAACTGCTCGCCGGAACCATCCCGGACACGCCGGTCACCGTGGACGCCGTGATTCCCGAAGATCATGAACGGACCTTGCGCGCCCGGCTCGCCGGAGCCACAGAGAACAGCTACTGCTGGAAGTGCCATGAGAGCATGAACCCGCTCGGCTATGTGTTCGAGAGCTACGACGACTTCGGCCGCTACCGGATGGAGGAGTTTCTCGAGTATCCGGAAAAAATGGTCAAGAAGGGCCCGGACAAGCCCACGCTCCTCGTCGAAAGCCGTGATATCTATCAGACACTGCCGGTGGATGCGTCCGGATACCTCAAGGGCACCGGCGACGAGTCGCTCGACGGCGAACTGAAGGACGCCTTCGACCTCGCCGGCCGCCTCGCGAAGTCCACGCGCGTCCGCCAGTCGATCATCCGCCACGCGTTCCGCTACTTCCTGGGCCGCAACGAACAGCTCTCCGACTCAAAGACCTTGATGGATGCCGACCAAGCATACGTTGAAAGCGGCGGCAGCTTGGACGCCGTAATCGTCTCCCTGCTCACCTCCGATTCCTTCATCTACCGCAAACCCCTAGAAAACCAGACCGATGACGAATAGAAGAGAATTTCTGAAAAGATCCGGACTGGGGGTGGGTGCGATGGCCCTGCTCCCGTCGTTCAACCAGTTGTTCGCGGCTCCTGCAAGCGTGGCGACGGGTTTCCCCAAGCGCTTCATCTTCATCCGCAAGTCCAGCGGCATCCGCCCGCTCGAACTCGCCCTGCCGAGCTTCTCAAACAAGGACCGTGACCTGGATGCCAACAAACAGCCGATCGAAGTCGATCTCGACAAGCACGATCTGCCCACGTGGCTGCAGGGACTCGCCGACCACAAGGAGAACATGACCATCCTGCAGGGCCTCTCGGCCAAGATGAGCGAGAACGTCCACTACTCGTTCTCGTCGGTCATGGGCTGCTTCAAGTCGAACCGCAACACACTCAGCTCGATCAAGCGCACCACTGTCGACTTCGAACTCGCCAAGCTGTTCCCTTCTCCCTTCGGCCACGTCGAGTTGTCCTTCGCCGCCGGTCGCACCGGCATTGTCTCCGGCTACTCCGCGCCCGCCCCACAGACGCGCAACTACTGCTATGCCGATCCCGAGACCGCTCGCAACGAACTGTTCAAATCGGTGCTCAACCCGGAAGCGGTGAATTCCGACAACGACATGCTCTCTTTCCTCCAGAGCCGGGAAGGACTCGCGGCCAGCGGTATCGCCGGCCATGAAAAGCGGCGCCAGCAAATGCAGGTCGATTCGATCGAGTCAATCCGTGAGCGCAACAAAAAGCTCATCGGACTCTCCGGCTCGCTCGCCAAGTTCCTCCCGGAGATCTCACCCGCGCATGCCAACGGCGGTGAGAACGCCACCACGCCTGAAAAACAGGCGGCCATGACCGATGTGCTGGTCGCCGCACTCAGGGCAGGCCTCAGCAACGTCGTCACCTACACGATCGACGACCTCGGCACACCGATCACCGGCCTGCCCGGCAACGAGACCGACCGCATCGGCATTCACCCGCTCGGTCACGACGAATCGTTCGGCGGCGTGCCCGCATGGAAAACCCGCGAACAGATCCGCATCAGCCACATGAAGCAGGTCAAGACCATCGTCGAGAAGCTCAAGGCCACCCCCGAGGGCAATGGCACGATGTTCGACAACACGATGGTGATGTATTTCCCTGAAAACGGCGAAACCCACCACGGCATCGGCCTCGAAGCCCCCTTCGTCATCATGTCCGGCCGCAACTGCGCGCTCGACATCGCCGGCCGCTACATCCGCCTCCCCATACTCGGCGTCGAGGGCCACAAGACGCTCGGCAACTGGTATACCACATTGCTCAACGCCCACGGGAACCCCATCAAACACTACGGCGACCTCGACCTTGAGATGTCCCGCAAGAAGCTCGACCAGATGGGTGCCATCAAGCACTTCGTCGCGTGATTCGGGGGCAAAGCCCTGGAGGCGCGGCATGATTGCCGGGCTCCAAGCGAGGATGCGATTCAGCGCAGAAAGTCACCCACGTTCCCCTTGGTGACGAGTTGGAAGGGGATGAAGGGCTCTTTTGGTCGACGGTTTGTCCTCGGCCCAGTGCTACGGCGGCACGCAGCGCCAGCCTCGCCTGCACTTCTCCTCGCAACTCATTTCCGACTTGCGCCCGAGATCCCCGACACGGAATCGGCAGAATCCCGATGAGGTCGGCCTCCAGCGCCATGGGTATGGGATGCATGCCCCTGAAGCCGGTGGTTTTTGATTGCTTTCGAGGCAGTCGCCCGAAAAATGCGGATCCAACCTCGCCCGCAGTTCTTGCCGGGTTGCCTGTTCACATCATCATGAAAAAACAACTCCGCATCGGACTTATCGGTTACGGCTTCATGGGCCGCACGCACTCCAACGCCTACTCGCAAGTCGGCCACTTTTTCGACTCGAACCACGAAGTGGTCCGCCAAGCGGTCTGCGGCCGTGACGAGGAGAAAGTGAAGGCCTTCGCCGAAAAATGGGGCTACGCGTCCTATGAAACCGACTGGCGCAAACTCGTCGCCCGCGAGGACATCGACGCCATCGACATCTGCACGCCCAACGATTCGCACGCCGAGATCGCGCTCGAATGCGTGAAGCACGGCAAGATGATCCTCTGCGAGAAACCGCTCGCGCTCAACGGTGCCCAGGGCGAGGAAATGGTGAATGCCGTCGAGGCTTCCGGCCTTCCCAATCTCGTTTGGTACAACTACCGCTTCCTGCCCGCCGTCACGCTGGCGAAGAACATCGTGGCCGCCGGTGAACTCGGCCGCGTTTTCCACTACCGCGCCAATTTCCTCCAGGACTGGACGATTTCCGCCGAGCTCCCGCAGGGCGGCGCCGGACTCTGGCGGCTTGATGCCGCCGCCGCCGGGGC
>JALRFY010000038.1 GCA_023253625.1 Akkermansiaceae bacterium | reverse complement strand
GCCATCGCCGTAGGGCACGGTGCCGTGCCCCGCGAAGCGGAAGAATGCCTTGAGGGCGTCCTGAAGCATCGGCTCGTCGACCTCGACCCCGCAGAGGCGGGCCATGAGGAGGAATGTCAGGCAATTGATACCGGAGGCATGGACCTGGCCAGTGCCGGTCGAGTAGGTGAACTGGGCGGGCTTGCCTTTGCCGCTCCAGCCGCCATTGTACATGTTTTCCCGGAGTTCTTCGGTCATCGCCTTGATCTTGGGCAGCACGCTGGCATCGCCGGTGCGCAGGTAGTATTCGCAGATTCCCGGTCCTTTGTATCCCTTCTCCCAGTTCATCTCGCCCACCGTCTCGAAGTCCTTCATCCAGCGCCGCACGACCTCGAGATCCTTCTCATCCCCGGTGGAAAGCAGGAACAGCACCGAGCCCCAGCGCGGCTTCTCGTCCTTCGCCAGGATCCCGGCGAGCTGGCGGACGATCTTGTCGGACTTCGGGCAGTCGAGCGGCCAGGACGCGTTGTAGCGACCCATCACCGGGATGGAGACGACCACTTCTCCTGCGCCCTGGATCTTCAGACGCACCATGCCGTCGGTGGCCTCCGCCTCGGTGAGGATGTCGCCGAGGATCTCGCGCGGGTCGCGCTTCTCGAGAACCTGGCCATTGAAGCTCTCGATGACCTGGCCGGGCTTGAGCTGTCCGGTGCGCGCGGCGGGCGAGCCCTCTTCGACGTTGCGGATGACCGCCGTGAAGCCCGGTTCCTTGATGTCGAGGCCGATCCCCACCGGCCCGAAATTCTGCACGTTCCAGGAGCCGTTGTAGGCCGGGTAGGGGTTGAAGATCGGCGGGCTGGTGTAGCCCTCCTGCCCCGCGAGGGGAGCGGCGGCGAGGATTGAACTGATGGAAGCGAGAGCTGCCGCGGTCTTGTTGGTTGGGAATTTCATTGGTTGTAGATTAGGATTTGCACCGGCTCGAGCCGTCCGGACGAGCAAGGAAAGGAGCCGTGTGAAGCATTGTCCGGGGGTATACTCATCATTTCTTCGTTAGCTCCAAGATCCTCCCGCTCAGCTCCAGATACGCCTTGCTGCTCAGATGGCCATTCTTGCCCGTCCAGGCCCAAGCCTTGAAGTTCTTCTCGTTGGAGCCGAGGTCGAGATCGAGCAGGTGGGCGTGGGGATCTTCCCCGGTGACGTCGACCTGCGCCTTGAGGATGGGCACAAAGCTATCGTCGCCGTGCTGGAACAGATGCTTGCGCACGAAGATCGGCAGGTCCGAGATCCCAGTGTCCTTGCGAAACGCCGCGAAAAGAGGCCTTAGGTTCTTGCCGTAATCGTTCGCTTTCGGCCGGTCGGATTCACCTTGGTCCCAGTAGAGGCCGATAACCCGGATCTGGTCGTAGCGTTTTTCCAGGTCCGCCATCGCCCCGTCCAGCTGTCCTTTGAACTTCTTGTAATCCGGTCCGCTTCCCGCCTTCCACTGCGTGTGCAGGTTGTGTCCGCCGGGGCCGTGTTTGATGAAGAACTTGTCCGCACCAGGATACTTCTCCTCCAACAGCATCGCCATCGGGAGCTCGATGCCGTGACGATTCGGGTCGTGGTATCCACCCTTCAGGTTCTTGCCGGGAGCCAAACATTCGAACCCTCCCTTGCCCCAGATAAAGCTTCGCGGGTAAGCCTCGCTGGTGGTGGGGATTCCGACTTCCTTCGCCGTCGAGCCGGGCAGGGTCGGGTGCTTGTCGGCCATGCCGGATTCGACGTTGGTCTCCGGCGAGAACGCTGCCACGCCCCCGGCATTGGATTGCCCGGCGATGAGGAAGACGAGGGCCCGCTCCCCACCGGCGAGTACCGGCAGGGTGAGAAGGAGCAGGAAAAGGGCGGGTTTCATGTTAGTCGTAGAAGAGGAATCCGGGAGTGGTGTAGCTGACCTTGTTGCGCGTGATGGAACCGTCTTCATGGCGAGTGATGGCCGGGGTCAACCGCCAGTTGTAGACGGCGCTGCCGCGCATGATGGGAAGGTCAAGCATCAGGTGGGAAATGAAGAGCGGCACCCCGTTGTTGTGTTTGCCGCGCCAGTTGGGAGCGTAGAAGTTGTGTTGTTCGTTCCAGTTGTCCAGAAAGGTGAGGAAGGATTGGGCCAATGAGGCATCGATTTCATCCCCACGATAACCATCGGGAAACTGCCGTCGCGACTCGGCCAGCACCCACATTTGATTGAAGGCGCCGCAGCCCCGCCCCCTGAATTGCCCGTTCGCCCCGTCGAGAGTGAAGTCGATGAGGGCCTTGTGGTCGGGGATTGGCCAGTCGTAGGTGCAGTAGGTTACCGCCATTTTCATGTTGCCATCGGCCGTGCCCCCTTTGCCCCACCGGCCGTCGATGAATTTCCCATCGAGCAGCTTCTTGAGCGTCAGGATGACCTCGTCCTTGGCTGGATCCTTGCCATTGGAGCGCAGGATCTCGGCGCGGCTCTTGATCTCCTTGCCCAGCACGTTGCAAACCTGATAGGTATTGCCGTCCCAATTGAAGGAATGAAAGCGCTTGATGGCCGCCTCCTTGCTTGGCAGGGGGTCGTCCCCATGCAGGCCACCCGGCGGCAATGAGTAGCGATCGGCCGTGAAGACCCGGTTGCGACTGATCCAGTCGTAGCTGTGGCTCAGGTAGCGCGGATCCGACCGTGGAGCGCCGTGGGCCGGCCCGTTCAGAAGGTTCGTCTGCGGATCAAGATGCTCGTTGATCCCGCGGATCCACGCATCCATGACCTTCTCCTCATCCTCGATCCACGGCGGTGCAAAGCCGAGGGCCCGAATCTCGCCGTAGTAGGCCAAGGCGTCCGAACTGGTCGCCCACAAGGAGTATTCCTGGTCCCCCAGCTGATAGACGAAACGCCACAATCCTTCGCCCGCACGGGTTGCCTCGAAGAAGCTCCACGAACGTTTCAAGCGGGCGGCCATTTCGGCGAAAATGTCTTCGCAGCCGACCCGCCCGGTGAAGGGCGAGACGGGTGTCGCCGACTTCTCCAGAGGAAAGACTTTTCGGACCTCGGGGTCGAAGTAATAGACCCGCTCGCGCGGCCACTGGTCGGCGGGCAGGACGATGTGCGCGCGACCGGTGTGATCCAACGTGTTGTTCTTCCAGACCACTTCGCTGGCCGGTTCCTGCTTCCAAGACGAAGTGACCACGACCGGATAGCGGTCAATGGAGTGGGTGCGGAAGATGCAGTTTTCGATCCGGAGGTCGACGAAGCGCGTCTTCTTCGATCTTCCGGTGACCTGGCAGATGATGCCGCCGTTGGCCAGGTTGCCATCGAATCGATACATGCCGCGGACGTCGCGAATCTCGAGATTCTGCAGGTGGATGTGGTGGATGTCGCCGCTGTCCCCAGCCGTCACATGAATGGCCCGGCGGATCGTCCGTCCCTCGTCATCCCAGCCTCCGCCGTCGGTATTGGTGATGGTCAGGTTGCGGATCTCCCAGTGCTGCTGGTTGTGTAGCTGGATGGTGTTTTCGACCTTTGCTTGCCCGGCGACGATCGGGTTCGGCCCATCCCCGTAGCGGTCAATAATGATGGGTCGTTCTTCAGCACCGGAGCCTTCCGGATGGAGAAAACCCACAAAGGAGCACCCCGCCTTGAGGAGGATGCGGTCACCGGGCTGCAGCTTGACCCTCCCGATTCTTGACAACGATTTCCAAGCGGCGTGTGCGGTGGTTCCTCGGTTCTGATCGTTGCCGCCGTCAGAATCGAGGTAGTAGGTCGTGCCGCATGTGGCTGTGCCGTCCATGGCGAAGAACTCGTCCGCCGCGGCAAGGCGCAGGGACAGGATGGAAAGAAGTAGGATGAAAACCCTCATCGTATCGCAGGATTGGCCGACAGAAGATTGAGCTTGCTGCGCGGACTCATGACAAAGGCGAACTGCTCGAGTTTCACTGAACCGGGCGCATCACAGGAAAGGTCGAGCCTGCGGATGAAACGCTTCCCGTCCGCGGTGACCGGCACCCACACGCTTTCACCAGCCGCGAGGACAACGACCTCCTCCTGCCCCAGCCGCTCGTCCCAGCTATCGTGAAATGGGGTGGTCGCCGTCACCTTGGCGGCTTCGGTGCCGTGGTTCACCAGGTCGAGCACCTCCTTGAAGCCCCCGTGCCCTGCCGTGCTCGGCACCCGATGCTTTCCGGAGAACTTCCGGCGGCAAGCGCCGTTGAAGGGCTTCACCTCGTCAAGAGTCGGAATCCGGCTGATGACGTCCGAAGCGATCAGGCCAAGGAAGGTGATGTAGCCGGCGCTCATGGGTGGATCGGGGCGGGATGCGGCGGCGGATCGCGGTCGTCCGGTGGCAGTGGCGGGCGGGCGCCGCCTGACGGCTTGTCGAGCACCACCGCGTCGAGCCCGAGGTAGAACCGGTCTCCGGTCGCCGCCGGGTTGGCGCCGAGGACCTCGGCGCGCAGGATGAACTTGCCGTCGCGCGGCTGGTGGACGCCGAGGTCAACCGCCCCTGACGGCACCGGGGTGCCCGCGTGGCCGTCGAAGTCCGCGCCCGCGCGGGTGCCGTTCACCGTGAACCGAACGATTCCGTAGTCCGGTGCCTTGGTGGCATGGAGGGTGATCCGCCGGGCATCCTGGTCCAGCGCGGGGATCGCCAGCTCGACGAAGTCGCCCGCCTGCTTCGCCTGCACCCACAAGTGGGCATTCCCGCTCCATCCGTCGCCGAACTGGGACAGCGGCTGGAGGCCGGCGGCAAGATCCGGCGAGGTTGCCGTCAGCGCAAGCCCCTCGCACTCGACGGCACCCTTGAACTGCGCCGCCTCCGGCTTGGTCAGGCTCAGCCGCTCGGCCAAGCCCGGAAGCTTCGGGAAGGGCGCATGCGGCTCGGCCTGGTACCAGTACGCGACCGAGGCAATCATATCCTGCTTCAAGAGCCGGTACTTCGGCCCCCAGCCGAGCGCTTGGATCGTCACCCGCAGATCCTGCCCGAAGTTGACCGGGTCCTGGATGTGCCAGCGATAGACGCTCCAGCACTGCGGCGGATCGGCATTTTCGTTAGACGGCAGCACCGACCCCGCGTAGGCGGTCGAATACGGCGCCGGGAACCCGAAGCTGGCGAGGAAGTAATCCTCGGTTCCGGTGCCGCAGATCGTCGGGAACTCGTCGTCGCCGTCGAGATAAAACTTGACCTCGCCCTCGCCGAACCACCCCCGCTCCATCTGAGTCCACGCGAGGAAGGTGCCGACGTAGCGACCCCGCCCGGTGACCCCGTCGAGGATCGTGTACGGGTTCTGGTCGGCGGTCCGCGCCTGCCGGAACTGGGCGTGGAAGGTCCCTGCCCCCGCCGGGACCGGGGTCTCCACGTAAGTGATCTGATAGGCGACGAGCAGGTTGTCCTCGGTGCCCTCGTTGGTCAACGTGACCCGCGCGCGCTGGTGGAACGGCATTGGCCAGAAGCAGCTCAGCGCGTTGCGCGGGTTGACCGTCACCGCCAGCGAGTTCACCGGTGCGACCCGGCCGTGGCCGACGACAAAGAACTCGAGCGCGGGGCACTCGACCGACGGCTGCTCCTCGTTGTCCCAATAGAACCGGATCACCATTCCGCGGCCCATGTTCTCCGCGTGGATGTTCTCGACCAGCCACATGTGCTGGATGACGCCGGGCCCCTTGACGTCCATCAGCACCGCGGTCTCACCGGCGTTGATGCGCAGGAACGGCCGCACCTTCCACCCTTGGCCGAGGTCGTCGGCGGCGCGCGCGCCAGCGGCCGGGTTGGGATCGGCCGGATTCGGGATCGCCATCCCGCCCATGCCCTTCCCGCCGGTCGGGTTCTCGGCGGTGACCGAGCGGGTCGCGCCCTGGCCGAGCAATGGCAGCGTCCCGAGCCCTGGCTGCAGGCCGGTGAACGGGTCCGCCGCCGCCACCCCGCAAACCCCGGCACCCGCCAGCACCGCCCCGCATAGGACGCCGCGCAACCGCGCCGCGACCCACCCGCCGGACCAGCCCCGCAGCGCCGCCGGCCGCCCGTCGTGGTGAAGCCATCTCATCGTGTTCATTGGATTGTGTCTCATGTTGCTGCTAGGGAATTTGCTTTTGCGGTGAAGGCCGTTGAAAGAGCCGGTGTCCAGACCGTGAGTCCGGACGCGGCATTCAGGTCCAGCGCACTCGGCATGGTGTAAAAACCGTCGATGACGGGCACCGAGAATCGATTGCGAGCCACGGCTTGCGCGCGTCGGGCGACTGGAGGGCGTGGGCATTGATCATGCGATCGGCTGCTTCATCCGCCAGGCAAGACGCCGCAAAGACCGCACTGGCCATTCCTATGATCATCGATTTCGTTTTCATTGGGGTAATTTCGTGGAACCGGCATGGATCGACTTCATTTTCCAGGAGGAAATCCTCTTCACCTTCACGTCACCGCCGTTGCTGAAGAGACGGACATGCAGATCCTGCGGATG
>JALRFY010000003.1 GCA_023253625.1 Akkermansiaceae bacterium | reverse complement strand
GGCGGGGTTTCCACCATTTCATACTGGCCGAGGGCTCCCGTGGCCGCACCGTCGCAGGAAAACCGGCGGGCCTCGCCCGGCGCCATGGTGATGGCAGGGTGGGCACCGCCGACCGAGTTGCAATACATGACGGCACCCCTCCAACCCCAGACAAAGATGCCATGGTGGATGCCACGGGCGGGATCGTGGCCGAGGTCGTGTTTGACACCGTTCTTGTAGATGGTGTTTTCGAGCGGCAGGGATGCCGTCGCACAGTGCCAACCCTCGACGCGAAGCGGGACGTTGTAGGGGTTCCAGAGGGTGACGACGGGATAGGCGTAAAGGTAGAGTTGGTATTGGTCGGATTGCCCGATTCGCTTGGTGCCGAAGGAGATGAGCGCCTGCTTGTGGACAAGCAGGGGGCTGAGGCGGAGGTTGCCGTTGTTCCACCCGGGGTTCGAGACCGGATCGGGGGCGGGGGTGGTGCTGAGAATGGCGTTCACGGGCAGATCCTTCCGACCGCCCATCTGCACGCGGTGGATCCGCGACCAATGGTGCAGGGTTTTCCATGGCAGAACGTCGTAGCGCAGCGGATCCCCAAGGCACAGCATGCCGTTGGGGCCGAGGGGCCTCTTGGGCGGCCGCGTGACTCCCTCGCCTTTGCCCCAGGGCTGGAGCCAGTCGATGTCCGTGCGTTCGAGATAGAGGCTGAGATCCCGGCGCAGTCCGCCCTGGGTGACACTGGCGAGCACGCTCTGCGGATCGCTTGAGAGGTCGTGGAACCTCCTCCGCCCCTCTCCGGAATGGGGGTCGATCAGGTCAAGGGAGCCGCGGGTGACCACCTTGTCGCTCGTCGCGGTATTGGCCGGGAAGTCCGCGAAGCCGGTGAGCGCCTGGATGCCGTGAGGCCCGGGGGAGGCGAAGCCGGCAATCAGGTCGGCCACGGAGGCACCGTCAGCGCGTTCCAGTGTGTCGCGGGGATTGACGAGTGCCTTGCAATTCTCGTCGGCCACCCACCATGCCAGGGACCCGGCGCCTGGGGACGCGATGCGGCCGGCGCGAACCGGGCCGGCGGCCGGCGTTTCACCCGGAGCCATGTCAACGGGGTCCGCCAGCACCCCATCGGCAGCGAATGACAGGCTCTGCGCCTGGGTCTCATCGGAGTTTGAAACCAGCCAACGCCGGAATGACGGTTCGCGGGAGTAGTCAGGCTTCTCGTCCAAGGTTTCCCGGCGCGCATTCCAGACGCCGGTGAGGTGACCGAGGCGCACCCCTTCCAGGGCCTCAGTCGCCGGATCGGCATCAAGGATGGCAGATGGCGCAGTGATCCGTTGATCGGGACCGAGTTGCTTTTGCAGTTCACCGATGGCCAGCATCACCGCCATCCGTGCATTGGCCCGGGCCTCGGCCTGCGCGTTGGTCTGCGAACTAGCCCGCAGCGCGATCGACGACAAGCTCAACAGGCCGATCGCCAGCAACGACAACAGCACCATCAGCAAAATGGTCGCGATCAGGGCAAATCCAAGCCGACTCTTGAACCGGATGCGCGTGGCCGCGGCGTGGCCGCCGCGCGGGAACTCGTGATGGAGTTTCATCACCGCCTCCGGGGCGACGCCGCTGCTGGCGATGGTGCCGCCGTCGCCGTGGAGCGGAGCGATGTTGCATGTGAAGACGCCCTGGACGTTCATGGTGCGGCGTGCCGGCCAGCATGGCAGGCACATCCCACATCCTACACGCCCGGCCTGCCCTCAAGACATGAGGAAACGCGGGATTTTTCATGAACAATTCCGACATCCGGGAAAATCCGGCGGGCTTGCGGGCGTTGGATAGCCCGCAAGCCATGAACCGGCAGCGCGGCCGTGTCCGGGAGTCCGGATGCGGTGATTGGGCCACACCCGGCTTCGAGATCCGAAATCAACTGGAACGCTCACCTCTTGCGGCGCATGCAAAGTGCGGCGCTGAAGAACATCGTCAGGACCATCGCGCTTGGTTCAGGGACGATGGCAACATCCATTTTCAAGGTAGCAAAGGTATCTCCTTCAATGTTAGTCGTATCAAAACTACCGATGATTGGCGTGCTTCCGGTCGGGTTGGAGATGTAGGTGTTTTCACCCGGACCATCATCGAGAAAGGCACCCAGTGAAACCATTGCGAACTGACTGTCTGCTGTTGCAGCCCCAAGGCTGGCAGCATTGGAAACAATCGAATAAATGTCGCGGCCGAGAAGCGGGCTGCCAGCAGTAACCGGACCTCCGGGAACCTGTTGGGCGGTTGCGGTGCCGGCGTATCCGGGCACTTGTGTAACAACGGGCGAAAATGGGGGGGCGAAGAACCAGTGATTGCTGACGGTTTGGCTATCAATCACCGTGAAACCTCCAATGTTCGCCAAAAGCGAAGGGATGTTCGTTGGATTCACGCCAGAGGGGAAATAGCCAATGGTGACAATGCCAGATGACATCAAGGAATTGTCCTTGTCTGCATACAGTGTGCCACCACCTGGGGCGAACAGGTTTTCGATTTGCATCAACGCAGCGCTGGCCGGGAAAATCAATGCTGCAGAGGTGGCGGCTATCAGTAGTCTCAGTTTCATTTGTTTGTTTATGGGTAATTTGTGAGTGCGGCTCATGTGTTTCATGGCTTGGTTTTCAGGTTTTGGTGATGTTTGGATTCTTGGAGCAATGGACTAGCGCTGGATCAACAGGATCCCACACCGGAGATGTGCGCTTTTGAATATCTACCTCGCCACCATTCCCCCCCTGCCGCCACGGCGGGAAGAAAAATCTTTGCCCCCTGCCTGCCTATTCTTGTGCAAGTTGAGAGCAGCGCATCGTTCCTTGCCGAGAAGCGTCCGTGGCATGGAAGATGGCACGGACGCGAGTGCGGCGGGCCGGCGCGGCAGGCACATCCCGCATCCTACACGGCCGGCCTGCCCTCACGACATGGGGAAACACGGGAATTTTCATGAACCATTCCGACATCCGGGAAAGGCCGGCGGGGTTGCGGACGTTGGACAGCCCGCAAGCCATGAACCCGCCCGCTCTCACCTGCCTTCCCGTCCCACGCTGCCAGCTTGGCGAAAACCCGCTCTGGCACGGCGGCAGCCAGTGCCTTTACTGGACCGACATCGAGGCCGGCAGGATCCACCGGTTCCACCCGGCAAGCGGCACCCACGAGGTCATCTATCAGGGCATCCCGGTCGGCGGCTTCACCTTCCAGGCCGCTGGCGACCTGTTGCTGTTCCGGGTCGGCGACCTTGCCCTGCTGCACCCCGACGGCGGCGTCGAGGTGCTGCGCGCATTCACCGATGCGGGCTTGGTGCGCTTCAACGATGTGATCGCCGATCCGGAGGGGCGGGTGTTTGCGGGGACCATCGGCACGACGGACCAAAGCGGCGGGCTCTATCGCATCGATCCGGACGGCACGATCACCGCCTTGTGGCGCGGGACAGGGTGTTCCAACGGCATGGGCTTCTCGCCCGATCTCAAGACCTTCTACTGGACTTGTTCGACCAGACGCCGCATCCACCAATACGACTACGACCGTGCGACCGGGGCGCTCGGCCCCGCCCGGCTGTTCCATCAGGCCATCCCGGAGGAAGGAATCCCCGATGGCCTGGCCGTTGACCAACACGGTCATGTCTGGTCGGCCCGCTGGGACGGAGGCGCGGTGGTGCGCCACGATCCTTCCGGACGGATCGTGGACACCATCCAGCTCCCGGTGCCGAAGGTCGCGTCGCTGTGTTTCGGCGGCACGAAACTGGACAAGATATATATCACCACGGCCGGCGGCCGTCACGATGCAGACGGCATGGAGGGCGCGGTCTTCCAGTTCGAGCCTGCCGCCGCGGGGCGGCACGAGTTCGAGTCGAGGCTCCGGCGTTGATACGGCAGGCACTCCCGGGCAATCAAACCAGCCTTCCCCGTGGGGCTGTTTCTGGATGGCCCTCCACGATCAAGGTGCCTGCTGCAGCTCGCGCCATGCGTCCATCGAACGCTTGAGGTTGACCCGGACATCACCCTTGATGCCGTAGTGCTGCAAGCCGTATGGGCCTTGATAATCGAGACGCCTGAGAATCGCCAGCAACTGGGCGAGTTCGAAGCCGCCGCTGTCCAATGGCTGGATCAGCCGCCCCCAGTCGTTGCCACCGGCATCCGCGCCGTTGACGGTGACCACCATCAGATAAGGCATCGCCTCCTTCAGCCGGGCTTCGAGGTCCTTGCCGTCCACCTTGAGCCAATGGCAGAGGTTGAAGGTCACACCCAGGTGCTTGTGGTTGACTGCCTTGGCGAGACGCACGGCATCCTCACTGCGCTCGAGCCAGCTGCCAGCGTGGGGGTATAGGGCGACCTTGACCTTTGCCGTCCCGGCAAGTCTTGCGATCTGTTGCAACACCTCCACCGCTACTGCGTCACCCGCAGGATCGGACGGCTGGATGCCCTTGTTCAAGACTGTCAGCCACAAGATGGCGTCACGACCACGCAATTGGTCGATGGCATCCTGGATCCGGGTGCTTAGCGGCTGGGGCTCGTCGAGCTTGAGAGACTCGTAAACGGCAAAAACCTTGGATTGCTGGCGGTCCGCCTCCGCGAGCATGTCGCGCAGGGCGGCGGCGGATGTGTAGGTGGGTCCGATGCCGTCGAAGCCCAGCTCCTTGACCAGCGCCACTTGGGAATGAGCGGTCTGGTGGGCCGCATCGCGGGTCCCGGTGTCCATGGCAAAAAACTGCGGACCGGCCTCGACCCTGACCCAAAGGGCAAGCAGGCAGGCACACAGCGCATTGGTTTTACCCTTCATGCCTTGAGCCCCTCCAGGTTCACTTCCAGCTTGCGGTTTTCCTGGAGGATCTGCTCCATCGTCAGTTCCACACCCCGATCAGCGGCCTCGCGGCCTAGAATGCAGGCGAGGCAGCCGTCCACCGAGCGGCGCACGGTGTCGTTGGTGAAAATGCCGCCGGTGACTTGCTGGTGGAAGGTGGCGATGTTGCGGACCGCGCCTTGCTTGTAGAGGTTTTCGACCTGCCCGCCCTTGAATCTCAAGTTTCCGGCCCCGTGCAGATAGGCCTCCTTGCCGTAATTCACCACACCGTGGCCCTTCTGGCCGTGTGCGATCACTTGGATGGCACCCGGCGCGCTGTTCGAAAGCCCTTGACCGAAGTGGTTGTGCACCACGCCATTGGCATAGCGAAAGACCACCGAACACACGTCGTGTGAGTCGCCATGCGGATTGGGCCGGGCGATTCGCGAACTTCCCGCTGCGGAGACCGGGCGTTCGCCAATGACCCACAGCGCCGCGTCGATGGCATGGATGTCGAAGTTTCCGAGGTAGTCGCAACCCATCGCGATGTCATTGGTCCAGATCAAGCCCTGCAGGCGGCTTTCAAGGTTCGGCCCGCGCGGCGGATCATTGAAGCCGGCGCAGACGCCGGTGGACTGGACGTGGACAACCGGCCCGAATTCCGGGTCGTGGAGGCGTTTCACCACCTCGATATTCACTGGGTCGGTGGGCATCTGGTAATCGATCAGGAAGACCTTTTGCTTGCGCGTGGCCGCAGCGGCCGAGGTTTCGATGGAAAGGCAGCCGGGCACATCAACAGCCACCGGTTTGGCCATGAAGACATGCAGCCCGGCCTCCACCGCCGCGGCCGCCATTTCGGGAAAGAAATACGGTGGCACCTCCAGCACCACCGCCTCGACACCACTCTCGATCACCTTGCGATAACCGGACAACCCGGAAAAGCGCCGCGCCTTGTCCACCCCGAGCGCATCGCCGGCCGTGTCAGCCACCTGCTGGAAATAGTCCGCCACGGCGTGGAATTGATAACCGCCATGTTCTTGGAACAGGCGGGCGATCCACGCGCCTCTGCCGCCGGCACCAACGAGGCCGATCTTGATCTTGCGGGTGGCGGTTGGCGCGTCCTGGGCCCGCCCCGCCATGGGATGAATGACCGCAGCACCCGTGGCCGCGCCGAGAAAGTGCCGGCGTGTAATGGTTGGTGTGTACATGGGCGGAGTTTTTATCCCTCCCGCCCGATAGGCAAGACAGGTTTTCATGGGCACCTGCCCAACAATTGGAAAAAAAATCCGTGTGCAGGAGGCCCCTGCACACGGATGGAGAAAAACATGGCCTGGATTCTCACTTCATTAACTCGACCATCTTGGCACCCAGGGCCAGGCCAACGTTCATGTAGGTCTTGCCGTTGCCACCGTAGTGGGCGCTCGAGCTGCTGGGAGCATCGAGAAGCGGCTTGCTGTAAACAAAGCCGATGTCGTCACTGCTGGCGGCGAAGTTCTTCATGGCGTGAAGAATGATGCCGTGGCCCGAAGCGGTGTCGGTCTCATCGGTCTGGCCGAGCGAGGCGCAGACGAACTTGGCCTTGGGCGCATTGAAGTCCTTGCGCAAGGCGGCAAGCAGCAGACCGAGGTGTTTTTCATACATGGCGGCGTGCGCGGCATTGCGCATATCTTTGTCGCCCTGCCACCAGATGATGCCTGCGACTTCGTATTGGGTGGCGCCGGGGTAGTAGGTTGCGAGGTCTTCGAGGATTTTCTTGGCGTTGGCGACGTCGTCGTCATACTGCTTGCCTGCATACCATGGATCCACCTCCTTGCCCCTGTCCCTGCCTTTGGTCCCAATGACTTTTGAAACGCCCGGTTGATAAGGCAGGATCTTGTCGCCATCGACATACTCGCGGTAGCCGGCTTCTTCCTTCCCCTGATGGGTGTAGCGGGGGGTGCCCGGTGGCAGCAGGTCCCAGCCGAGGCTGCGGTTGCCGATCGAGCTCTTGAGGACCATGACCGGGGCGTCGATCGCGTTGCCGAGCTGGTGTCCGATGCCGATCTCAATGCCGATCTTGCCTTTGCCTTCCATGGTCAACCACTCGTTGCGGTAAACGCCCTGACCAACCATCACCGACACATTGCGGACGTCCTGACGGACCGTGTATTTTCCGGCCTCGTCCACGAGAAATGGATATTTCTCATTCAGCTCGGGCGTGACATTGCCCATTTCCAGGGTGTTGGACTGGCCCATGATCAGGAAAACCTGGACGGGTTTCGACATGTCGGCGGGTTTCCCATCCGGGTCCGGCAAATCCGCGGCAAAAAGCGGGGATGTTGCCAGAAGTGCGAGGCCGCCCAAGGCGGACAAGTATTTTTGCGGTTTGTTCATAACGGGGTGAATACTTGAAGTGGCACAACTTTCTTATCAAATTTTGATTGCCGGGGATATTTTGCGAATTTTGGCAATGGCCTTGATTGCCTGCCCTGCAACGTGGCCGTGACCGGCCCGCCTCTACCCGTAGCAGGGCAGGCTGCATAAAAAATGATGGGAAGACCGGACGGCCCTCCCCCGTATGCAAAGATATGATGTGCGGCCATGCGGATTTCCAATCCCATGGCCAGCGTCCCGAAACCATCCCACTCAACCACCGTGAAACCCGTCACTCTCGGCCTCGCTTTTGCAGCAGCCATTGTCCTTGCCCATCCAACACCACTGGCCTCGGCCGCCGAACCGGAAGGACCGCGCCAGCTCGCCATTGAGATCGGCGCTCCGTTCCACGACCACGCCGTCCTGCAGCGCGGGATGGCCGTGCCGGTCTGGGGCTGGAGCAAGCCGGGGACCATGGTGGCCGTCGAGTTCGCCGGGCAGAAGGCCACCGCCACCGCGGGCGAGGACGGCAAGTGGACGGCCGAGTTGAAGGACCTGAAGGCCAGCTTCGAGCCGGCCGAACTCGTGATCCGCGAGCAGGGGGGCAAGACCGAAAAACTCACCAACATTCTCGTCGGCGAAGTCTGGATGGCATCCGGCCAGTCGAACATGCAGTGGGTCGCGGGCAAGAGCAGTGTAGCCAAGCTGGCACAGGATCTGACGGCGGAGTCCGCAGGCAAGGTGGCACCGATCCGTGAGTTCCAGGTTTCCTCGGTGGCCGCCCAGTTGCACCCGATCCAGAAGGCCAGCGGTGCCTGGAACAACGGCAACTACAGCGATTACAGCGCCGTCGCCTTTGCCTTCGCCCACAAGCTCTACAAGGAGTTGAACGTCCCGATCGGCATCCTCAACTGCTCGTTCAGCCAGACCGCGATCCAGGCCTGGGTGCCGCGCGAGGGCTTCGCCAGTGCCACCGATGACTACAGCAAGGCGATCCACCTGCGCTGCCTGCAGACCGACCCGACCACCCCGGAACACAAGCAGGCGTGGGATGCCTTTTACCAATCGCTTGAAAACCAGATCGCGGCCAGCGAGGCGGCGATCGCGTCGGGCGGCGAGACGAAGGAAATCAGCGCCCCGGTTCCCGGAAACCTGAGCGGCAACCGCGACGCCAGCTGGATGTTCAACGGCCGGCTCAGCCCGGTGGTCCCCTATGCCATCCGTGGCGCGATCTGGAACCAAGGCTACGCCAACATGGGCGAAGGACTGCCATACTACAACAACCTGCACAGCCTGGTGCGCGGCTGGCGGCTTGTCTGGAACAAGCCGGAGCTGCCGGTCTATTTCCATCAATTCTACTCACCGGGAAATGGCGCATTCGACGGCACACCGAGCATCGACGGCACCGCTGAAATGCGGCTCGGCACCTGGTTGGCCCGCGACATCCCGCATGCCGGAATGGCCAGCCAGATCGATATCCAGGGTGCCATCCACTACCGCCACAAGGCGGTCCCCGGCCAGCGGCTGGCCCTGCATGCGCTCAAAAACCAATACGGCAAGGACGTCGTCACCGAAGGGCCGATGTTCAAGTCCTACACCGTTGTGGGCGACCAAGTGATCGTCGAGTTCGATCATGCCATGGGTGGCCTCGTGGTCGCAGAAACCGGCAGCCATGCCACCGGCAAGAACGCCAGCGGTGAGCCTGTTGAAGGCGCCACCGGATTCGCCGATCCCAAGATCATCGCGAACGGCGATGACCAAGTGAAACTCTTCTATCTGGCTGGCGAGGACCGGGTCTGGCATCCGGCCAGCCTGAAAATCGATGGGGAAAAGGCCATCGTGTCCTCTCCCGGTGTCAAACAGCCGCGCGGCATTTCCTATGGCACCGGCGGAATTGGCTTCGCCCCGAATCTTTACAACAAAGCGCTGCTGCCGATGACTCCGTTCATCCATTTCGACCACAAAATGGTCACCAGCGAGACCTGGTCGGACGAGAAGTTGAAGATCGCAGGAGAAACCATCGATCCCAGCACCGTCGGCAAGACTTACGAATACCGCAAGATGCCGCTCTTGGGCGTGCAGTTCCGCGACGACGCGGTGTTCCAGGCCGGCCAGCCGGTCACCATCTGGGGCTCGACCCGGCAGCACGGGGAATGGCAGGGCAGTCCGGAGCAAGGTGAATGCAAGGTGCACTTCGAGTTCGGACCGGAAGCCGGTCCTGCAGCCACCAAGCAGGTCATTGAAGTGACGCCTGAGATGGCGGAGTGGAAGGTCACCCTGCCGCCGATGGAGGCGGGGCCGAAACCGCACACACTGAAGGTCCATTTCACCATCGATGGCGAAATGGTGCATGAGCGGACGATCCAAGGCATCGTGTTCGGCGACGTCTGGTATGTCGCCGCGCCGCCCGGCAAGTTCAAGCTGCCGGAGGTCAAGCCGTCCGGCCAGATCGTCCGCATGCTCGCGAACCAATCGAACCGCGACCGCAGCAACAACCCCAGCCGCTTCAGCATCTGCACCTCGCGCACCCCGCGATATCTCGACAATGATGGCATATTGAGCAACCGCCTGGCCGCCTACTGGAAAGAAGCGGAAGGACCGGCTGCCGCACTCGGCCACCAACTCGCCGCCAAAACCGGACGCCCGGTCGGCATCATCTTCATGCAGTGCAGAAGGGATGCGGCGCTGAAGAACTGGATCGCCCCGAATTTTCTCAAGGAGGCGCCGAGCCTGATGGACGACTACAAATCGGTCGGCAGCCAGTATTTCGACAACCCCCACTATCTCGCCAATGTGCGGCGCTACATCGGGGAGTGGAAAACGTATTGGAATGAATATATCCCGACGATGATGAAAACCCGGGCGGTGCCGGATGGCAGTGCGTGGGGAAGTTATCCCTCGCCCGATCCGCAGGTCGGAGACTCCGAGGCGACCTGGATCTACAATGTGTATGTCCACTGCTTCACCCCCGCGGCGCTCAGCGGCGTCGTGTTTCTCACCGGCGAGACGATGGTGGCCGGCGACCAGGGTGCCAACTTCGGCCCCGAGATGGCCGCGCTGGCCAACAGCTTCAAGAACCGCTTCACCCTGTGGCAGAAGGACGGTGACATTCCGTTGATCTACACCGTGCCGGGCAAGTCACTCGCGCCGAAGATCACACGGCCGGATGGCATCGGCGGCCAAAGCACCGCAGTCGAGATCAACGACTGGCTGGACCTCGGCGGCGTGCTCGAGGCGGTGGTGAAGTAAATATCTGGTTGGATCCGGCATGAGCCATCACCCCCCTTGCCGGATCCTCGCTGCGGTGCTGCTGGCAACCGCTGGCGTGGCCAACGCGGACGACACCCCGCCGCCGGCGAGGGTCGCCGTGACGGCGGACGGTGCTGCCAGCGCCTATGACCGGATGATCTTCGGCGGTTACCTCGAGCATTTCGGCATCCTGATTTCCTGCTCCGGGGCACAGGACGGCACCACGATCCATCCTTATCTGCTGGAGCAAGCGGGTGCCTTCAACGACATCGCGCAACCGGACCGCTTCGCGCAGCGCCAAGCCGAACTGCTTTTCCAAAACACCACCACCACCCTGCCACCGCACTCACTGACCATCATGACACTTGCAGACCCATCACAGAAAGGCCGGGGAAAGCAATAACATCCACCAACGGCCGGGCAATCCACGATGCCCGCAACATCAACAAGACCCACCGCCAGGCATGGACAACTTGAACAAACGCGAATTCCTCAAAGTCACATCGCTTCTCGGTGCCGGCGCGGCGGTCCCGGTCACCTCCACCGCGGCCTCCCCGGCGGGCAATCCGACCATGAGTGAGCTGCCCGACGCGAATTTCAAGTCGGACTCAGGTCGGAAATTCGGCTCGCAGCTCATCCACCACGGCGAGCAGGCAGGGTTCCAAGTCACCCCGATCAGCCAGGACAAGGCCGCCCCCGGCTACCAGCGTCCGGGTAATCTCAACAACCCGACGGTGGCCCCGCTCCTGCGCAAGATCATGGAAATGGAGGGCACCGAGGCCGCCATGGGCGGTCCCTGCGGCATGGCCGTCATTTCCCAAACCTACATGGCCTTGCTCAAGCCGGGCGATCGAGTGGTGGCCCACCGCTGCAACTACGACTGGGTGATGGCCCTGTTCCGCGATTATCTGCCGGAGTGGGGCATCGAGGTCGGCTTCGTCGATTTGAACGACCCCGGAAATCTGGCGAAATCCCTGCAGGCCAAACCCGCGAAATTCGTTCACTTCGAACCCTATGTGAACCCGACGATGGAGATCCTGGACACGCCTGCCTTGATCAAGGTCGCCAAGGCGGCGGGAGCCACCGTGATCGTGGACAACACCTGGCTCACCCCTTACCTGCTGCAACCGTTCCGCCTCGGTGCCGACCTGGTGATTCACAGCGTCACAAAATACATCGGCGGCCACGGCAATGCCATGGGCGGGGTGGTTTCGGGCCGCAAGGAACTGGTCGGCAGGATTTCCCATGCGCAGAACTGGCTTGGTGGCCTGCTCCGGCCCATGGATGCCTTCCTCGTCACGCAGGGCGTGAAGACCCTCCCCTTGCGGATGCGCCAGCACTGCCATTCTGCCGGCATCGTGGCCGGGTTTCTCCAGTCGCATCCGGCGGTGGCGCGGGTGCGCTATGGGGGACTGCCGTCTTGGAATCCGCGGGCGGAATCCGGCCCCGCGAGGGGCTTCGGCGGCATGCTGGGCATCGAGTGGAGGAACGATGCCGTGCACCAAGGCCTGGGCAAGCACGTCAAATTGATGGTGAACCAAACCAGCCTGGGCGATCCGGTGACCCGGGTCATGCAGCGCAAGGAGGACAAGGCCATCGGTATACCCGCGCGTTACACCCGGGTTTCTATCGGCCTCGAGGAGCCGGAAGATGTGATTGCCGACTTTGAGCAGGCGATCGCGAAATGTCAGTAGCCCAACCCATGGCCATAAAACCCGCACTTGTCCGCCGCGATTTCCTCAAGCTTGGCTCGGTTGCCACCCTTGGCGTGCTGACGGATGGTTTGTCGACCACCATGGCCGCCGAGGCCGCCAACCCGGCACCGGCGCGACTCCGCTACGACTGCATCGTGCTGGGCTTGGGTGCGATGGGCTCGGCATGTATCTATCAGCTGGCGAAACGCGGAGCGAGCGTTCTGGGCATCGAGCAATTTGATCTCGCCCACGCCCTTGGCAGCAGCGGTGGGATTTCCCGCCAAACGAAAGTGGCACCGTATCTCGGCGGCCCTTATGAGCCGCTGATCCGCCGGGCGAATGAAAACTGGCGGGCACTCGAAAAAGACAGCGGCCAACAGATGTTCCACGAGTGCGGTTGGTTGGAACTGGCCGTCAACAAACAGCTGTCGCCGGCCCAGGCCGCGAGCGCGGGGACCAGGATCGAGATGCTGGACGCCTCGGCATTGGCGAATCGTTATCCGCAGTTTCACAATCTGCCCGCGGGAACCAATGCCCTGCTCGACCACCAGGGCGGGCTCCTGCGCAGCGAACTCGCCATCGCCAGCCACTGCCATGTGGCGCTCCGCCACGGTGCCCACATCCGCGCCCGGGAGGTGGTCATGGATTGGACGAGCAACGAGGCGGGCGTCACCGTCACCACCTCGCGGGGAACCTATCGGGCCAAACACCTCGTGATCGCAGCCGGCGCATGGAATGTAAGACTCATTCCACATCTCCGCGACCGCCTGCGGGTGACCCGCTTGTCGCTCGGCTGGTTTGCAGCCGAGCGGCCGGAAATTTTCAAGGTGGAAAATTTCCCGATCTGGGGCCACGGGGCTTACTATGGATTCCCCGAACTGCCGGACTTTCCCGGAGTCAAGGTGGCGAAGCATTGGCGCGGCGACCCGACCGCTCCGGACAGGATGGATCGGACACCGAACGCCAGCGACGAGAAGCTCGTGCGCGACCATCTCGCCAAACACCTGTCCTCTGCAAATGGGACGACGCTGGCCTTCAAGGTCTGCATGTACACTTGGGGTGGCCCTTGGCTCGGCCCGCTGCCCGGCGTGAAACACGTGAGCTTCATCGCGGCCTGCAACGGCGGTGGCTTCAAGTTTTCAAGCGCCTACGGCGAGGCGCTGGCCGATCTGGCCACAGATGGAAAATCCGAATTGCCGATCGAATTCATGAACCCCATATGAGCTTTCACCAATGACCTCGGATCGACAAGGCACAAAGGAAATCCAGCGGCACGCCGCACTTTTGCAGCCTCCCCGAAAAAGACTGTTTCATCAACGGGCTTCCGATGTCGGCACTTCGGGGAGCCCTGCCGGAAAGAGACAAAAATGACACGACAATCCAGCCATTCGCCGCGATTCATGCGCAAAGGTCGTTTCCTTTCATTGACCACCGCGGCGGTCATCGCGACCTGCAGCATGACGGCACAAAGCCACGCTGCGGATCCGCGCGACCTTCCGCCCGCCCCGCAGCGAGGTCTTGCCGGCGACTGGCTGCTTGATTCATCCGCCTTCAAGGCGGGCGTGTTCCGCACCGATCACCCGGACGAGTTGGTGCTCGAAAACGGATTGGTCCGGCGCACCTTCCGGCTCTCACCCAATGCCGCGACCGTCGGGCTCGACCACCAGGTCACCGGCCATGCCGTGATCCGCGCGGTCCGACCGGAAGCGGAAGTCACCGTTGATGGCACGACTTATCCGGTCGGCGGACTCGTCGGCCAGCCAAACCATGCGTTTCTCCTGCCGGAATGGTTGGGCACAATGCAGGCCAATCCGGCGTCATTTCAATTTACCGGATTCCATATCGGCGAACCGCGCGAACGTTTCGCCTGGAAGCGCGTGCGCCATCACGCGCCCGACGCCACCTGGCCGCCGAAGGGCATACACCTGCAAATGCACTACCGCATGCCCTCGCCGCAAGCCGCGCCGCAAGCCGGGCCGTCCGCTTCCCTCGCCAGCGAGGCCGGTCGGGAAAGGATGCTGGAAACCCGCTTCGACGGTGCCACCGCGCTGCCCGGCGGCTGGACCGCACGGGTCACCACCGCGCATCAACGAAGCTCGGTGGCGAACGAAGGCAAGGCAGGCGAGATTTTCACGCCGGCGCACACCCACGCATTTGTCGAGCGGTCGCTGCCGCCCGGAGTGCGGCTGGTCGAGACCCGCATCGACCCCGGCACCGACCGCAGCGCGTCCTGGGGCCCCGGCATCGCCTTGGTTTGGAAAAACGGCCACACCATCAAGCTCAACCTCGGCTCCAGCGGATTCGATGCGGAGAACAAGCCGGCGTTCTCGTGTTTCGACGGCTCGCGCGAGCATTTCAACCTCGGCAAGGGCGAGCCCTCGCTCGAGACCGCCACCACCATGCGCCTGCGCATCGAGAACAGTGCGGTGTTCTGCGAGGCATTGCACGCGGGAAAATGGAAAACCTATCATCAGGCAAGCCTCCCCCCGGGCCTCGGCGACCCGGCCCTGGTGCGTCTCGGCAAGCTCGGCAAATCCGGCGGTGCCACGGACCACGCCAGCCCACCCGGTGAGCCCGGCCGCCTGCGGATCGAATCCTTCGCGGCTTACGGACCACCCGGCGAGGCCAATCCAACATCACCCCTTCCCCACCCCCCGCCCATCACCCTCACCGTCCATTATGAACTCTACGACGGCGTTCCCGTTTTCTGCAAATGGATCACGATCCACAACGGCGGAGATACGACAATCACCGTGGATCGCTTCTCCAGCGAGATCCTCGCCGTGGCCGAGGAGGACAGCCCGGTCGAAACCCGCCCCGGCGTCGCCCAGCCGCTGCCCCAGACCCTCCACGTCGAGACCGACTTCGCCTTCGGCGGCTTCAACCACACGCAGGCCAACCGCCACGCCATCCATTGGCACCCGGACCCGCAATACACCAGCATCGTCAACTACAACCGCGACCAGCCGACCCTGCTCGTCGTTTCACCCGACCGCGGGCCGGCACAGGACATCGCACCCGGTGCCGCCTTCGAAAGCCAGCGCACGTTCCAGCTGGTCCACGACAGCACCTGCCGCACCCGCCGCGGGCTGGCACTCAAACGGATGTATCGCACCATTGCCCCATGGACCACCGAAAACCCGCTGATGCACCACCTGCTCGACTCGCGTCCCGAAGCGGTGCGGCAGGCAATCGACCACGCCGCGGAAGTCGGCTTTGAAATGATCATCCTGTCCTTCGGCAGCGGCTTCAACATCGAGAATGACGACCCCGCCTTCCTCGACACCTGGAAGGGCGTGGCCGATCACGCGCGTTCGAAAGGCATCGACATCGGATCCTACTCGCTGCTTTCCTCGCGCCGCATCGGCGGCGGCAATGACATTGTCAGCCCGCCTGGCGGGAAACCGACCCACGGTTCCTGTCCGGCGCTCACCAGCGAATGGGGGCGGGAATATTTCCGGAAATTGTATCATTTCCACCGCCGCACCGGTTTCGCGGCCTTCGAGCACGACGGCTCCTACCCCGGCGATGTGGACGTCACCGCGCGCCCGCCGCTGCAGAAGGGCGCGGAAGACTCACAATGGGCGCAGTGGCGGATCATCCGCGACTTCTATCAATGGTGCCGCGCCGAGGGCATTTACCTCAATGTGCCGGATTACTATTTCCTTAGTGGATCCAACAAGACCGGCATGGGCTACCGCGAAGTCAACTGGTCGCTGCCGCGCGCCCACCAGGTGATCCACACCCGCCAGAACATCTTCGACGGAAGCTGGGACAAATCCCCGTCGATGGGATGGATGTTCGTGCCGCTCGCCCAATACCACGGCGGTGGCGCGGCGGCCACCATCGAGCCGCTCGACCTGCACCGCGACCACTACGGCCGGATGCTCGCCTCGAACCTCGCCATGGGCGTGCAGGCCTGCTACCGCGGACCCAGGCTGTTCGACACCCCGGCCACCAAGGCGGTGGTGAAACAGTGGGTCGATTGGTTCAAACAACACCGCGAGATTCTTGAAAGCGACATGGTCCACGGCCGCCGCGCCGACGGCCGCGACCTCGACTGGATGCTCCACGTCAACCCGAAGCTCGAAACCAAGGGCATGCTCGTCGTTTTCAACCCGCTCGACCGGGAGATCTCCCGCACGCTCGATCTCGATCTCTACTACACCGGGCTCGAGGGGCGCGCCCGCGTGGCCCCCATGGGCGGAGCGGAAGCCGAACACCCGCTCCACCATGGCACCCGCCTCCAGCTTCCCGTCACCGTCCCCGCCGGTGGCCTCTTCTGGGCCACGATCCGGAACCCCGCCAGCGGCGACAAGGCCAGTCACAAGACCGGCGACTGACTGGCCGGACGATTTGAGTCGAGCAGGGAGCAACGGGAGGCGCAGCCGCTCCGCTGCTCCCCCTCATCGAGAGCGGACTTGTGACGCTCCATGTTTATCCGTGGTTCATTTTCCTATCAACCTCGAATCCGCAGTTGGAAAGCGGATGAGGGGCGCAAGCTATCATGTGAGGGTTGCAGGGGGTGGTAAAACCACCACCGAAGCGATGAAACAAAAGAGAAGAACACACAGTGCCGAGTGCAAGGCCCGCGTGGCCTTGGAAGCCCTCAAGGGCGTCAAGACCGTCAATCAGATCGAACCGTGTTCGTGGCTTGTTTCCTTGGCGGGCTTGGCGTGTTTGGGCTGAAAAAACACGTGGTCTTGCCAGCGTTTTGGGTATCATGCAGCGTCGCGGCTGTGGACGACATGTTTTCCAAATCCCCGCCGCGGGCGTGGGCGGAGATTGATCTGGCGGCGCTGGCGGCGAACCTGCGCGTGGCGCGCGAGGCCGCCGGCTGTGACCTGATGGTGGTGGTGAAGGCGGGGGCCTACGGGCACGGGTTGGAGGAAATCGCGCGGCTGCTGGCCGCGCGTGAGATCGCGTTTTTCGGCGTGGCGAACGTGGGCGAGGCGCGCCGCATCCGCGCGGCGGGCGTGGAGACGCCGGTTTATCTGTTAGGGCCGACCTGGGAGGCGGAGCGCGGGGAGATCGTGGCGCGCGGCTGGACGCCCTGCGTTTCCTCGCTCTCGGAGGCGGAGCATTTCGACCGGTTGGCGGCGGCGGCCGGTGTGCGCCAGAAGGTGCATCTGGCGGTGGATACGGGTATGGGGCGCGGCGGCTTCGTGGCGGAGGAGTTGCCGCAGGCGATGACGGCGTTGGAACGGATGGCGCATTTGGATATCGAGGGCATCGGTTCGCATTGCCCGTCGGCGGACGAGGACGAGGAGTTCACCCGGCGTCAGATCGCGGTGTTCCGGAAAACCATCGGTTTGCTTGGTGGTCCGGCTCGTTTCAAGTGGCGGCATTTGCTCAACAGCGCGGGGCTGCTTGGCTACGACCGCGATTTGTGCAATCTCGCCCGGCCGGGGCTGATGTTGTATGGTGTTTCGCCACTGCCGGATTTCCAATCGCGGCTCGCCACGGTGATGGTGCTGAAATCACGCATCACGCTCACGCGCACCTTGCCGGCGGGCCATGGCATTTCCTACGGCCGCGAATACGTGACCGCCGCGCCGACGCGGGTGGCCACGGTGGGCATCGGCTACGGTGATGGCTACCCGCGGCATGTCTCGGGCCGGGGCGCGGAGGTTTTCATCCGCGGCCGGCGCTGCCCGATCCTCGGCCGGGTGACGATGGACCAGGTGATGGTGGATGTGACCGCCGTGCCCGAAGTGCGGGAAGGCGACGAGGTGGAAATGTTCGGCCCGAACATTCCGGTGGCCGAAGTGGCGGAAAAGGCCGGCACCATCGCGTGGGAAATCTTCACCGGCATCACGCCACGCGTGGTGCGGCGACACTCGGGTGCTTGACCAGGGGCGCTTGCGCAGGCTTGCGGAGCGTGCGGGCGGCGTTAAAGTATGCGGATGAACCGAAGGGAGCGCAGGCGAAGGGGCCGGAGTGGCGGGCGGTTGGCAATGATGTCCGCAGGCTTGATCGCCGTGGGCTTGGTGGCGGCGGCGGTCGTTTTCATGGCGGTGCGGAATTACCTGCGCAGCGATGCCTTCCGGCAGTTTTTGTCGGACAAAGCCAGCACCGCAGCCGGCGTGGATGGCGGCTTTTCGCCATTGCGCTGGGATGGATTTTCGGTGGAAGCCGATTCATTCGCCGCCACGGGACAAGGCGCGATCCGCCAACTCCGGGTCGAGGCATTGCATACGGAATTGGCACTCGGCGGCGTGCGGCGCGGGGTGTGGGAACTCCGGAATTCACGCGCGCGGCGGCTCACACTCCAGATGGACACTCGCGGCCGGCAGGACAGCCAGGCGCCACCAGCCCAGCCGGCCGCCGCCAGGGATGAGGCGGAGAGTCGCGGCTGGCTGCCCCGCAAGGTGGAGGCAAATGGCCTGGCGCTGGAGGAAATTTCGCTGGAGGCGCTCACCGATCAGGGGCCGCTGGCGGCCAAGGGGATGCGGCTTGATGTGGAAAAAGCGGGTGGGCCGGATTCCTACCGCGCGGTGCTTTCCGGGGGCACGCTGGCGTTTCCACAGGAAAGTTTGCCGGAGCTGAGATTGCAGCGGGCGCGGATACACGTGCAGCCGCAAGGGGTTTTCCTCACAGCACTGGAGGCCGGCGCATGGACAGCCGCGCGGGTGGTGGCGGATGGCGAGTGGGACCGCGTCACGCAGCGCCTGACGCTGGATGGAGAGCTGTCTGGCGTGAAATGCGGCGAGTTGATGAATGAAGACTGGGCGCGCCGGCTCAGCGGCCAGCTCAGCTCGGATTTCGTCGTGCAAAGCCGCAGTGGGCAAACCACCGCCAAGGGCCGCATGGCCATGGAAAATGGCGTGCTGACCGCCCTGCCAGTGCTCGATATCCTGGCCGCATACCTGGACACCAGCCGCTTCCGCACATTGGTGCTCAGTGAGGCACAGGCCGACTGGCGCTGGCAGGATGGCGCACTGGTTTTCGAAAACATCGTCTTGGCAAGCGAGAGCCAGGTCCGGCTGGAAGGCCGCCTGAGCATCCGCGAGCGACAGCTGGCCGGCGATTTCATGCTGGGCGTGGCGCCCGGCACGCTTGCGGCCGTGCCCGGCGCGGAAACCCATGTGTTCACGCCCGGAACTCGCGGGATGTTATGGGCACCGATGCGCGTGACCGGCACACTCGAAAAGCCGCGCGAGGACCTCAGTGACCGCATGATCACCGCCGCCGGACTGCGGCTGCTCGAAACCCTCCCCGGCAGCGGCGGGGAAAAAGTGCTCAAGTTTTCCCGTGCCGTGCTCGGAGACGATCCCCAACAGGCGCTCGATAAAGGCGTGAAAATCATCGAGGAAGGCAGCCGCACGGTGCGCGAGGTCAATCAATTGCTCGAAGGAATCCTCGGCGGCGGCCGCGAGCGCGATACTCCCCGCAGAAGATGAGCTGCTTGCGAATTCCCGGCCCAGGTTTTCCGCCCATGGTGACGATACTTTCACCGCTGCCGGTTGTTGACGGCGCGGGATATGGATGCAAATTCGGCGCTGTGTTTACTTCGTGTTGGCACGATGCTTGCAGGCCGGAGACTCCAAATGACATGAACGAATCGTGATTTTCCCCCAACGTTGGCATCCCGGCATCGGCAGACGCGCATTCACCTTGGTGGAAATGCTCGCCGTGATCGCAGTCACCGGCATCCTGCTGGTGGCGGGGGTCAGATTGCTCGGCGACACCGCTGCCCAGGCGCGCCGCGCGGCCACCGATACCGTGACCGGCCTGATCGAGCAGGCGCGCACCACGGCCATCACCACCCGCTCGCATGTCATTCTGGCCATCGCCGAGCCCGGCGACCTGCCGACCAGCGACAACCGCTGCCGCCTTGGATTGTTCAAGGTGGATGATTGGCCGGAAGACAGCACCGGTGAAATGCCTGCCGTGCAGCTGAACCGCTGGCGGGTTCTGGACATCGGCGTGGTGCTGGCCGCCGGCGAGGACAACGGGCAATCCAATGGACCACTGCCGAATCCAATCGATGCCCCCGAACTGCGGATCCGCTACGGCTCCGGGGCCAATGCCCGCACCGTGAAAGTCCACGCGCTCAGCTTCAATCCACGCGGCGGGCTGCGTTTTCCCGAGGGCTCCAGCCCCGTCCAGCTCCGGATCGCCGAGGGTGGCTATCGCAATGGTGTCGCGATGCCCGTCCGGCGCGGCGAAGCGTCCGGCGTCGCTGAAAACCGCCTCAAGATCGGCCGCGTGATCGCCCGGCCCTACCGCACGAACTGAATGAAATCCTCCACCCCATGTCGCGTAGCCTCGCGTGGCAGCTCGCTCGTCGAGGCAGTCATCGCGGTGGGCGTGCTCGCGGTGGCAGTGCCGCTGGTTTTCGGCGCGCTGGCGGAGGCAGGAAAAAACGGCTCTTCCGCGCAGGCGGAAACCCGGGCCACCTGGATCGTCCGTGCCTGCATGCGGGAGATTGAGGCCTCACGCGATGGCCGCCCGCAATATTTCACCGCCACCGCCACCGGCCAGACATTCCCGCCGGCGGGCGAGGTCTGGGCGCTCGCCTTCACGGCGGACGGCAGCATCTTGGGCAAGGTTTCCAAAACACAATGCGACCGCGGCCTGAAGGAACTGGATGGCCGGCCGGCACGCTACATCGCCGTGCTCGCGGCCACCTCCGGAAACGTGTCACCCGGCACCACGCCCATGCTCGACGCCCGGATTTCCATCGAATATCCGGCCTCCGCCTCCGCAGCACGGCGCAACAAGCTCGATTTCCACACCCGCATCCCATGACCCGCCGCCCCGGCTTCACCTTGATCGAACTGCTCGCCTCCGTGGTGGTCGGTTCCATCGTGCTGCTCGCGGCGGCCGCCTTGCTCGGCACTTCCGGCGAGGGCTACGAGCGCGTCGGCGGCGGGGTGGCCACCGAGCGTGAAGCCCGCGCGCTCATCAGCCAGCTCACTTCCGATCTCGCCACCGCGAGCTTCCACAAGGACGGCCCGATCGAAAACACAGGCACCGCCTGGCCCGCCGCGAGGCTCGGATTCCCCAGCCTCCAACCCGCCGCGGCGCAATCGAGGAATGGCCGGATCGGCGACCTGTGCGCCATCCATTATTACATCAAGGACCTCGAGATCGGTGGCAAGACCGTGCGCTGCCTGATGCGCGGATTCCGTGAAAGCATGGATACCTTCGCGGCTCTGGGAAATGATGACATATCATCCCTGTTCCAGCCCGATGACACGCTCGACGAACCCGTCGCCTTCAACGTGGCGGCCTTCGAGGTGCGCCCGATCGCGCGCGATGCCAACGGCCAATGGCGCGAGTGGACGCGCAATGACACCCAAGGCCCGGAGGCCATCGATGTGAAAATCGCAATCGTCCGCCGCGAACTCGCCGGGCGGCTGCGCACATCCGCTGATTGGGACGGCGGCAACCCACAGCTCGGGACCCCCGCCGAGGCCGCGCGCAACCGTTATCTTGAAACCTACAGAGCCATGATCCGCTTTGGAAATGATGAATCTTTCTAACAAACATCGCGGATTCGCCCTGCCGGCCGTGCTGGTGGTCGCTGGCGCGCTCCTCATCCTCGCGGTGGGCGCGCTGCTCGTGGTGGGCATCGAACGCAACACCGCGCGCTCCTTCGTAGACCGCGAACGCGCCGAACTCGCCGCCCGCGCCGGACTTGAGGACCTCCGCGGCGTTCTCAACGCGGAAACCGCCAACGACGATTTCATCGTCATCCAGTCCAGCCTGCAAAACCCAAGCACCCAGGGAATGGAGTCCGCGCCGCATCTCTTCATCGCCCGCGGCAAGGAAACCACCGGCACGGCCGCTGGCTTCAATTTCCGCTACATCCCGCTCTTCAGTGCCACCAAACGACCGGACGATGCCCCGTTGGCCGCACCGGAAATAGGCGGCCTCACCGGTAATGACGGCGAGCGTATCGATTTCACCACCCTGCCATGGCTCGACAAGGCGCGCGCCGCCTGGCTCCCCGTGCGCGACGGCAAAGGCCGTGTCGTCGCCCGCTACGCCTACTGGGTGGAAGACCTGCAAGGACGCGTCGATCCCGCCATCGCCGGTAACGACAAAGGTGAAAACGGTGGCCATGCGCACTCCCCATGGCCGTTCCCTGCCCCCGGACTCAACAACCAAGCCGAAGCCGACGACGAACCGGCGCTCGATTCAATCGCGCTCTTCGCCCTCGATCCCGCCGCCACCGACAACGCACAGGGTGAACTCGGCAAAACGCTGCTGAAAAACCGTAATTTGCTCGTTTCTCCGGATTCGCAACTTGCCGCCGCCGGAATCCGGCCGCCGCTCGAACGCCTGACCGCCGCTTCCGCCGATGGCGGCTTCACCGGCGACCTCACCGACCCCATGGCCCGCGCCGTGGAACGCGGGCTCGCCACCAACCACCGGCCATACCTCGAACGACCGCTCATCCCCCACGCCGCCGGCATCGACCCCGCCGCCGCAGGCAAACCGAAACTCAACCTCAACCGCCTGCTCGCCGCAGACCGCGACTCCGCCGTCGCCGAAATGGCCGGCCTGATCAAACGCGCCCTGCCCGACTTTGAAAAACGCAAGGGCGGCTTCCCCGATGATTACTTCAAGACCCTCGCCGCCAACGCGCTCGATTATGCCGATGCCGACAACGACGCCAGCATCGGCGACGGCCATCGCGGCGTCGACGGTTATCCATTGGTGAGTGAATACCTGCTCAAGACCCGTTGGGAAACCATCCGCACCGAGAACGGCCGCAAGTTCCTCGTGCTCTCCGCCACCATCTACGTGGAACTCTGGAACATGAACAATGTGCCGGTGAGCGGCGAGGCGCAGGTGAGCTACGAAACGAAATATCAATTCCAGATCCCGCCGAACCCGAACATGATCAGTCTCGGTGACATGACACACGCCGACCCGAAGCTGGTCGAAAGCGATGGATATTTCTGGCTCCCCCCCCTTGCCGTGAATCTGCAACCGAACGAATACCGGGTTTTCAACTGCGGCACGGTGACCTACAGCCTCGACGCAGTCGCCGAGGACGAATGGATCGCGAGCCCGTTGATGCTGTCCGGCGAGAGTTATGCCTCCCGTGGATCCGGATACCGGATGCGCTGGAACGGTAAAATCGCCGATCAAAGCCGCGGCGGCATCCACCGCAACGACATCTCCCTGTTTTACCCAAGCGACACCAAGAACCAGTCCCGCCAGAAGCTGCGCACCACCATTCCCGGGCACTCCTACAATGCAGGTGCCGAATTCATCAACAACATGGGCGATCCGCGCATGTCATATTATCTTTCCGCGCCGCAGGATGCGAACATCTACCCGCAGAACTTCAGCCCGAACCGCCGCAACATCCGCGAGGGATCGGTTTACACCAGCTCCTCCCGTCACAATCTCGTCTATGGCCGCGTGCTGCCCTCCGAGTGGCCGGATGGCGGACACGACTCGCCGTTCGGCAGCAGCAACATATATGGCCTGGCCGGAATGACCGCCGGTGCCTTCTCGGACGATCACCGCATCAACCCGGACGATCCGCGCTTCTACAACCAACTGCCCGACCTGTCGCTCGGCCGCGAGGAGGCACCCACGCGGCTGTCCAACCTCGGGCGCTTTCTCAGCGTTACCGAACTCGGCCGCGCTTACGATCCGTTGATGTGGAGCGTGCGCAGCTCCACCAGCAACCGCGCCGGATACCCGTGGGGCGATGTGCTTGCTTCCAGTGCGGCCAGCAACCAGCACGGCGGTGGCAACACGCTGCGCATCGGCCGCCCCGAACACCCGCGCTTCGATGTGCCCGGTCTGCGCGCGGCGCATTTGCTCGACCTGTTCCATGCCGGCCGCCCGCGTGCCGATGATGCCGACGGGCGCGAGGGGCCGCTGGTGGAAATCGAGGGCCACGTGAACCTCAACACCGCCACCCGCGAGGCGCTGCGGATGATGATCGCCGGCCGCTTGGAACAGGACCCGGAAATGCGGCGCTTCATCAATGACTCGCACGACCAGGCCGCCGGCCGCCGCCACCCGCGGGTGCAGAAGTTGACTGGATCGAGCCTGCCGGACATCACGGCGGTTTCCGGCCGCATTGCCGATGCGATCATCCGCACGCGCCCCTATGCGGGCACCGGCGAGCTGGCCAATGCCCGTGAGCAGAACGGCACGCGCGTGTTTGGAAACGAGCGCTTGTTCAGCGGATTCACCGGCAGCAGCTATCCGCTGCTGCAATGGACCGACTCCGCCGCCGAGGAAACCTTCGCCCGCGTCTTCGAGGCCTCCACCGTGCGCTCACGGAATTTCCGCGTCTGGGTGATCGGGCAGTCCGTCGCTCCCGCCGCCTCGATTTCCGCCACGCCAGAGGTGCTCGCGGAAGTGCGCAAGGTCTTCACTGTCTTCGCCGATCCCGGGAAACGCGATCCCAACGGCGAGCCCGATCCCTCGAAATTCCGACTCCGCATCCTCCATGAAAACGATTTCTAACATCCTCGCCGTGCTGCTGGCCGCCACCGGCATGCTCTCCGCACAGAACCGGGAACGTCCGGAAGTCGGCTTCGTGCGCATCGTCAACGCCGTTTCACCCGGCACCGGCAAGGCCACATTCATCGTGAACGGCCGCAACCTCTACCCGGATGGCTACGCGCTCGGCCAAACCACCGGCGGTTACGGCGTTAAAGCCGGCGACTTGGAGATCGAGGTGCGCAAGGAGGGTGTCCAGACCGGCAGGACGGGCGTCCGCCTCGGCATGGGCGAGACGCTCACCCTGATCGCCTTCGCCGAACGCGTTCCACCGAAGAAGGAGGACGATCCGCCGGTGTGGGCGGTCAAGCTGCTGCGCCTCAAGCAACAGGACGTCGAGCGCGGCTTTGGCGTGTCGCTCGTGTCGGTCTGCCGCGCCGAGGAAACCGCGGTCGATCTGGTCGTGGAGGGCCGCGATCAGCCGGAGCGCGCGTTTGCCAGGCGCCTCAAGACCGCCGCGGTCGGACTCGGGCGCACCCGCGGCGAAATCATGATCCGCATCGGAGACAGGACCATCGGCAACATCTCGCCGGATTCCCCCGGCAATTATGTGGTCATCTTGTATGAGAACGCCGACGGGGAAATCCAGGCCCTCTCCTATTACGATCCGAAATTCGTGATCGCGGGTTGATCCGCAGCAGCGCCGGTATCGGCCGCCCGGTTGCCTCGCATCTTGGAAGCGCTGGCACACTTGGCCAACGACCCGGCCGAACCAGTCAATTTTGCAGCATCATTAATTGGGTTTGACTAAAATCCGACGTCTGATGAATTGGAAAACCTCAAAAATGAGTTTCAAGCCTCACATGCGTTTCCAGCACCCCAGCCGCGGACCGGCGCGCATTGCGTCCGGGATCCTGCCGCTGTTCTTGTTAGCGGCTCCGCTGCATGCATTCCCACCAGCTCCTTTCTACACGGTCTTCGGCGATGTAAAGGACTCATACGGCCAGCGCCTGCCGGCGGAAGGATGCTCGGTGATCCTCTATCAGAATGGGCGGGAGGTTCTCAGGCAGTCCATGACTGCCTCCGGCGGCGGCTACCAGTTGCGGATGCGCATCGACATGTTCCGCGCGGCCACCAGCGCCTACAGCTCCGCGGCATTGAAAACCGGCAGTGACTACTCGCTCTCGGTCAGTGTGAACGGCCTGCTCTACCAGCCGATTGAGATGAAAACCACGGCCAAGGTCGGCAGTGCGGCGGACCGGCGGCGGCTTGACCTCACACTCGGGGTGGACAGCGACGGCGATGGACTGCCGGACGCTTGGGAGGAATCCCAACTTTACGAGGCCGGCAATCTTCCCGGCCTGGACGGCTGGGACTTGTCGCTGGTGGACCGCAACGGCGATCTGGACCGCGATGGCGTGAGCAACTGGAACGAATACCTCGCCGGGACCGGCGCAGGCGATCCCCAATCGAGGCTGAGTCTGGAAATCAAGGAGATCACCCCCTCCGGCGCGAGGCTGGAGTTCTACGCGCTTTACGGCCGGATCTACGGGCTGGAAAGCAGCACGGACCTGCAGCACTGGAACACCGCGGAGTTCACCCCCGCGGGGGCCTCGGCAACGACGCGCGCCTATCAGGCCGATACCAGCGGAATCATCCACCTGTTCACACCGCAAGCCGGGCCCAAGACCTATTACCGACTCTCTGTCCGATGAAAGCCATCCTTGCCCTTTCCCTTTTCATGGCGGTGGCCGCCGGGAATGCATCAGCCCAGTGGATCACCCGTGAGTATAGCCTGGTCTCCGGCTGGAACGGCGTCTGGCTGGCGGGAGACGCCACCCATACCAGCGTGGATGAGCTGTTCGCCGCCTATCCGGCGGTGACCGAGATCTGGCGCTGGAACCCGAATCCGGATCAGATCCAGTTCACCACCAATCCCTCCACGCCCACCACCAACAGCGATGAATGGACCGCTTGGAAACGCAACGATCCCGACGAACAACTGCTCTCGAAGATGGTCGGAAACTCCTCCTACCTCTTCCGCTGCTCGGGTGCGACTGCGGTGAGAATCAAGCAACGAGCCCTCCCGCCGCAGGCCACCTGGCTGATCTCAGGAGCGAATTTCCTCGGCTTTCCCGCAGCCGGAACCGGTCTCAGCGGCTCACCAACCATGAGCGCGTATCTCGCCAGCTACCCATCGGCGTCAACCACCGTGCTGGCACCCGGGGCGCAGATTTACAAATACATCGGCGGCGAGCTGAGCTCCGCCAACCCGATGTTGGTGAATCCGCCCGGCGAGCGGATGGACCCCAACAAGGCCTACTGGTTCCAGATCGCCACCGTGAGCGACTTCACGGCAGCGGTCGAATACGAAGTCGCCGGAGACGGCGGACTCGCCTTCGGCAGGACCCTCAACGCGCTGACCATGGGCGTAATGAACCGCTCGACGGCGGGCATGACGCTCAACGTTTCCCTGGAATCCTCCGAGGCGGCACCGGCCGGGCAGCTTGGCGTGGTGGGCGGAGTGCCGCTCACCCGCAGGGTATTCAACAGCAGCACCGGCAGCTACGACGAGACACCGGTGCAGGGAGGCTTCGCCGTCACCGTGGATGCCTCGGGCCGGATCAACCTCGATTTCGGTCTGGACCGTTCGCAAGTGACATCCCCCACCGGCACTTACGCCTCGCTTTTGCGCATCAAGGATACGGCGGGCCTCACGGATGTCCGGATTCCCGTCACTGCGGAAACCGCCACACCCGCCGGGCTGTGGGGTGCCAGGGTGCAGGTGACCCATGTGGTGAGCCATGTTCCGGGCGGCTCCGGATCGACCACTTCGCAGCCGTTTCCACTGGCCTTCCTGGTGCATGTGGATTCAGCCGGCATGCCGAGACTGCTGTCCCAAGCCTTCACCGGTCGTCTCACGGCCGAGGGCAACCCGCCGGGCATCGCGCTGAAGGAGGATCTGGTGCTGGCATCCGGACAATCGGACGTTGAACCCCGGCGCTATGTTTCCTGCCAGCTTCCACTGGATCAGGCGATCAGCGGCAGCGGGGCGGTTGCCAGCGGATCGACCGTGACCTGGAACATCTCCATCCCCCAGAATGATCCCACCAACCCCTTCGTCCACGCCTATCATCCGGATCACGACAACCTTGACGCAGCATTCAAGAGTCCGGCGGCCGAGGGAGAGGAAAGCTACAGCATCCAACGGACCTGCTCGTTCAAATTCTCCGCCACTCCGCCATCCGGTGTCAGTGTGAGCGGCTGGGGAACCACCGTGCTGGGCGGCAACTACACCGAAACCATCACTGGATTGAACAGCCGGCCGCTCGAGGTGAGCGGCACCTTCATCATGGGCCGGATCTCCGAAACCGCGGAAATCCAAGGCATTCCACAACCCTGAATCCCCACAGTATTCCAAGCTTCACCCGTTTCATGAAACTTCCATCCATCCTCCGCCACCGGGCCGCCGCCCTTCTCCTGCTCGCCTTGCTCCCCGCCCTCCATGCGCAGGGCGTGGCTGTCCCGTCCCTGATGAGCTACCAAGGCCGCGTGACCGATGCCGGAGGCACCCTGATCGGCAATGTCAATCCGGTAAACCGGGCGGTCACCTTCCGCCTTTACCACTCGCCCGGCGATGGCAATGCCATCTATGCGGAAACCCAGACGGTCACTATCTCCGCCGGCGAGTTCAGCGTGCTCATTGGCAACGGCACCGGTGTCCAAGGCTTGCCTGGCCCCAGCGCCCCCGCCCTCACGCCCTTCGTGACGCTGTCGGATGCGGTGAATGGCATGTCCGGCGAGGCGCTTTATCTGGGCATCACGGTGGATGACGGCAATTCGTCCACAGCCGATCTGGAAATCGTTCCGCGCCAGCAAATGGTGAGCGGGGCCTTCACGCTTCGCGCCAAGACCGCCGAGGGGGTGCTCGGCGGTGCCATCACCAGCGCCATGCTGGGTGACTCGTCCGTCACCACCAACAGCCTGAAGACCGACTCGGTCACCGCCGCCAAAATCAAGGATGATGCGGTGACCACCAGCAAGATCGTCGATTCCGCCATCACGGCCGGCAAGCTCGACACCAAAACCATCGGCCTGTGGACGCCCAGCGGGCTGAACAATGAAAATGTCTACCGCACCGGCAACGTGGGAATCGGGCAGAGCAATCCCGCGGTCCCGCTGAGCTTCGGCGATACCCTCGGCGACAAGATCGCGCTGTTCGGTTCAGGCAACTCTGGCAAATACGGCTTCGGAGTCCAAAGCAACCTGCTCCAGCTCTTTTCCCCATCGAACGCCGCGGACATCGCGCTCGGCTACGGCAGCTCGGCCAGCTTCACCGAGCAGATGCGGGTAAAGGGCAACGGCAACGTGGGCATCGGAACCAGCGCGCCCGCTGGCAAGCTCCACGTCAATGGCGGCGGGTTGATCGTGCAGAACTCCGCCAATCCCGGCGTCAACGTGAACGCGGGCGGAGCGGCCCAGGCCAACCTCTCGCTGGCAACCACAAGCGGTGCCTGGTCCAGCTCGGCCTCCGCCAACGACACGGTGCTGCGCGCCATCAGCGGCAAACTCCACCTGCAGTCCGGCTCCGGCAACTCGGCGATCAGCATCGACACCTCGAACCGCGCCGGCTTCGGCACCAGCACGCCCAACTCGACCATCGAGGCGGCCGGAGTCATCCACGCGAGAGATAGCTCGGTGGGCGCGGACAACGGCTACCACGGAGCCCTGCGGACCACCCGCTCGGCCTCCGCGGCCCAACACATCAACCTGGTGAGGAGCGGCCAAGCCGTGTGGTCGATCGGCTATGTGCCGAACACCAGCAACTTCGGCATCGGCGGCGGAGCAACCACCGACAGCTCGTTCAACCCCGGCTTCCGCATCACGCCGGGCGGGATCGTCGGTATCGGAACCACCAGCACGCAGGCGAGGCTGAATGTTTCGGACACCCCCGCCTCCTACACCTCCTACGGCCGCCTCACCACCAATGGCAGTAACAGTGACAACGACAACTACACCAACGTCCCCCTGTCGATCTATGCAAGCGGCCACATCCTCTGCGCGCAGGTGGACATTTCCTCGGACGCCCGGCTCAAGAACATCCTCCGCACTTCCGATGGCGCGCGGGACCTTGAAACACTGGCTGGCATCCAGATCACCGACTACCAGATGAGGGACCCAATCCAAGGAGGCGGCGGCTTGCACAAGAAGGTGATCGCCCAACAGGTGGAATCCGTGTTTCCCGAGGCGGTCCACAGCCGCACCGGTGTGGTGCCGGACCTCTACCGCAATGCCACGGTGCGAAACGGATGGATCCTGATGCGCTGCAATCTTGAGGTGGGCGAGCGCGTGCGGGTGCTCGATGCCGGCGGCGACTCGGTGCGCAAGGTGACCGCCGTTTGTGAAGACGGCTTCCGCCTCGATGTGGATCCCTCCGACGACCGAGTCTTCGTCTATGGCCGCGAGGTCGATGACCTGCGCAGCGTCGACTACAATGCCATCGCGATGCTCAATGTCTCCGCCACCCAGGAACTCAACCGCAAGGTGCTGCAACTCGAGAAAGAATCATCGCTCAAGGAAGCGCGCATCAAGGAGCTGGAGCAGCGCTTGGATAAACTCGAGCAGATGCTTGGGGCTGGCCAATGAAACGTTCCGCCCCCTCCAGCACGAAGCGTTCCCGACCATGACACCTTTCATCCGCCACGCCGCGAGTCTTTGTCTGGGCACACTTGCCAGCATGACAGCCATGCTGGGACACGCCGTCGCGCAGTATGAAATCGAGAGCGGGGTTTACAACCGGCTGAGCCAGCGGACTCCACCCGGCAATCCGGCGCAGCTTGCCCCGCTGGGCCCCGCCGTCTCTCCGGCCGGCCCGCCGCTGCTTACACCGCAGTTCTCCAATGTGGTGGAGGCAAACGGCTCGGCCGGTCCGCTGCCGTCCGGCTATCCATCGGCCGTCATGCCCGGCGGCGGCGTGATCCTGCAAAGCGCATCCATCGGCACCACCTTCGCTTCGGGCGTGCCGCGCTATTCCTTCGGCGATGCGATCACCCCGCCAACATCGATCGTCAACGCTTCCGGGATGAAAACGCTGATCGCCGATCCCGCGACCTACTGGCGGGCGGAGCCGGTGGCTCCGGGCGAGAATCTCTTCAATCCCAGCGGCGCGGACCCCGTCGATTACCGGACAGGCGCCCCTGCCGCGGTGGCACCGCTGCCGGATGGCGTGCTGCCGGATTACTATTACAGCCCGCACGCCCGCCGGGTGCTCGCGAACACACCGGGCAAGGTGAGCGTCACCTGGCGCTCCAGCGTCCCGGACCCGGCGACCAACAATTACATCTTCTATCAGGAAAGTTTCGTCGTCTCCTCCGCCACCTCCACGCCGGTGCGCACGATCTTCTGGACGGAAAAGAGCTTCAACGGCCCGCGGGTGACCATTCCATCCGGCCGCATCGTCACCGTGAACCCGGTTTACAGCAATGTGTTCCCGGAGACCGTAAGCGAGGAATACATGGTGGTGGGCAGCTCGCAGGCCGATCCCAACTCGACGGCCACCAAGATCCTCCGCACGTTGTGGTTTGAAAAGAACAACGGCATCGGCGAACTCCACGCCTACAACCAGACCGGCCGGATTCTCGTCGAGTATCTCGGCAACCTGCTGGAGGATGGCACCCATGAGTTTCTCGGTGCGGACATCGTCAACGTCGAACAGGCCGCCCGCCCGAAGACCCTGACAGTCGAGCTCGGCCGCGAGATCCGCCCGGAACCGGATGAAAACCTGGTCGCCTTTCCAGTCAGCTCCAGCGATGCCTCAGACCAGGTTTCCTTCTACGGTTCCACCTCGCGTCCCGACGGCTCGCTTGCCTACTATGCCGAGCGCGAGAACGACATCGAGGACCGCGTCGTCTTCTATTGGCTCGAAAGCCTCGATGCCGCGATCGGCGAGACGGCGGGTGTCGCTCCGGGCATCGCCATCCAATGGCCGAAGTCGCTGAACAAATACCTCCAAGTCTGGCCGGCGGACATCACCTCGTTCGCATCCTACACCGTCGCCACGGGCGGCAGCAGCGTGGAGAACGGTCTCGGCCTCAAGTTTGAGGGCGGCCGTATCCCGCAAATCGTCTATCAGGACGATCCCTCCGCCGCGGAATCGTTCATCGACACCATCAGCCAGCGCCTCGTCGTCGGTCTCGGCACCGGCGGTGACCAGGCGAACCGCAGCCTGCTCAAGTTCACCGGCGACAACGGCGGCGTCTGGTATGTGAACCTCCTCACCCAGGCGGACGGCAGCGAAGGTTTCATGGAAGGCGATGGCGGCGTGCCGCTCACCGGCAATGTCTTCGTGGGCGACCGGATCGAGGCCCCGCCAGGGGACTACTCGCCGGCGGGATACATTGCCTCCGGCAGCTGCCATTCCCCGGCCGCCTACATCGATCCGTTTGTGGCAGGTGAAACCGCGGCGCGGGCCGGTGCCATCATCCCGGTCAACGCGGCTCCCGGAGCGAACGGCCTGAGCATTTGGTGGTTCAAGCGCGTCAAGGCCCCCTCCGCGGAGTTCTCGGACTTCTACACGCCGGCCAAGGTGGGCCGCTACGCGGTCGCCTACCGTGTGTCGGAATCCATCGCCGCGGATGACTTCGATGGCGCTCCTTCCGGTTGGTCTGCGGAACCGCTCGGAGTGATCAACGGAGTCACGGGTTCCTTCCTCGGACCCTTCGGCAAGACGGCCCAACCGTCCACCGGCAGGACTTTCGACATGCTCGGCCGCGACGCGAACAACATCACGGTCTCGTTCTACTTCCATCGCTTGGACTCGTGGGACAGTGAAAATTTCCGGGTCTTCCTCAATGGCAACAAGGCCTTGGAACAGACCTTCACCACCACCAAGATATCCGAAGCGCTGAGCGGCTCGTCCACCCATGGGAACGTGCGCTATGATTGGACGATGCTCCCCGTCGCCGGTAGTTATGTGAACTATTTCGGCAACACATGGAACGACCAAGCCTTCGAAGTCACCATCTCGGTGAGCTCGACCAGCGACACTCCCGCGGCAACGCTCACGCTGGATTTCGGATCGAACCTCGATTCCTCCGCCACAGACGAAGCGTTCGGCATCGATCGGCTGCGCATCGAGGCTCCCCTCGCGGACCGCATTGTGCTGGCCTCCAACCGGGGCAGCGGCAGCCTGCCCGCCGAACTGGCCTCGGGCTCGATTTACAACCAGCCGGATCCGGCGCTACCCGGATACAACCCGAATGAGGAGCACGCCCTGCTTCTCAACGGCCGCGCCTACGCCCTGCGGGACGACCTGAACCGGATCGATGGCGATGAACCCGGCGTATCGTTCACCTCACTGCCGCGGGTGCTCGTTTCCTACACCGACAAGGAGGACGGCCGTCCCGCCATGCGGGTGTTCGAGGTGCTGCGCGAGGACGCAGTCCACAAGTTCTCCTATCCGGTAGTCGCCGGCACCATTCTTCCGGCACCCATGCCGCTGCCGCTGCTGCCGCTGCCACTCGACAGCGATGGGAACGTGCGCAACACCGAAGTGCCGCCGGATGGTGCCTATCAGGACACGCCGGCGGCCGCGGGGGCCCCTTCATCCTACACTCCCTTCACCTACATCGACCGCAAGGGCTACACCTGGGTTTACCGTGGGCCCCACGATGGCGGCGCGCCCGCTCTCGGCATGCAATACTTTTACACGATGCGCGGGGACTTCGTGTTTCCCAACCGCGAGCAACCCGCGGCCGGCACGCCGCTGCCCTATCTGAGGGAACTGGATGACCAGGGAACGCCGCTCGGCGATGCCGTCACCGGCACGCCGCTCACGGTGTCCTACCACCCCGAGTGGCCGGAAAACCCTCCCGCGCTCAGCGTCGGTGAAACGCTGGCACTGCCCAAGCGCGGCCTGCCCGCCGTCCGCGGCCAGACCAGCGCGAACATCATCTATCAGCAGTCGCTGGCCAACCACGGTGCGCAAAGCGTGGTGCTCCACGACCCCACCCGCGCCAAGATGGTGCTGCTCAACAACTCGAACGTCGGACTCACCGCCTTGCCAGCCTCGCTCAAGACCACCATCAACGGCGGCCAGACCTTCTTCCAGCTTGCCCAGCCGCACCTGCAGCAGCGGTTCTACTTCGAGCCCACCCTTGGTGACATCGGCGGCCTCGTCCTGACCGGCGAGTTTGTCGATGAGATCGCCGGCGAGGACTATTTCAACCTCAATGCGCTCAGCCCTGCGGACATCGCCGCACTCAAGATCCTCGTCGATGCCTCCGACCAGGACAAGGCGAGGTGGGACAGGGCGATCGATGCGCTTTCCACCACCATGGAAACCTTCATTGAAAACCCGGCGAGCCGCGGGACCTACATCGTGGATTCCGGAAAATCCGTCGGCGTCGCCGTGGACCGCCTGCCGGAGGTGACCGATTCCGACACCGCAGTGGACAGCTACGCGCTCACCGCCACCGGAGCGGGCAGCGGCTACGTCACCCTGCTTTTCGCCGATGGCTCGGCGTTCACCCCCAAGGGCGAGCCGGTGGCCATGCAGGTCATCCGCGTCGCGCCGGAACTCTATCAGGGAGACCTGAAGAAAATCTCCGCATCCAACCCGCTCGACGAACAAACGACCCTGCGCCACAGCGGGGACTTCGCCGCGCATCCCGGAAACTATCAATTCGAGTGGTGCTATGCCATGCCCGTCAACGGCCTGGCTCCCGCAGTCTACTCGACCACGATGCAGCGTGTCGTGGGGGGGACCGGAACCAACTCATGGTATCTGCTGGCCAATCCCGCGGCGGTTCCACCCGCGGCGGCCGATTACCCCGCGACTGCAGTCACGCTCGAGCGCGTGATCCAGATCAACGACCTGAACTTCGAGCAGGGTTCCGGCCGGCCCGGACAAATGCTCAGGTCGGTCACCGGCCTGCCCGTCGATGGCGGCGTGCCAAGCCAGATCATTTTCAGCGCGAAACTCGAGCCGGCGGACGGATTTGTATTATATATCAATGATGTGCCAGCGCTGGCGTATCAGCTGCCGCCCGGCGTGGGGGCACCCGGCGGACTCATTCCTCAGGCACCCCGCTCCGGTCTCGCCGCGGACGGCCTCAATTACCAGTTCGAGCTCGACCGCTCACTCTTCAACACCGGTGCCAACACTCTCGCGGTGGCGCTCTATTCGCAACAGACGCCGGGCGGCCCCACGAGCCTGGTCGATTTCCGGGTGAATGTTCCGGTCAAGGAGGACCTGGTCAAGCCGCCCTCAGGTGCCAGCACGCCGTGGATCGTGCCCACGGAAGATCCGCCGGGATCCTTCAGCAACACCCTGGTGATCGGAGGCTCCGCAGGCACTCCGTTGGGCGATCCCCTGCTGGTCTTTTCGGACAGTTATTTCACCATGCGCTATCGTGCGAAGTCCTCCGCCGGCCTGGTGACCGGTGAGACCTGGAGCGAGTGGAGCAATCCGGTGCTGGTGGAAAGCTGGGTGAAACGCGTGCTCGACGGCATCAATCCGTTCAACCAGCGGCAGACCGATTTATACAACAACCCGGTCAGCACCGATGTCAGCATCCTCACCCAGGCCGGAAAACGCTGGGAAGGCGATGTCGCCCTCAACCTGGAAAACATCAATGACTTCGGACTCATTGAGATCTATGAGACGGTGCTCAACCGCGTCAAAAAGCAGAGCCTCGACGCGGGAGTGACCAGCGATTCCGTCAACAACACGCTGCTGCTGGTGGCCGGCTATCTCAACGACCTTTACATGACTCTGGGCAACGAGGCGTTCGACGACGCCCGCAACCCGACGCTCCAAGTCGAGAGTGGCACCGACATCGAGGACGTCGACACCGCGCGTTTCTCATTCGAAGGGCAGGTCGCGACCATGATGGAAGAGACCCTCGCCTTGCTGCGCGGCCGGGATGACTTCCCCAGTCCGGGAACCCGCACCAGCCCGGGTTACAACCGGCTCTATTGGAATTACACCAATGGAGTCAATTCCGGTGAGCCGTTTTATGCGGTCAACTACAACATCCGCGAACAAAGCGGCGGCAGGTATGAGGATGGAACACTCGACGCCTCCGATGCCCAGTGGATGTTCCCCCAAGGGCACGGCGACGCCTATGGCCACTACCTCACCGCCCTAAAAGGCTACTACAAGCTGCTGCGCTCCCCGGTTTACACCTGGGTGCCGAGCACCGAGACGGTCGACGTCCTCGGGCAGGCGGTTCAGGTGGATTACGCGGACGAGCGGAAGTTCGCCGCCGCCGCCGCCGCGCTCGCCCGCACCGGGGTGGACATCCTTGATTTCACCGCGCGCCAGAACCACCGCCACGGCGAGGAAGCAGGCTGGTCCCACATGCGCGATGGCAAATACAACTCCACCACCGGCGTGACCCGCCACTGGGGCACCGACGAGTGGTCTTCGCGCGCGTTCCAGGGTGCCTATTACCACTGGGTGAGCGCCAACGCGATGCTGCCGGACGTGGACAACGAGCACGAGGGAATCCAGAAAATCGACCGCACCACCGTTCCGGAAATCAATGAGCTGGTCACCAGCGCCGGGAGGCTGCTCTCGCTCTCCGCCGGCGAGCAGGCCCATCTCAACCCTCTCGGCCTTGCCGCCGATACTACCGTATTCGACATTTCCCCCGCCGCTCTCGTGCAAGGCCAGGCGCACTTCGAGCAAATCCAGGAGCGCGCCATACAGTCGGCGGTGAACGCCAAGAGCGCCTTCCAGCAGGCATCGGTCATGAACCGCCTGCTGCGCTCGCAGAACGACACCCTGGACACCTACGGCGCTGCGGTTTCAAAACAGGAGAATGCCTACGAATACCAGCTCATCGAACTCTATGGCACGCCATACGCCGGAGACATCGGTCCCGGGAAGCTTTATGCCCAGGGCTATGCCGGGCCGGACTTCTATCACTCCTACTTCATCGATCGCCCGTCCCAACTCGTCGACGTCAGCGCCGATGTGACCGTCGAGTTCCGCGAACCGGTCAATAAGGATCCGTTCAAGGAATGGTCCATCGACAATGTCTACCAGCGTCTTGCCGTCCCCGGGGAATACGTTTCCCGAAGCTACCGGATGTCTCCTTACACACTCGGCCAGTTTTCGGACACCGTCACCGGCGGGCTCGGCAAGCGGTCCCAGACCGGAGCCATCCAGACGGCGCTGCTCGATGCTTACGAGGCGCAGGTGAAACTCCGTGAGGCGTCCGCTCTCTTCTCCACACTGATGCGGCGTTTCGACCGCGACTACCAGCTCTACTCCGAGTTCCTGACCGATTACGATGCGGCCAACGACGAGGCGGCGGAGAAGCTGGATGAGGCGGCGGCCCTGAACAAGGCGGCCTTCACGCTCGCGACCTCGTCCGCCGCCTTCGCCCTCACCGGTGACTACGTGCGCGCGCTCGCCGCCGCCGCTGCCGAGGCCCAGCCCCAGAGCGTGGGCTTCTCCAATGACGTCACCTCGGTCGGCCGGATGGCCGCGCTGCTGGCAGGTGAGTCCGCGGGCTACGCACAGAACCTGCTGGGACTGGCGGCGGAAACCAGCGCCGCGCTGCTTGAGGCGGAGGCAGCCGATCTTGAGGGCCAGGCGCAGCAGTTCATCAATGACTACAATTTCGACTCTGTGAAAAAACAGCACGTCGTCGAGTTCGAGCGCCTCTATGACGAGGTGCTCGCCACCGCTCATGTGATCAGCGCGCGCCTCGCGGAACTGCAGCGGGCCAACGAGCATGTTTCCAAGCTTTATGGCAGGGCCAACCACATTCTCTCCGAGCGGGAGACGTTCCGCATGCGGTCCGCCTCGGTCATTCAGGGATACCGGACCAATGACCTGGTGTTCCGCGAACTCCGCAACGAGGAATTGGAGCAATACAAGTCGCTGTTCGATCTCGCGCAGACTTATGCCTACTGCGCGGCCAAGGCCTACGACTACGAGACCGGCCTGCTCAGTTCCAGCACGGGCCGGAATTTCGTGGACGAGATCATCCACTCCTATTCCATCGGAGCATGGGACGGCTCGAACCCCATTCCCAAGGGCGCCGGCGATTCCGGCCTGGCATCGATCCTCGGTCGGCTGCGGGACGATTGGTCAGTGGTGAAAGGCCGGCTTGGGATCAACAATCCGGATCGCAACGGAACCTTGTTTTCCTTGCGCCAGGAACTTTTCCGGATCCGCACTGACCAGCCCACCAGCGATGACAACCAGTTGTGGAAACAGGTGCTGCAACAGCACATCATGAGCAACGTGCTCAACGATCCGGACGTGGCGATCCACTGCAACAACATCCGCAAGGCCGATGGCTCGGCGGTGCCCGGCATCGTGATCCCCTTCGCGACCACGATTCAACCGGGGCTTAACTTTTTCGGCTGGCCGCTCGCACCCGGAGACCATGCCTATTCGCAATCCGCTTACAGCACCAAAATCCACTCATCCGGCCTGGTGTTCATGGGCTACGTCGGCATGGATCCCTATGCGGAGGGCAGGCCGGGCGCCGGCGGTCCTGCGAGCTCGGATCCCAACGCCCTGGCCGCCACACCTTATGTGTATCTGATTCCGGCGGGCTTGGATACCATGCGCGTCCCTCCCCTGGGCGATACCAACGCGATCCGCACCTGGGACATCCGCGACCAGGCGCTGCCGCTGCCCATCAACATCGGGGCTATCCCTTATTCGGACGTCGAGTTCTTCACCCCCCAGGGCACGCTCAACGAGCAACTCTGGATCCGCCGCAAGCACCAGGCGTTCCGGGCCGTTGACGACGCCGCCTACTTCTACAGCTCGATCCCCGCCGAGTTCACCAACAGCCGCCTGATCGGCCGGAGCGTCTGGAACAGCCGATGGAAGATCATAATCCCCGCCTACGGCCTGCTGAACGATGAAAACGCCGGCCTCGATCGCTTCACGAAATCCGTTTCAGATATCAAATTGTTTTTGAGAACCTACTCGCACTCCGGAAACTGAACCTGCGGAAACGATGCGCTTGCCCAAAGCACTGCTTTTGCTTCCGCCTCTGGCAGCCTGCATTTTCATGGCCCGCCGCCTGATGTGGCCGGCTGATGAAATCGCTCAGCCGGAAGCGGTACAGGCATCCATGAGTGGCGACCCGCCGGACGTGGTGGTGAACGGGGGAAGCGACGTTTTCCGACGTGCTTTTTGGCGGCACCCCGACCCGATGGACCGTATCCTGCAGGCGGAACTCAGGGAATGGAAGGACTCGGGCGAAGTTTCCAGATGGAGTTGGCATCTCCGCTTCATCCCCGGGCCGAAGTTGCGCGAGGATCTGCTCGACGGCAGGATTTTCCCGTTCCGGAAGATCGGGCAGGAAGACTTGGAGCGCAGGCTGGCCGCTTGCGTGAGACCCGCCTGGGCACCGACAACTTTTTTCAAAGCCCATTCCATGTTGGCCGGAAACCTGCTGCTTGTGCAAGAAAACGACCAAGTTTGGTATGCGGAAGACCATGGCAGCGGATTCGCCAAGCCAGTTAAGTGAACGGTGGGGCCATGATCCTGCTCGCACGGCTTTCGGAAGCTGCCAGCCATTCGGAAATTTTGCAGGCCGGCGGCTCAGGCCAGCTCGAAGACCACGTGCGGCATGGTTTCGCGACCGCCCGGGATCTCCCTGCGGATCACGCGGGTGCCTAGCAGGCGCTCGATCATCCGCTGCTCGAAGCCGACCGCATGCGGGTAGCGCTCCAGAATGCGCCCGAGTGGACTGTGCCACTCGACCAGACGCCCCGTCGCGCCGCCCGGCTGCTCGAATTCGCAGGCATGGCCTGCCGCCACGCGCAATTTCGCCAGCTTGCGTGCCCGGGCATCAGGCGTGCTGAGCGGATCCAGTGCTTTTTCAAGCCGCACGGCGAGCGTGTGGAAATACTGGAACAACAGCTTGTCCGCCGCGTTCCCCCCCTGCATCTGGCACAGCGCGTCGAGCAGGCCGATGGTGAAATCCGCGCCCATTTCCGGAAACAGTGCGTCCGCCTTGGCCGCAAGGCTGTAGATGAACTCCGGCCGCCCGACCTGCGTGCGCGGCAGCCGTGTGAGCGTCAGATAACCGGCTTTCGCCAGTTGGTCGCAGTGCGTTTTGACCGTCATGTAGTTGGAACCCGTCAGCTCTGCCAACTCGCTGACCGGCATGCCGCCGTGCCGCTTGAGCGTCTCGATCACCCGCCGCCACTGCGGCTTGATCAGATCCTGGAACACGGGGGCGAGCATGGTTTCCGCCGAGCAGCATCCGCCGGTCTGTGCGGTGGATCAATGCGCGATTTTCCGTGCGCATCGCGGGTTGCCAGAGCGCGTCCGTTCCGCATGATCGCGGCATGCCCGCACGCACTGGAATGCTGCTCGTTGTCTCCGGTCCCTCCGGCTCCGGGAAAACCACGCTGTGCCGCCGCCTGGCCGATGCCGGGGAGGCGCATTACTCGATTTCCTGCACCACCCGCCAGCCGCGTTCCGGGGAAACCGACGGCCTCGACTATCATTTCCTCGCCCGCTCCGATTTCGAGGCGCGCCTTGCCGCCGGCGACTTCATCGAGCACGCCGAGGTGCACGGGAATTGCTATGGCTCGCTGAAATCCGAGGTGCTGTCTCATCTGGAAGCGGGCAGCGACGTGGTGATGGACATCGATGTCCAGGGCGCGGCGCAGATCCGCGCCTGCGGCGATCCCGTGATCGGCCGCGCGCTCGTGGACCTGTTCGTGATGCCGCCCAACGAAGCGGAACTCCGCAACCGCCTTTCCGGCCGCGGCACCGACAGCGGGGAGGTCATCGCCCTGCGCATGACCAACGCGCTGGAAGAGATGACACATTGGCGGAGTTATACCTATCTGATGCTTTCCTCGACCCGCGAGGAGGATTACTCGCGGTTTCTCGCGCTGATCACCACCGAACGGCTCAGGACCGGGCGGATGCGCGATTGATGCCAATCCATCACATCCGCTCCGGGCACCGGATGCCCAACAGGCCGAGTCCGGTGACCAGGATGCGCGAAGTGAGTTCGCACAGCGCGAGGCGGCTGGCGCGGACGGGCTCGTCGGATTTGAGCACCGGGCAGGCCTCGAAGAACGAGTGGAAGGCTCGCGCAAGCTCCAGCAGGTAGTTTGCCAGCAGGTTCGGGCGGAAATCGTCGAGCACCAGCGGCAGTAGCTCGCCGAAGCGTGCGTGCAGGCGGGCAAGGTGGATTTCCTCGTCCTTTTCCAACACGATGGCCGCGCCGGAGGCGTCAAACGCGCCGTCGAGCTTGCGGAAAATCGAGCGGATGCGGACGCTCGAGTATTGCAGGTAGGGTGCGGTATCGCCCTGCAGGGCGAGCATGCGGTCCCATGCGAACACATAGTCGGTGAGGCGGTTCTGCGAGAGTTCCGCGAACTTCACCGCGCCGATGCCGACGATGCGCGCGACCTCGGCCGCCTCGTCGCCTGCCAGGTCCGGGTTTTTCTCCGCGATGATCCTGGCGGCGCGATCGACCGCCTCGTCGAGCACTTCCACCAGCCCGACATTGTCGCCGGAGCGGGTTTTCATCAGCTTGCGGTCCTCGCCGAGGATCGAGCCGAACGCGACATGGCGGAAATCGCCGGTTTTCCCCCAGCGCGCGGCGGCGGCGAAGATCTGGCGGAAATGCAGCGTCTGCGGCACGCCCACCACATACCAGATCTGATCCGCGTGCCATTGGTCGATGCGGTATTCGAGCGTGGCGAGGTCGGTGGTGGCGTAGAGGAAGCCGCCATCGGCCTTGCGGACGATCGCCGGGTTGTCGGTCCAGCCGTCTTCCTTGTGGACCATGAACGGGTCTTCCTCCGGTTGTTTCGTTCCATCGGAGAAAATGCAGATCGCGCCCTGGCTCCCGCGGGCGATGCCCTTGGCCAGCAGCTCCCCGACCAGGCCCGGCAGGCGGTCGTTGTAATGACTCTCGCCGAGCCAGTGATCGAACTTCACGCCGAGCGTCTGATAGATTTTTTCGAGGCCGGCCTTGGAAACCTCGATGCATTCCTGCCAGATCGCGAGGTTTTCCGCATCGCCGGCCTGGAGTTTCACCAGCTCCGCCTTGCACGCCTCCAGCACCGCGGGGTCCTCCTTGGTGGCGGCGTTCACCTGCCGGTAAACGCGCACCAGCTCGCCGATCGGATCGGCGTCGAGCGCGGCATGGTCGAGCCGCGTTTTCCAACCGTGGATGATCATCCCGAACTGCGTGCCCCAGTCGCCGATGTGGTTGTCCGCGATCACCCGGTAGCCGAGGAAGCGCGCGATGCGGCACAGCGCGTCGCCGATGATGGTCGAGCGGATGTGGCCGACATGCATCGGCTTGGCCACATTGGGCGCGGAGAAATCGACCACCACGGTCCTGCCCGCGCCGATGGCGGGCACACCGAGATTCGGGTCACCCAGCAGCTCCCTGGCCTTGGCGGCGAAGGCTTCGGGCAGGATGCGGAAATTGATGAATCCCGGCCCGGCGATCTCGGCGGTGGCGAGACCTGTGAGATCGACGCGGTCGATGATTTCCTGGGCCAGCCCGCGGGGGTTCGTCTTGCGCTGCTTGGCGAGCACCATCGCCGCGTTGCTCTGGTAATCGCCAAAGCGCAGATCGGCGGCGGGCGTCACGGTGGCGGGCACCGCTTCGCCCAGCACGGCGGCGAGGGCGGCGGACAGGCGGGTTTCGAGATCCTGGAGGAGCGTCATGGTTGGAAATCAGGCGGCGGGTTGCTGCGGTTTGGCACCAAGAATCGCGAGGATTTCATCGCGCGTCTGTGCAGCCGCGAATTGCTGGCGCATCTCGCTGTTGGTGAACAGCTTGGCGATCGCCGCCAGCGTTCGCAGGTGCAGTTGGTAGTCCTTGCGCGGCACGATGAAGAGGATGACGAAATGCACCGGCGCGTTGTCCAGCGCCTCGAAATCGATTCCTTCCTTCGAACGCCCGAAGACCGCCACCACTTCCTCGATCTGGTCGGAAAACGCATGCGGGATCGCCACGCCCGAGCCGATCCCGGTGCTCACCTGGTCCTCGCGCGCCTTCAGCGCGGCCAGCGATTCCTCGCGCAAGCCGGCCGGCAGCTTGCCCGTCTCGATCAATTGATCGACCAGTTCGACAATCGCGGGCCAGTGCTCCACGGACTTCATGTCGAGGATGATCTGGTCCGCGCCGAGCAGTTTCGCCAACTTCATAGGATAGTGGAATCCCCCTGCCTTCTGCGGCGGGGAACGATTGGGTACCGCCGCGATCCGCCGATGGCAAGCCACGATTCCCCGGCGACAGATCACGCATAGTCCCCGGCCCGGTGGCTGAGGCCGCGGAGTGTGTGGATGGCGAGCAGCACGAGCAGCGCGACGAGGCCCGCGAGGATGGCGAAGCCCATGCGGTAGGAAACGGCATCGAAGAGCCGCCCGACGAGCAGCGGCCCGATGGAATTGGCGGCGATCATGCAGAAGCCGAGCAGTGTGAAATGACCGGCACGATGCTCCGGTTTCGGGATGCCGCTGGTGAGCGCGTTCATCGCTCCGGAAAACCCGCTCCAGCTCACCGCGGCGATGCCCGCGGCGGCGAAAACGGCGGTGGTGGTGGGAAACAGGGCGAGCAACAGGAATCCGCTGCCAGCCAGCGCGGTCCACAGCGCGAGCGCGCGGCGGGCGCCCCAAGTGTCGGTGAGCCAGCCGCCGGCCGGGCTGAGGACAAGCCGCGCACCGGCGGCGGTCATGCCGAGCCACGCGGCCATCTGCGGCTTGAACCCGAGGTCCCGGAAACCGAAGACGCTGGAAAACACCGCGAGCTGCGCGAGCAGCGGCGAGATCAGGCAAATGACCAAGGCCACCCGCAGGAATTTCGTGTCATGGAAAAACGCTCGCCACATTTCCCGCCGCCATGGCCTGGGTGACTTCTCGACCGGTGACGGCGGCTCCCTGGCGAGCAGCACCGAGGAATCGGCGAGCTGGCACAACAGCCAGGCGAGCACCAGCAACGCGCCATAGGCCTGCGGTTTTGGCAAGACATCGAGCACCCAGGCCGCGAAAGCCGTCGCGCCCAGTCCGAGAGCGCCGCCGAGCCCGGCGGAAACGCCCGCAAGGCGGCCGCGCAGCCGCATCGGGATGCACGCGGTGAAGAATTCCTGGTTCGGCAGCCCGCCGAAACCCGCGGCAATCTGCCCGAACAGGAACAGCAGCAGGATGAAGAGCACCATCGTCTGGTTCCCGCCGATGCCGCCGGCCCACACCACTGCACCGACGATTCCGATGGGCAGCAGGCAGAGGGTATCGGTGACAAACAGATAGAGTTTCTTGTGGCGGAAGCGCCGGGTGATCCACGGCGAGAGGAACATGCCCGGCAGCGTCGCGATCAGCACGCCCTGGACGATGCCGATCTGGGTGTTGCTGGCCTGGTAGTGCACCAGCAGCGGCTGCAAGACCACCATCACCTCGGCCCAGCCCATGGCGAACACCGAGCCCATCCAGACCAGGCAGGCGAAGTTTCGCCGCACGTCGCGCGCGTCGGGTTCGTGCGGGGAAGGTGGGGCATCCATGGCTACGGCGCGTGCCGAGTCCGGATTTGGCGGGAAAACCGCCGGCGGATCAAAGCTCCGCGTCGATCTCGTCCTCGCCGAGGTGGATCCAGATGGTCTTTTTCTCGGTGTATTGATCGAAGGCTTCCATGCCGTTGTCGCGGCCGCCGAAACCGGAGAGCTTGTAGCCGCCGAAGGGGGTGGTGATGTCGCCCTCGCCGTAGCAGTTCACGGTGACGGTGCCGGCCTGCAGTTCGCGGGCGCCGCGCAGCGCCTTGCGCACGTTGGAGGTGAAGAGCGAGGCTTGCAGGCCGTAGCAGGTGTCGTTGCCGAGCCGCAGCGCTTCCTCGTCGCTGCCGGCGGTGATGACGGCGAGCACCGGACCGAAGATTTCCTCGCGGTAGATCGTCATTTCCGGCGTCACGTTGTCGAACACGGTCGGCGGCAGGAACAAGCCACTGCCTTCGGCAAGCGGTTCGCCGCCACAGACCAGCTTGGCTCCCTCCTTCTTGCCGATCTCGACGTATTTCATCACCTGCTCGAAATGCGATTTCGAAACCAGCGAGCCGAGCGCGTTGGACGGTTCCAGCGGGTCGCCGGTTTTCCATTCGCGCAGTTTCACCAGCACGCGCTCCAGCAGGTCTTCCTTGATCGACTTGTGGACGATCAGGCGGCTGTTGGAAGTGCAGTTCTGGCCCATGTTCCAGAAACAGGCGCGCACGACCTGCTCGGCCACCTGGTCGAGGTGTTCGGCGTCGGAGAGCACGACCGACGGGTTCTTGCCGCCGAGTTCGAGGGTGATTTTCTTGAGGTTGCTCTCGGCAGAGCACTTGAGGAAGCCGCGGCCGACCTCGGTGGAGCCGGTGAACGAGGCGGCGTCGATGCCCGGGTGCATGCCGATCGCCTGGCCGACCACGCGGCCGGGTCCGGTGACGATGTTGAGCACGCCATCGGGCAGGCCGGCTTCGCGCGAGAGTTCAGCCATGCGCAGGGCGGACATGCTCGTTTGCTCGGCCGGTTTCACGATGATCGAGCAGCCGGCGGCGAG
>JALRFY010000280.1 GCA_023253625.1 Akkermansiaceae bacterium | reverse complement strand
TCCGCGCATTGTTTCGCTGAAGATCCCCGCCGACCGCATCGGCGAACTCATCGGACCCGGCGGCAAGAACATCAAGGGCATCCAGGCCGAATCCGGCGCCGAGATCAACATCGAGGACGACGGCACCGTGCACATCTACGCCTCCAAGCAGGCCGGTCTCGACCGTGCCAAGGAGATGATCGACCGCATGTTCGCCGAGATCGAAATCGGCAAGTTTTATACCGGCAAGGTCGTTTCCATCACCGCCTTCGGCGCCTTCATGGAAGTGCTGCCCGGCAAGGACGGACTCATCCACGTCTCCGAGCTGGCCGAAGGCCGCACTGAGAAGGTGGAGGATATCGTCAAGAAGGGCGATACGGTCACCGCCAAGTGCCTCGGTGTGGACGAGCGCGGACGCGTGAAAATGTCCCGCCGTGCCTGGCTCCGCGATCAGAAAATCGCCGAGGCGGAAGGCGAGGGCAAGGTGGAGGAAACCACCATCCCGCTCAGCGCCGAGTAAGGGGAGCGTGGGCGTCCCGCCCGCATCTTCAAGCTGTTATCACCAACCAAACCGGCGTTCCCACACGGGAGCGCCGGTTTTTTTGCAGACACTGCGTGGCAATCATGTCGCCGCACTGCATTTGTCATACAAGACCACACCCACACGGCGGATGTGATCGAGCAGGGGAGGGTGGGTCAGGCTGGAATGGAGCGAGAGATCGATTTGCCATGGCAGCATCAGCTCATCCAACTCGTTGGCAATGCGCGTCAGGGAGCCATGGTTCAAGTTTTCTCCGATCAACGTGAGATCGATGTCGGAACCCGGGCGCTGGCAGCCTTTGGCACGGGAGCCGTATAAGACGGCTTTTTCGACATCGGAATGTCCGGCAAGAGTTTGGCGGATCCGTTCCACCGCGGTTTCCGGCAATCCGTGATTCATGAGGCGGCCTCCTGTTCAAGGGCTTCAAAACGACACATGAATGCCTCGAAGGCGGGAACGTAGCAGCTGCAGACGGCCTCCATGATGCGGCCGGCCACATCGTCGTTGTAGGTGTGGGAAGATTCGTTGCGGTGACCGATCATCTGCATCCATGCCTCGCCATTCTCGATGAGTTCCGCCGCGAAAGCCATGCGTGTGGCGTCTTTGGAACCATAAATCTTCTCCGTCGTGCCACGGGATAAGAGGAAATCCTTGAGCGTATTCCATGCGAGTTCATGGGTGAACTCGAACGCCTGGATCAATCCCTGACGTTCGAGTTCCGAAAGACCGCGCCGATCCGCGATTTCGGCGGCCTCCTGAAGGCTGGCGAACGCGCGCTTGAAGTTGTCGAAACGCTGGATCCAACGGATATCGGATGCTGCCATGGCGCGAAACTACTGCCCTACCAGCGTTCGGGAAATCAGAAAAAACCGTGGCGGATGGCGTCGGCAGGGTGGAGGAAACCACCATCCCGCTCAGGCGGTGGCACCTACGGCACCGGGCAGCGGGCCATCATCCTCGGCCTCGTTCTTTTCCGAGGACTTCGAGGCGGGCTTTTTCTTGAACTCCTCGGGCACCGGCGGCGGTTTGGGCGCGGATGGCGGATTCTTCATTTCGCCGTGCTCGATGAGGTCGCGCAGGTGGCTTGCATCGAGCGTTTCGAACTCAAGCAGGGCATTGGCAATGAGTTCCACCTTGTCGCGGTTCTCGGTCAGCACACGCTCGGCGGTTTGATAGGCTTGGTCGATGAAGCGCTTGATCTCGGCATCGATGACGCGGGCGGTTTCCTCGGAGTAATTGCGGGACTTCGTCATATCCCGGGCAAGGAAAACGGGTGAATCGCCCTCGCCGTATTCCACCATGCCGAGTTTTTCGCTCATGCCCCACTCACAGACCATGTGGCGGGCGAGGGAGGTGGCCTGGCGGATGTCGCCGGATGCGCCGTTGGAGACGTCGTCGCTGTGGAACGACTCGGCGATGCGGCCGCCCATGGTGACGATCAGGTTGGCGAGCGCTTCCTTTTTCTGGGTGGAATACTTGTCGCCCTCCGGCAGATACATGGTGGCGCCGAGGTAGGGGCCACGCGGAATGATGGTCACCTTATGGAGCGGATTGGTATCCGGCATGATCATGTTGAGATATGCGTGGCCGGCCTCATGCCATGCGGTGCCGATCTTTTCCTTGTCGGACATGGCGAGGCTGCGGCGTTCGCGCCCCCAGCGGACCTTGTCGCGCGCCTCCTCCATTTCATCAAGGGTCACGGCGGAAAGCCCGCGGCGGGCGGCGAGCAGGGCGGATTCATTGACGAGGTTGGCAAGTTCCGCGCCGGAGAAGCCGGGGGTGCCCTTGGCGATGCGCGAGAGGTCCACGCCGGCGGCGAGTTTGATTTTCTTGACGTGGACGCGGAGGATTTCCTCGCGGCCATTCACATCCGGGAGGCTGATGGTGACCTGGCGGTCGAAGCGGCCGGGGCGCAGCAATGCGGGGTCGAGCACATCGGGGCGGTTGGTGGCGGCGATGATGATGACGCCCTCCTGGGTGTCGAAGCCGTCCATCTCGACGAGCAGTTGGTTAAGTGTCTGCTCGCGTTCGTCGTGGCCGCCGCCCATGCCGTGGCCGCGATGGCGTCCGACGGCATCGATTTCATCGATGAAAATCAGGCACGGCGCGTGTTTTT
>JALRFY010000271.1 GCA_023253625.1 Akkermansiaceae bacterium | reverse complement strand
TCCACGCCACCGTCAACCTTGAGGTTGGCGAGGATGCCGAGCGCACCGGTGTGCGGGCCGAGGTTGTGATAACTGTGATAGGTGCGATCCGTGTCGGCGACAATATGTTGGAGCAAATCGCCGACGTGGTGGAAATCCTCCAAGGGCATCCGGGCAAGCAGCCGGGTGCCTGATGTGCGGCCATCGGCGCGGCGATGGGTGAGCAGCTTGCGCACGGCGCGGTGGAACAACGGCTTGTCGGTGATCAGGCCTGCGCCGTGGGGGTCGGCACACAGCGTGTTGAGCGCACGCCCGGCTTCCTTGTCCACCAGACCGCGGGGGTCCCCGGGTTCATCCGTGGCGATCAGACGCAGCATGTCGTTGAAGTATGGATATGCCTTCTCGCCGAGTGCTGCGAGCGCGTTGGCGGCGGCGGAGCGGAATTCGGGATCTTGCTGTGGATCGCGCAATACGGCCGCGAGCGGCTCAATGGCTGCCATTGCGCGCTCGGGCGGACATGGCTGGCTGAAGAAGGCGATCGCGCTGAGCCGCTGGTGGTGCCCGCCATTGCGGATCATGGCAATGATTTCCGCGTCGTGCCGGGGTTCACGCTGGCGCAGGATGCGGATGGCATCGTGGCGGGGTTTTGGCAGCGGATGGCCGAAGCGCTGCAACAACTGCGCGTCACTCAAGGCTTCCGGCTCGAGCGTGGGGAGGCTTGCCAATTCGATGGTTTCCCGTTCGCCAAGATGCAGCGCGGGGTCGGCCTCGCGGCCGGTGATATACAGCGCGCGGCGACCGATGCAGTGGTTGATGAGATGGGAGCCGGTGTCGCTGAGGCCGCGATACGAGTAGATGGGATCGGCGTATCCGGAGCAGTCGTAGGTGAAACTGCCGTCCCACTTGCGGTTAAGGATGTGCAACCAGCGGGTTTCCTTGAAAAACGCGCGGCTGGCGGTGGGACCGGCGACCGCAGTTCCCGGGCCGGACCAGAGTTGGTTGAAAAAGTGGCCGGTGTGGCCGGTTTCGAGACCGCCATGCGAGGCAAGTGACATGCGCGAGAAGAACGCGGCACCCTCCTTGTCGCCGTGTTGCGCGAAGGCAACCGCAGCCAGCCCGCTCATGCCGTTGTTGTTGTAGGACCCGGCATTCGGATCATGGACGCCGTATGGCAATGTGCCCTTGCCGATGAAATCACTGTAAAAACCATGGGTTTGTGTGATGCACTCCCGGATTTCGGGATGACGGATGCCCGCCTTGTCGGCAAGCAGCAGTGAGAGGAAACACGGCAGGCTCGATTGGTTCATCACGGCATAGCCGGGCAGGCGGCCGTGGGATTCACCCCCGTTGAGGTCGAGCGTGGCCATGCCATGGCCCCAGAGTCCGGCGGCGTCGCGCCCGCTCGCAATCGCCACCGAATAGGCCTCCAGCGCAGGCAGGACGTATTCGTCCCTGGTCGCGAGATAATACTCCGCGAGAAGCAGGTTGGTGTAGCCCCAACTCCATGCCGTGCGGTTGTATTTTTCCAGCGAGAGCCGGATGTCCGGCTTTGCCCAAGCGGCGGCGTGGATTTCCCGCCGCACGACTCCGATGTATTCCGGTTCGCCAGTCGCCAGCAGTCCCAGCAGCCCGAGGTTCATGTCATTGCGGCCGAACGCGCGGGTTTTCACCAGATGTTCTGCGGCGCGGGTGATGATGGCGTTGGTTTTGGCGCAGTCGAGCGGGGCGGTGTCGGTGTAGGAACCGATGCTCGGCAGGGTCAGATCCACTGCGCTGCCGTCCGCGAGCGTAAGGGTGAGGGTGCCGGTCGCTTCGGCTCGGTCAATGGCTGCGGCGAGCTGTTTGCGGGTCTCATTCTTGAACGTGAAACCGCCCGCGCCGGTGATCGTGGTGCCGGGTGTGATTTTTCCATCGGCGGGCGACCCGGGCTCCACCTTGGTGATCCGGATGTCATTAGGCGAGGTGATGCCATAAAGTCCGGTCGGGCCGAGGTGGCGTTCCTTGTGCTCGATGAATTGCGCGTGTAGCGGTTCGCCGGATGCAAGGGACAGCGCAAGCAACAGGGTGATGTGGCGGGCTTTCGGGCAGCGGGACGGGAAAATCATCGGATATCAACGGGTTTGTGTGACGATGCTGTCCGGCCATGAAACCTGCCGTATCCTGTGATACCTGAAGGCCACCGGGGATATTTCAGCATGGGCGGATGCCCGAGAACGTTTTTTCTCATTTTTACACTGCGACCGGGCATTTGAGGGCGAAACCCTGATCAGAAACCCGCGAATGCAGCCTGCCTGATGGCCAAGGGCGTGAGCCCCGGCTTTCGATTTCCGCACCCGCGTGAATCGAAGCGAAAGCCCGCACTTTCCATGCGTGGCTGCCGAGGCAAAGCCGTGGCTTACTCGACTCGCGAGAGCCGGTTGATGCCCCGTTTGAGGAGTTCGGAATCCACCAGGGTGGTGGTGGTGTCGTCGAGCTGGATGGTGAGGTTCTCGTCGGTGAATTCGATGGAGTGGAGTTGTCCGGTGTGGTCATCGAAGGCCCTGACCAGAGAGGCCATGTCGCGGATTTCCATATCGTTCACTTTCCGGACGATGAGGTTGCGCAAGCCTTCGTAGCCGACGGTGGCCGGCGTGGGAATGGTCCCGCTGAGAAAGACCACGCGGCGCATCGAGTCCTCGTGGTTTTCAGGATTCTGCCATGCGTCGAGCAGGTTCAGTGGCGCGCGTGAGCGCCAATCTTCGCCGAAGCTTTCCAACAGCGGGCGGCTGAGTTCCTGGAAGACGAGGCCGCCCTTGACCAGGTAGTTCGGCGCGCGATCAAACATCTGGTCTGGCACGAGGCGGGAATCGTCCTGATCTCGCTCGAGCGTGACTTGCAGTTCGGTTGGTTTGCCGGCGCGCAGGAGCGAGAGGGTGACCACATCGCCGGCGGACTTTTCGCCCCGGATGAGGTGTCCCCATGAGAGGCTGCCGTAGCTCGGGTGTTCGTAGAAGCCGCGGCGGTTGATGGACTGGCCGTCCACGGCGAGCAGGACGTCGCCTTTTTCCACGCCTGCCTTGGCGGCGGCGGTGCCTTCGCGCAGCGAGCGGATGTAGAGACCGCCCTGATCCTCGGTGAGTCCAAGCCACTGGCGGAACGATGGGTCCTCGGTGCGGGTGGTGGAGATGCCGAGTCCGGGCAGGCCGCGGTATTCGCCATCGGCTGCTTCCTGGATGAAGCGTGCGAGGATATCGGTGGAAACGACGTCGCAGAGCTGGTCCTTCGAGTTGTAGGCGAGCAGCACGCCGGCGATTTTTTTCCCGTGGAGCACCGGCAGCGTGTAGCTGCTGGAGGCGCTGCGCATCGAGGCCTTGACGAGATAGGTCAGGAATGAGTGGCGTTCCAGCAGGTTGGGGGACAGCGTGACGCTTTGGAGCAGGCCCGGACTGAGGATCGGCAAGCCATTGTCTTCAAGCTGGAGAATTTCGAGTGTGTCGCCGATTTTCGGGGGGGCGGCGATTTCCAGCGGAGTCATGCCCGCGAAGAACTCCCTGGCGCTTTCTTCGGATGTTGGTTCGAGGATGGCGAGATTCGCCTCGTAATCCACCACCACCACCTTGGCGGGCGTGAAGCGGCTGCCATCGGCGGATTCGAATTCGAGATAGCTGGCATCGGCCACCAGCTCGGCGGTGGTGATGACACGGGTGGGCGCGATCAGGGCGGCGAGGGCGCGCCTGCGGTCCGGCGGATTTTTTTCCCAAGGTTGCCAGAGGTTCCACGACTGGCGGGTGGAATTGACGCGCACCATCGACGAGCGGACGTCCCAGGGTGCGGTGGTTTCCTCTTCGGCTGCCGTGTTTGCCTGCACAGCGGGCGGTGTGGCTTCGGTGGATGCGGAATGGGCCTGAGGCTTGCAGGCCGGCAGGAGGGCGATGAGCAAAAGTGTGAATGCGTGGCGCATGGTGTGTAGGCGGAAAAGGTGGGCGGGATTGATCAATCGGCAAGGCCAAGAACATCGCGCATGTCGTAAAGGCCGGCGGGTTTGTCCCGCAGCCACAGCGCGGCGTGGATGGCGCCGTTGGCGAATGTGAGGCGTGAGGAAGCCTTGTGGGCGAGTTCGACGCGCTCGCCATCGGCCGCGAAAATCACCGTGTGGTCGCCCACCACATCGCCGCCGCGGAGCGTGTGCATGCCGATTTCGCGCGGCTTGCGCGGGCCGATGTTGCCGACGCGGCCGTGTGCGACATCGTCCTTGTAGGACGTGCCGGTGACTTGATGGAGCACATCGAGCAGGGTGCGTGCGGTGCCGGATGGGGCATCGATCTTGTGACGGTGATGCATTTCCACGACCTCGATGTCGAAGCGGTCCTGGCCGAGTATCCGCGCGGCCTTGCGGGTGAGCCAGAACAGCGTATTGACGCCCACCGAGTAGTTCGAGGCGAAGACGACGGGCAGATTCTCCGCGGCCTCCCGGATCATGGCGCGCTCGTCGTCGGTGTGGCCGGTGGTGCCGATGACCAGCGGCTTGCGGTGATTGAGCGCGGATTCAATGACCTGCCGGGTGAACGAATGGACCGTGAAGTCGATGACGCAGCCGGCTTTTTCCATGGCGGCGTCGAGGTCTTCGCCCGCGTCGTGGGTGGTGGCGACATTGACGGCGGGATTGGCGGCGGCGGCTTGCAGGAGCGCCTGGCCCATGCGGCCGGATTTTCCGGTGATTAGCAGTTCAAGCATAAGCATTTCAGTGTTTCAGCATTTGCCACGTCATTCTTCCCAGATCATGTGGCTGAGTTGGAGCTGGTTGGCGCGCTCGGCGGCTTCTGCGGAGCGGGGACCTTTGAAGGAGGCGATGCGGCGGGCGCAGGCGATGGCGGCGGGCCAGCGGCCGGTTTTTTCAAGAAGCGCGAGCGCACGAAAACCGCTCAATTCGAAGTAATGCCACTCGGCGGGTGGATGGTCGGATTCCAACACCGAGTAGTAGGCAGAAAACGCCGCGCGCTCGTCAGGGATCTGCTCGAGTGTCCTGCCGCGGAGGTATTTGAGGCAGTTGTAAAGCGGGCTGTGCGGCCCGGCTTCCTCCAGCAGCGAGTCATAAACCGCCAGCGCGCTGGGCAGCGAATCCGGATCGGCGGAACCGCGCGCATAGATGGCCTCGCCTAGCAGAAGCCCGGTGGGCAGGCGCATGGGATCGGATTTTTGCATCGGCCCGAACCAGCCGCGGAGGAAATGCTCGGCTTCCGCGAGGCGGTTCATATCGATCATCAGGCGGGCATTTTCAAGCACGGCAATGGGTGCAAGCGGGCCCTTGGCATCGATGACCTTGCGAAACAGCGCGAGTGCCTCCTGTTGGGACTGGCTGCTGGGCACGAGTGCGGCAGATCTGGCCGCCAGGAGCAGCGCGGCCTCGGCGCGGGCGGGATTGGGCGTGGTGGCGGCCACTTGTTCGAGCACCAGCCGGGCTTCGTTGTAGGTCTCGTTACGGAACAGGCTGCGGCCTAGCACGAAAGCGGCGTCCGCTGCGGCGGATGTATCCGGGAAACGGGTGCCGATTTCACGCGCGATGGTGATGGCGGCCTCGGTATCGCCAGCCAGATCGGCGAGCCGCAGGCGGACCATGGCGAGTCGCGAAGGGTCCAGCGCGGCGGATTTTTGCGGATCTGTGGCAAGGGTGTCGAGTTGCGCGCGGGCGAGCGAAAGGTCCGTGGGCACGATGGCGAGCGCGGCCTCGGCGGCGGCCAACCGGGCTTCAGGTGCCCGGGCATGGTCGGGATGGGCGATGAGGAATTCATCGATGGCGGAGAGTCTGGCTGCGGCATCGGCCTGGGAAAGTGCGCGTTCGAGTCTCACGTCGGCGGCGATTTGCGGATTGGTGGTGGTTTCCCTGGTCTGGTCTTCGGCCGGTGCCAGCACGAGGGCATTGAATCGCGCGGTGGGTGCAAGGTCGTCTGGCAAATGGCGCGAGGCTTCTTCAAACAAGCGGCTGGCGCTGAGATCGTCGCCCGCCTCGTGTTCCATCCGTCCTTTCAGGAATGCGGCGTATCCGTGGATTGGTTGATTCCCGGATACTTCCCGGACGCTGTCGAGAATCGAGCGGGCGGCATTCGGTTTGCCGGCAGCCAGATTGATACGCGCCAGTTCGACAAGCGAGCGGCCGACGAGCGGGTGGGCGGGAAATTCCAATCGCAGCCGGGTGAGCAGTCTGCGGCACTCGGCGAGCGCTTCAGGCGTGCCCGCATTCCGCAGGATCAAAGCACGGGTGAGCATGGCATGGGCGGCGATGATATTCCGCGGTGCGTTGGATGGCCAGGCGGCTGTGGCTCCGCTTTCGATCAGTGGAATGAGACCGAGTGCGGGGATATCGCTTTGTGGAGTCCAGGCGGCGAGTGCGTCCAGCACCACGCGCGAGGTTTCCGGGCTGCGCGCAGCCGCTTGCTGGAGCATGTGGAACAGCCCATCAAGCTGCGGCGAGGACGGATGGTCCTGAAGAAACGAGATAATGAAAGCCGCGGCCTGGTTGGCTTCTCCCGCAGCGAGCAAGGCCCCGGCCAGACCCGTGGCAGCCAGATTGAAGCGCTCAAGCGATTGCCCCTGCGGCCGCTCGATCAAACTGCGGAACAGTGCCGCTGCGTTCGTCGCACGGTTTTCGCGCAACAGGATCATGGCTTCCAGAAACGCCTGTGATGGTGCGTCCCATGGGCTTACGCTGGCGGTGGCGGGCAGTGCTGCGCGGGCCTCGGAGATACGGCCCGCGTCGAGCAGGACTTCCACTTCGCGCAGGCGCGCCTTGGATGCCAGAGCGGAGTCATCGCTATCATTGAGCAATCCCAATGTATACAGCGCCGCCGCCCGGTCACCCTGCGCCAATTGCAGATTCGCGATGGTGAAAACCGCCTCGGCATGGAATGGCACCTGCGGGTCGGCCGTGAGCGGGGTGAGAATGCCGATCGCCTCCGCCGTTTTCCCGATGGCGGCCATGGCCAGTCCTTTCCACAGCGCAGTCTCGGGATGGGCGGCGGCGGTTGGTTGCCCGAGAAGTTCCAATGTTTCGGATGGGCGGCCATCGCGCAGAAGCGCCTCGGCCAGGCGGAGGGTGGCCGCCGCCTGCGCGGATTCGTCAAGCGATGGCGATGACAATGCCGCTTCGTAATGGCTGGCGGCGATTTCCCACAGGCCCGCGGCGAGTGCTTCTTCACCGCGTTGCAGCCGGTCCGCCGGCTCACCGCCAGACAGGGAGGTGGCCAGCGAGGCGAGCAGCAGCAGTGAAAGGAATCTCATCCGGCGCGGAGGTCGGTTCGGTGTCTCAAGTGGCTTGGGTGGCGTGCCTGGCAGTGGTGCACTGGCAGCCATTGCCGGCGAGTTTTTCGGCGATGCGGGCGGCGGTGGGGGTGATGGAGAGTCCGCCGAGGTTGGTGCAGCGGAGTTCGCGCGGGATCTGGTGGGCCACCTTGGCCATGGCGAGCACGACTTCGTCGAAGGGGATGAGGTGTTGGAAATCGGCGAGGGCCATGTTGGCGCAGGACAAGGCGTTGGTGGCGGCCATGACGTTTTTGCCAAGGCAGGGAGCCTCGACGCGGTTGGCGATGGGATCGCAGACCATGCCGAAGCAATTTTGCAGGGCGATGGAAGCAGCGGCCATTTGTTGTGCGGTGCTGCCGCCGGCGAGGTGGACGATGGCGGCGGCGGCCATGGCGGAACCGGACCCGCATTCGGCCATGCAGCCGCCTTCCTCGGCGGCGAAGGTGGCGTCGCGGGCGATGAACACACCGATCAATCCGGCGATCAGCAGGGCCTTGGCGCGCTCGTCTTCAGAGGCTCCGATGGCGTCGCAGACGGCGAGCACCGCGCCGGGCATCGCACCGCAGGAGCCGGCGGTTGGCGCGGCGACGATGACCCCCATCGACGACTTCACTTCCATGATGGCGGAAACGTAGCGGACGATGCGGTTGTTGATATCGGCGGGGATGAGGCGGCCTTCCTTTTCGGCGCGCTCGAAGCCGGGGCTTTGAGAGGGAAGGATGCGGTCGGCGTATTGGGTGCCGGCCAGACCACTGCGCACCGCGCCATGCATGATCCGGGCGAGCGATTTCATGCGTTCGAGCACTTCCTCCGGCGTGATGCCGCCTCGCGCGGCCTCGTAGCAGGCGGCGCTTTCCCATAACGGGCGCTCGGCAAATTCCGGGTGGCTTTCCATTTCCCCGGCACGGGTGAAGGGGACCGAAAGGCCCTTGCGCGAGAGGATCGGCAACACCGCGCCAAGCGTGCGGTGGCGGCTGGCGCCAAGTTCGGAGGCGATTTGGATAACATCGCTTTCGGTAGGAGACAGACGTGAATCGAAACGCAGCAGCCCGCCGCCATCCGGGCCGGGGAGCCACTCGATGGATTCGGCTCCATTGGCAACCGGCGTGTTCTGATAGATGCGCTCGTCGGGTTTGCCGTCGAGCCAGAACAGGGTGGAGTTGAGATCGCCGGTGCCGCCGAGCGGTGTGCCGTCGATGGCCTGCAACTCGATCATGCCGCCACCGGTGGAAATGGCATCGAGGTGATAGACCGTGCCGCTTTCGCCGGTGATTTCCAAGCGGTAGAAATTCGGGTGCGGTGCGTCGTAGGAAACATATGACACCTCCACCTCGATGTCCGCATTGGCGAGCGCCTGCGGGTAGGTCGGCAGCCGTTCGTCATCGGGCTCCCAGCCGAGAATGCCGCTGTAGAGACCGAGGTCGGTGCCTTGTTCTTTGTGCGTGGTGACCAGCGAGCCGTTGGGATCGTAGAATGCGGCCAGCCTGCGCACCGGTTCACCGGCGAGGTCGCGGGCGAGGCGTCCGATCCGGTTGGCGGCGGCGCTGTGCGAGCTGCTCGGCCCGCGCATCACCGGGCCGAGGACGTCGTTAAAGATGCTGGGTGGCGGTTTCATGGCGTTCGCTTGATGGTGAGGGTGTCGGTTAAAAAACCACGAATTGCGCGGATTTCACGGAGTTTCACTGATTGCCGGAGTCATCCCACGGCTTTTTCAGCAAGCGAAGGAGGTGCCGGGCTTTTCTTTTGTGTGAAGGCGATCACGCCCATGACGCAGAAAAACAGGGTGTTGAGGATGAGGCCGGTGGACGGGAAGAAGCAGCATGCCACGACCATGATCACACAGATCGGGACAAGGAAAACCTTCACCCACATCTCGCCCCGGAGGTTGAATGAGTGGTTCGGATTGGCATCGGCGGCGCTGACAAAGTGGTTGTATACCAGCAGCGCCAACAACGAGCCAACGCCGATCAGTCCGAAGACCAGCCACATGTAATACGGATCGTAGGTGTCCCACAGCAACTGCCGCGCGGCATCGGCATTCATGCCGAGCTTGTCCTGCAGCATCGGCATCACCTCGCTCTTCGGCAGCGCGGCCACCTCCCCGGTATCCATGCCGAGTTTTTCCACCAGATGGCGCTTCGCCAACTCCGTCTTGTCGCCGTTGTTGTGATAGAGATGGCCGGCCATGAGCGAGCCGATCGACCAGCCGATGCCGACGGTGAAGTTCGAGTATCCCATGTAGAGGCCTTTTTTGCCCGCTGGCGCGATGTGGTTGAGGTAGCGGAAATTGCTGGGCGCGGCGGTCATTTCACCGATTGAATAGAGGACGATGCAGCCGAGCACCCACCAGCCGCTCATTGAGCCCACCAGGCCGAAAATCGCAATGATGGCCAAGGCAGTGCCAAGAGCGATGTTCGAGAGCGAGCTCAATCGCCCGGTGGCGTAGCCGGCCAGGAAGGCGAAGATGCTGATGAGCAGCGCATTCAGGTTGAGCATCCATTCCTGGGTGAGATTGCCGCCGTGGACGACGGGAACGTTTCCTTCGCCGAAGATGCCGATGAGCACATTCGCCGCGGCGCGCGAGTCGATCCAGTCGTCGATGAAATTCGGCAGGATGTCGAAGAACTGCATGTTCATCAGCCAGAACCCGCAGAAGGATATGGTATAGAAAAAGATCCTTGGTTCCAGCAGGCCGCGCACCGAATCGTAGAGCATCCGGAACGGACCCGGCAGCGAATCTCCCTCGGCGACCGGGCGGGCCGGTTCCTTGAACATGAACAAGGGGATGAAGTTCAGCGCGATGGCGGCCGAGCAGGCGATGAACACATATTCCCACTCCAGCACCCGCAGGTAGGCGGCGAGCAGCGGGCCGACGAATGCGCCCACGTTCACCATCTGATAGAACAGGCCCCAGCCGAGCGGCGCGGCGTCCTTGGAAATGCGGTTGGCGAGCAGGCCTTGGATGCCCGGCTTGAAAATCGCAGTGCCCGCGGCGAGGAACATCGCCCCGACGAAGAATACGGCATATACTTGATCCGTGCCCAGTGCCCGGGCTTCGGCGATCGGTTTGCCTGCAATCCATTGCGAGATCTCCAGCGTGTAGCCCATGATCCCGTAACCGACAATTTTCAGAACCGTGGAAAGCGCGATGTTCACCTTGAAACCGTAGCGGTCGGCGAAGCCACCGGAGAGGATTGGCAGGAAGGACTGCACGATCGCCCACACCGCCCAGATCTGGCCTTTCTGGATTTGCGTGAGTTCCAGCCCGCCCTCGTCGAGCGCGGCGACGAAGAACAACGGCGAAATCACCCGAACGCCATAGTAGGCAAAGCGCTCGACCAGCTCCATCCAGTTGGCCAGCCAGTAAATGTAATCGAGCGACTTGAACTGGTCGCGCAAGGGCATGCTGGTCTTGTCGGCGTCGGGGTCGGCTGGCATTGGGCTGGTGGTTAGAGATGATAGATCCGTTTGGCGTTGCAGCCCCAGAATGCGGCTTGTTCGTCGGGGCTGAGTGACGAGGCGAGTTCCTGGACGGCCTTGACCCAACTGGCGTAACTGCCGCGCAGCAGGCACACCGGCCAGTCGGAGCCGAACATCACGCGTTGAGGTCCGAAGGCTTCGAGCACGGTGTCGAAATAAGGGCGCAGCACCTCGGCATCCCATTCCGCATCGCGGACCTCGGTGATCATGCCGGATACCTTGCAGGAAACGTTTTCGCGTTTCGCCAGTTCGCGGATGCCTTCCGCCCATTCGGTGTCGAACGCGTCGCGGGCGATACGGGGTTTGGCGATGTGATCAACCACGAACGGTTGTTCCGGGTGCGCGTCCACGAAGCGGATCGTCTGGGGCAGGTGTTTCCAGAAAATCAGGATGTCGTAGAGCAATCCGTATTTCGCCAAATTGCGGATGCCGGCGTTGAAATCGGGGCGGAGGATGAAATCGTCGTCCGCTTCGTCGTGCACCACATGGCGCACTCCGCGCAGTTTCGGGTGGGTGGCGAATTGCTCCAGCCACGGCTCGCCGCCGTTCTCGCAGAGCGGCACCCAGCCGACCACGCCGCGCACGCGCGGATCGGCGTCGGCAAAAGCCAGGAGAAACGCGGATTCCTCGATCATCTGGCGCGCCTGCACCGCCACGCTGCCATCGATGCCGGAGGCGTCGAGCACGGCGTGCAACTCGGGAGCAAGAAAGTCGCGGCGGATCACCGCATGGTCCTCGGTCATCCAGACGTAGTCGGTCCCGTTGATCGCCCAGAGGTGGTGGTGGCTGTCGATTTTCATGTGTGGTCCGGAACAGGTGACGGAAGCCTGATCAGGCCCCGGGCGGCGGCGACCATGGGGATTCCGTGCCCGCGAATCAAGCCGCACATCATGCGATATGCGGGGGGCATTTTCGAATCCGTGGAAATGAGGGAGGATTTTTGCAATTTTACCCGCTCCATGTCGTATTGGCGTTTCCAGCCATGGGGGAAAAAGCCAAAACGCTGTCGGCCCGATTGATGGGGTTGACCGGGCGCATCCCGCGCGTTTTCATGCGTCGACATGGCGCACGATCCGCCCTTCCAATCAACACCGCCACCGTCGTCACAGCCATGAATCCATCCCGCCTTCACTTCCCTGCCACCGCCTTGCTGGCGCTCACGATGATGAACCTCCATTCCGAAACCACCACTCCATCTCTGCCCATGCCCGAGCGCGGATTCGTGAGTATCAAACCCGCGGAGAACTGGGAGCAAGGACTGATCACCGCCAATGGCACCCTCGCCATCAACGCACTCAGCCGCCCGCTCAACGAGCGCATCATTTTCAATCACGAGCGACTCTTCATGCCGATGGGCGCGCCACATGTGCCGCCGGATCAATCGAAGCAGCTGCCGGAACTCCGCAAGCTCATCGAAGACGGGAAATACAAGGAAGCCGAGGTGCTGCAGTTCAAGCTGAGTGACCAGAAAAGCTTCATGTATCCGGACTATTATGTGCCGGCCTTTGATCTGACCATCGACAGCGAGGCCAGGGGTGAGGTGCGTGGTTACGCCCGCTCTGTTGATTTCCAGACCGCCGAGGCCGTGGTCCGCTGGTCCGACGACCGTGGCGCCTTCGAGCGCCGGATGTTTGTTTCCCGCAAGGATGGTGTGGCGGTGATCAAGCTGACCGCCCCCCAACCCGGATCGCTCTCGGTGAAACTCAAGCTTGAACCGCGCGAGCCAAGCGACGAGTTCAACAAGGACGAGGACGTTGCCAGCAAGTCGGATGACATGTTCAAGCGGCACTTCGGCGATCTGAAGAGCGCTTCCGGTGAAGATTGGCTGACATTTTCCGCCCGTTTCCTGCGCGCCTATCCCGGCAGCATCCAGGCACTGGAGGGCCGCGCGCGGGTGGTTGTCAATGGCGGTGCCACCGAAGCGCAGCCCGACGGCACGCTGGCGATCAAAGACGCGGATGGCGCGTTGTTGTTCATTGATCTGCACCTGCTCAAGGACGCCACGAAGTCGGGACAGGACGCACTGAAGGCGAAGCTCGCCGCGGTTTCCCCCGGCTATGACGCCTTGCTCAAGGCCCACGCCGCGATCCACGGCGAACTTTTCAACCGCGTGAAACTCGATCTCGGCGGTGGTGCGGACCACAAGAAGCCGACGGAACAGTTGATGGAGGAATCCACCTTCGACAACATGAACCTCGCCTGGTTCGAAAAGCAGTTCGATGCCGGCCGCTACAACATCATCTGCTCGACCGGCGAGCTGCCGCCGAACCTGCAGGGTGTGTGGGGTGGCACCTACGTTCCCGGTTGGGCGAGCGACTACACGCACAACGGTAACGTGCCGTCCGCCATCGCCGCCACCTGCATGGGCAACACGCCCGAGCTGTTGATGGCATATATCAACTACATTGAGTCGATCATTCCCGGCATGGAGCACAACGCCAAGGCCTACTTCGGCTGCCGCGGCGTGGTGCTTCCATCGCGCACTTCGACTCACGGCTACAACAACGCGCTTGCCGAGAGTTTTGCAGGCGGCATGTGGACGGCCGGCGCGCCGTGGGCCGCGCATTTCTTCTACGATTACTATCTTTACACGCAGGATGAGGAATTCCTCGCCGGGCGCGCGCTGCCGTTCATGGAAAAGGTCGCGCTGTTCTTTGAGGACTTCGTGTATGAGGGACCGGATGGGAAATACATCCTTTCTCCCGCGCAATCGCCGGAAAACTGGCCGCAAGGATCCGACTCGCAGGCCACCTTCAACGCCACCATGGACGTTGCTGCCGTGAAGGGCCTGTTGGACAACCTGATCACCGCCTCGCGCAAGCTCGGCAAGAATGCCGACAAGATCCCCACTTGGGAAAAGATGCTCTCGAAAATGCCGGAATACTCGGTGGCGGAAAACGGCATCATCAAGGAATGGCTCACGCCCAAGCTCGGCAACAACGACGCCCACCGACATTCATCCCAGCTGCTGCCGCTGTATGACGGACTGCCCGACGAAATCGCCAACAGCCCCGAACTCCGCAGCGCGTTCATCAAGAGCGTAGAGGACAAACTCGAGCGCTATTGGAAGGACAACGAGCGCGGGTTCATGTCCTTCGGCATCGTCCAACTCGGCCAGGTGTCCGCCAGCCTCGGCCATGGCGACATCGCCCACCATTGCCTCAAGCACCTGGTTTACGGCTTCTGGCTCAACAACCTCGCCTCGATGCACAACCGCCGCGCGCTCTTCAACATGGACATCAGCGGCGGCCAGCCATCGGTGGTCATCAAGATGCTCGCCGATTCCATGCCCGGAAAAGTCCGCCTGCTGCCCGCCCTGCCGCAAGCATGGCCGAAGGGAACCATCGAAGGTGTGCTGTGCCGCGGCGCGATCGAGATCGACCGCTTGCATTGGGACGGCGGCAAGGTGGAAGCTGAAATGACCTCGAAGAACGCCCAGCAGATCGCCCTCGTGCTGCCGCGCGGGATCGCGGAAATCAAGGCCGAGGGCGCCTCCGTCTCGAATGGTGCCAACGACGCCGAGCGCATGCTGGCCCTGCCCGCCGGAAAGAAAGTCTCGCTGACGCTGCGGCTCAAGTAAGCCGCTGCGGCTGGGGGAAAGCAACTGTGGAGTGAGCTGGTCTGAACTTGCGGCTTGGCAGGGGAGCGATGGAGGGTTGCCATGGGCGGGCCATGATTTCACTCACCGAAGGCCAGCCGGTTCCCGGTTTCCGCGATGCGGTGGGCGAGGCGTTTTCGACGGCCGGGCTGCTGGCGAAGTCGCGCGATTTCGAATTCCGCCCACAGCAGCAGGAGCTGGCGGTGGCGGTGGCTGAGGCACTGGTCAATACGCAGCCGCTGATCGCCGAGGCTGGCACCGGCGTGGGGAAATCGCTGGCCTATCTTTTTCCTGCCGCTCGTTTCGCGCTCGAAACCGGCCGCAAGGGAGTGATTTCCACGCACACCATCAACTTGCAGGAACAACTCGTCAGGAAGGACATCCCGATTGTCCGGAAACTGGTCGGCGACGAACTGCCGGCGGTGTTGCTCAAGGGCCGACACAATTACCTCTGCCCGCAACGGCTGCGGCGCGCATGGGAGCAATCGGGCGACCTGTTCACCAGCACCGAGAGCGAGGAACTCGACGCGATCCGCAAGTGGGCGGAAACGACACGCGACGGCACGCTCAGCGACCTCGATTTCCAGCCGCAGATGAAGGTGTGGCTGCAAGTGTGCAGCGAGGCGCACCTGTGCTCGGCGCGCACCTGCGGCCCACGCGGCAATTGTTTCTTCCAGGAGGCCCGCAAGGCCGCCGCCGATGCCAAGCTGGTGGTGGTGAACCACACCTTGTTCTTTGCGCTGCTCAACACCGAGGAATTCGCCGATGACGACGATGACGCGCCGAAAAAGACCGGCGGTTTCCTGTTTCCCAACGACTTCGCGGTGCTCGACGAGGCGCACACCATCGAGCAGGTCGCCGCAGTGCAGCTCGGCATCCGCGTTTCGCAGAGCGGCCTGCGTTTCGACCTCCAGCGCCTCTATCATCCGCGGACGCGCAAGGGGCTGCTCAAGTCGTTCCGCAAGGCCGCCGCGCTCACCGCGGTGGAGCGCGCGCTTACCGCATCCGAGGAGTTTTTCCACGAACTCGGCGACACCGCGAAGTTCGGCCAGTATTCCAGGGAATGCCGCGTGCGGCAGCCGGAAATCGTCGGCAACACGCTCGCCGAACCACTGCGCGAACTGTGGCGCGAAATCGACGCGCTCGCCGAGGATGTCGAACACGAGGGCACCCGCTCCGAGGTGCTGGATGCCTCGCGGCGGCTG
>JALRFY010000258.1 GCA_023253625.1 Akkermansiaceae bacterium | reverse complement strand
GAAAAACCCTTCGGCACCGATCTCGCCACCGCGCGCCACCTCAACGAGGTCGTCAACGCCACCTTCGAGGAAAAGCAAACCTACCGCATCGACCACTATCTCGGCAAGGAAACGGCGCAGAACCTGATGGTGCTGCGTTTCGCCAATGCGATCTTCGAGCCGCTCTGGAACAGCAAACACATCGACCATGTCCAGATCACCTGCGCTGAAAACCTCGGCATGGAAGGCGGCCGCGGAGCCTACTACGATGGGGCCGGTGCGCTGCGTGACATGGTGCAGAACCACCTGCTCCAGTTGCTCTCACTGGTCGCCATGGAGCCGCCCACCGATCTGTCCGCGGATGGTGTGCGCGATGAGAAGGTGAAGGTCATCCGCTCGCTGCGTCAGTGGGACACGCCGGAAAAAGTCGCCGCCAATGTGGTGCGCGCCCAATACGCCGCCGGCCATGTCGATGGGAATCCGGTGCCGGCATACCGCGACGAGGACCGTGTGAACCCGCATTCGGAAACCGAGGCTTACGTGGCTGTCAGGTTGCTGATCGACACCTGGCGCTGGAGTGGCGTTCCGTTCTACATCCGGATGGGCAAACGGCTGCCGAAGAAATCCACCGAGATATCCATCCACTTCAAGGACGCGCCGTGTGTGCTCTTCAACACGCCCTGCGGCGGGGTTCCGGGCGGCAACGTGCTGGTCATCCGGATCCAGCCGGACGAGGGCATTTCATTGCGCATGGTTTCCAAAATCCCCGGCAACAGCCTGCGGCTCGAACCAGTGAAAATGGATTTCCACTACGCCACCAGCTTCGGCAAGTCCTCACCCGAGGCCTACGAGCGGCTTCTTCTCGATGCCATCTCCGGCGATGCCACCCTATTCGCCCGCCGCGACGAAGTGGAGGAGGCGTGGCGCTTCATCGACCACATCGAGCGTGCCTGGCACGATGCGGACAACCCGCCGCCGATGGCCCAATACACCGCCGGGTCATGGGGACCGCCGGAAGCGGACGCTCTGCTCGCCCGGGATGGCAAGCAATGGCGGCGCTTGTAGCCGCCTGCATGAGAGCATGAGCCGCACCACTCGGTCAGCAGTCAGCGAAGGGGCACCCCAGGCTGGCTGCCGACACCTTGAACGCAGAGGGTGGCGATGTTTGGCGGCGATTTTGAACAGTGTGCGCGGGCTGCGCCGCCAGGGGTGGATGGTCCCGCGCTTCAAGGCGACGGGCTTTTGGCGTGGATCATCCTTAAGCACCCAAGGCCGCCGCAAGGTGGAACAGCGCGGCGAAAAGCACGAGCTGCATGCCGGCCAGCGCCAACGTGCGGTTGTAAACCGGGCCCGGCGGACGGGTGAGCACCACCCAAATGACACGCGGGCCGATCAGCATCATTGGCAGGCTGGCAAGCATGAGATGGGGCATGCCGAAGCCGATCCACAGCAGACCGGCGAAGGCGGGGGTTTTGATTTCCAGCCAAATCACGGCGGCGGCGGTTTTCGCGCCGAAGCGCACGGCGAGGGTGCGCTTGCCGGTGGAGGCATCTTCCTCGCGGTCGCGGAAGTTGTTGATGGAAATGAGCAGCGCCGAGAGCAGGCCGACCTGCCCGCCCAACAGAAGCACCTCATGCGGCCAGCCGCCGGTCTGGATGAAAACCGTACCCGCCACCGCAACGAACCCAAAAAACAGGATGACGAAAATTTCCCCCATTCCCCGATAGGCGAGCGGAAAGGGTCCGCCGGTGTAGCCGTAGGCGAGGAAGAGCGAGGGCAACCCGATGATAAGCACCGGCCAGCCGCGCGCCTGATAGAGAATGGTGCCGAAAGCCATGGCGGCGAGCAGAAATCCCGCGGCCACGCCCATGACGGTGCGTTCGCGGAGCAGTCCGCTGGCAGTGGCGCGTTGCGGACCAAGACGCCGGGGGGTATCGGCTCCCTTGCGGTGATCGATGGCGTCGTTGAAAAAATTGGTGGCCAGTTGGATGGCGAGCGCGCCGAGCAGCGTGCAGGCCGCGAGCCACGGATGGAAATTCCCCGTCGTTTTCCATGCGAGCACGCATCCGGTCCACACCGGCACGATGGCCGCGGGCAGGGTTTTCGGACGCGCAGCGAGAAGACAAGATTTCAGGGTGGCGGAAGACATCATGTGCGATGGATTCGATTTGCGTGCTGCAGGATCGTCAGCGGCTGTCGAGCTGGAAGACCTGGCCCGAGGTATGTGGCAAATCCTCATGCAGGTGGCGGATGAAGCGCGCGACGCATGCGCAGGTGTTGAAACGACCCAGCACGTGACTGGTGAGCACTTCAGCGCGGCGGGCGGCGGTCACATGGGCGGTCATGCGCGTTTCCAGGAAACCGGGCAGGATGGCATTCACGCGGATGTTTTGCAGGCCATGGACGCGGGCAAGCTCGCGGGTGAGACCCATCAGCGCTGCCTTGGCGGTGGCATAAGCAGCTTGACCGGGCGGAGGCGAAACCGCCGATTGGCTCGAAATGAAAACCACATGTCCACCACCCCGTTCCACCATGCCGGGAATTGCGGTCCGGGCGCAATCCCGCGCTCCGCGGAAACCCACCTTCCAAACCTCGTCCCATACCGCCGCGGGCAGCCGTGCCAAAGGTGCGTCCCGCGTAATCCCGGCGGCACAGATGAGCAAATCGGGCCGGCGGGTAGAGAAATAGCAGGCTATTTCCTCCGGTCGGCACATATCCAGCTCCACGCTGCCGGGCGCATCGACCGACCAGCCGGCATGGCGCAGCTCGGCCGCCACGGCCGCGCCAAGCGTGCCGGTGCCCCCGGTGATCACAGCCTGCAAAAGGGCGTCGGACATGGTGCGGCGAACATGCACGCCAGGCGGGCCGGCGGGCAAGCGCGGTGAGCTGCCATAACCCGTGAAATGTTTGGGAACAACTTGGGAGCGGGCGGCCAAAACAATGCCGGGCGATGGTGGAAATGGCACTTGTGCCACGGCCATGCGGTTTGTTCCGCAAGTTATTCGTGCCGTGGAACCCGCATGGCCCGGGTGCGGAACGCGCTTTTGCGACACTTGTTCACACGATGAAGAAGAAGAATTCTTAAGCTGAAAATAAATTCATTCTCAGAGAAACGGGTTTGTGCGCCGTCTCCAAACGGGAGTCTCGCTTGTGAAAAAGAGAAACGGCCACCGGCGAGATGCCAGTGGCCGTTCATGGAATACAGCAAGGCACGCCTTCGCTCAGAGCAGCATCAGGGCGGGTTGCTCGATGAGTTTCCTCACTTCCGCCAGGAACTGGGCGGCCACTGCGCCATCGACTACCCGGTGGTCGCAGGAGAGCCCGAGGTTCATTCTCAGGCCGGGAACGATCTGGCCGTTCTTGACGACGGGTTTCTCGATGGCGGCACCGACCGAAAGGATGGCGGCTTGCGGGGGATTGATGATGGCGTCGAAGGATTCGATGCCCCAGGCACCGAGGTTGGAGACGGTGATGGTGCCGCCGTCGAATTCATCCGGGCGGAGTTTTTTGTCCTTGGCGCGGGTGGCGAAGTCCTTCACGGCGCGGGAAATGGCGAGCAGTGATTTTTCCTCCGCCTGCTTGATGACCGGAGTAACCAGCCCGTCCTCGACTGCCACGGCGACCGAGAGGCCCACATGGCGGTAGCGGACGATGTGTTCGCCAGCGAACGATGCGTTGATGGCCGGCACGGCCTGGGCGGCATTGATGACGGCCTTGAGCACGAAATCGTTCACGGAGTATTTGTTGCCGTGGGTTTTTTCGGCCTGCTCGTTGACCTGCTTGCGCAGGGCCATCAATGGAGCGGCGTCCACCTCGAGGTGGAGGTAGAAGTGTGGAATGGTGACCTTGGACGTCAGCAAGCGCGAGGCGATCACCTTGCGCATGGTGCTCAGTTCGATGGTCTCATCGCCTTCCCTGGCCACCGGCTGAATGGCCTGCACGGCGGGAGCGAGTGCTGCTGGGGATGGCTGGGGAGCTGCCGCCTTGGTCTTGGCGGAGGCGGCCAGCGCCGCGGCGGCACCGGCTTCAGAGGATTTCCCGGGCTTGGCGGGCAGTTTGGCCGCCATTTCGACGTCAGCGCGGACGATGCGGCCAGCGGGGCCGCTGCCGGTGAGTTTT
>JALRFY010000168.1 GCA_023253625.1 Akkermansiaceae bacterium | reverse complement strand
AAGGCGAATTTCTCCGGCCGCTTCTACGAGGTCACCCACTACGGCGTCTCGCCAGAGGACGAACGCATCAATTACGACGAGTTGGAAAAAACCGCCCGCGCACTCCAGCCCGCGCTGATCACGGTGGGAGCTTCCGCCTACTCGCGCGTCATTGATTTCGAGCGCGTGGGCAAGCTCGCCCGCGAGGTCGGCGCCTATCTGTTCGTGGACATGGCGCACATCGCTGGCCTCGTTGCCGCCGGGGTCCACCCGAGCCCGGTTCCGCATGCCGACTTCGTCACCTCCACCACCCACAAGTCGCTGCGCGGTCCGCGCGGCGGCATCATCCTGTGCAAGGAGGAGTTCGCGAAGAAAATCGATTCGCAGGTTTTCCCCGGCATCCAGGGCGGGCCGCTCATGCACGTCATCGCCGCCAAGGCCGTGTGCTTTGGCGAGGCGCTGAAACCGGAGTTCAAGGAATACTCGGCACAAGTGGTCAGGAACGCCCAGGCGATGGCCGCCCGCCTGGCTCAGCACGGCTACCGCATCGTTTCCGGCGGCACCGACAACCACCTCATGCTCGTCGATCTCCGGCCCAAGGGCCTGAACGGCGCGGAAGCCTCACACGCCCTCGACGAAGCCGGCATCACCGTCAACAAGAACGGCATCCCCTTTGACACCGGCAGCCCGATGAAGCCCAGCGGCATCCGCATCGGCACACCCGCCGTCACCACCCGCGGGATGATGGAGAAGGATGTCGAACAAGTAGCCGACTTCATTCACGAGGCGCTCACCAACCACAGCCACGAGCCCAGGCTCCACGCACTCCGCGACCAGGTCCACGCCTTCAACCGCGCGTTTCCGATGCCGTGGTGAGGGCAGCGCGGGTGCAATCCACCAACTTGGAATCCGCAGTTGGAAAGCGGATGGATGAATTTCAACCCGTGGTCCGGAGACCCGACGAGATCGCGTTCACGGAGATGAGGAGATCGGGAATGAGCTGCTCGGCGGCGGTGGTGTTGCCCGCGGAGAGGTGGGCGCGCCATTGCCTGAGCAGGGAGATTTGCTGCATGTGAAGAACCTTGAGCGGCTCCTCGCGGATGGCGAGGGTGCGGGCCATGCGCGGTCGGCGCTCGTCGAAAGAGCGGCGGAACAATCGTCCTAGCGCGTCGCGGGTGCGTTTCAGTTCGGCGCAGATGATGCTGAGAAAACAATCGCGCAATTCCGCATCCGGCACGAGTCCGGCATAGGCGCGCATGAGGTCCTCATTGGTGCTGGCCAGCGAGCTGTCGATGTTGGTGATGACGTAGCGGATGAAGGCGACGTCGCGGACCTGGCCGGAAAGTTTCGCGAATGCGGCGGGGTCTTCGCTTTCCAGACGGCACAGCGCGGTGCCGGCCCCGAACCAGCCGGGGAGGTAAAAGCGCGATTGCGTCCATGAAAACACCCACGGGATCGCGCGGAGGTCGTCGAGGGTGGCGCGGCCGGTGCGGCGTGCGGGGCGCGAGCCGATGCGGGCGTTTTCCAAGGCGTCGATGGGTGTGGCGGCGCGGTAGAAATCGATGAATCCGGGGGCATGCAGCAAATCGCGGTAGGTTTCGCGGCTCCATGCGGCGAGCCGATCCATGATTTCCGGGTCGGCCCCGGCGCGCGAGCTGCGGCCGAGATGTTTGGCGGTGGCGGAGGCCACCGAGGCCATCAGCAGCTCGGTGTGATAGGTGGCCGCGCCGAGGTGGGCGTATTTCTGGGCGATGGTCTCGCCCTGCTCGGTCATGCGGAACGCGCCGTGCAGCGCGCCGTGTGGCAGCGCTTCCATGAACCAGTGGGTGGGACCCGCGCCGCGGCCGACGGTGCCGCCACGGCCGTGGAAAAACACCGGGCGCGCGCCGTGTTTCGCGCAGATTTCGGAGAGGCGGATTTGCGCGCGGTGCAGCGCCCACTGGCTGGAAAGGATGCCGCAGTCCTTGTTGGAATCCGAGTAGCCGAGCATCATCTGGAAGTCCGCGCCGCCGTCGGCATCCAGGCCGCGGCGCGTCACCGGGTGGGCGAGAAACTCGTCCACGATGCCGGGCGCGCGATCCAGGTCGTCCATGGTTTCGAACAAGGGCACCACGGGCAGCGGGCAGCGCAGGCCGGCGTCGGTCATTTCCATCAGGCCGGCTTCGCGGGCGAGCAGATAGACGGTGAGAAGGTCCGCGGTGTCGCGGGTCATCGAGACGATGAGCGCGCCGAGGCCGGCGTTGCCGTGGCGCGCGCGGTGGGCGGCGAGCACGCGGTGGCAATCGAGCACCGCATCCGCCTCCGGCCCCGCAGTAATGCCGGGCGCGAGGAACGGGCGGGGCGAGCGCAGTTCTTGTTCCAGCAGCGCCATTTTTTGCTGATGGCTCCAATCACCGAACGATTCCGCGCCGGGAATCCCGGCCTTGACCAGCAACTGGGTGAGTGCCTTCTGGTGGAAGGCCGAGTTCTGCCGCACATCGAGCGTGGCGGAGTGGAAACCAAAGACCGCGAGTTGGCGGCGGATCGGTTTGATGAAATCGTCCACCAGTTTTCCGGCACCGGCATGGACCAGCGTGTGGTCGAGCATATCGAGGTCGGCTGTCAGGTCGGCCGGGTTTCGATAGACCGGGCCGGAGCCCGGTTGATCACGCGAGAGCAGGAGCTTGAGCCGCATCAATAGGGCGGCGGCGCGCCATGGTTCCTCGCGATGGTATTGGAGCAATGCGGCGAGATCGGCAGCGGCGCGGCCGTCGATCTCATCGGTGAGCCGCCCGATCATCACTTCCAGCTCCGGCGGCACGGGTTGGAAATGTTTGCTCAGCGGCAGATTGTGGGCGAGCCGCTCAAGCTGGCGGGCGAACAGTCGCATCGCGTTGTGGCGCAGCGCGGCAAGCGCATCGCGCGTGACCTCGGCGGTGACCCCCGGGTGGCCGTCGCGGTCGCCGCCGATCCAAGTGCCGAAGCGGATCATCGGCGGCAAGACATCGAGCGCCGCCGGATCGAGACCCACACCACACCAGGCCTCGCGCAGGTGGGTGTGGGCGCGCGAGACCGCCTCGGGAAAGACCTCGCGCAGATAGAACAATGCATTGTCGAGTTCCTGCGTGATGCTCGGGCGGGTGACGTGGATTTCACCGGTGCGCCAGAGCGTTTCGAGCTGGGCTTCGAGAAACCGCCGGCCGCGGGCGCGCTCGCGGTCGGTGTAGGAAGGGTTTTCCCGCTCCTGCATCAGGTCGTAAATCTCGCGATGACGCTCGCGCACCGTCTGGCGCTTCGCCTCGGTGGGGTGCGCGGTGAGCACCGGCTCGACCCGCACCCGCGAGAGGATTCCGGCCAGGGTTTTTTCATCCAGGCCCATGCGGAGCATTTCGGACAGTTCGTCTGGCCAGAGTGCTTTTTCGGCGGCGGGCCCATGGGCTTTTTCGCGCCAGCGGCGGGCCACCGCGGCCACCCGTTCCTCGACGATGTTGAGGAGCTGGAAAGCGATCGAGTAGGCCTGCACCAACGCCCGGTCAGGTCCATCGACGGGGTCGAGCGATCGACCGTGCCATGGCAGCCGGGTGGCCAGGTCCTGGTGGCCGAGGCGTGCGAGCACATCGGCGAAGGCGTCCATCGCGAAGCCGAGTTCGGCGTCGAGCAGTTGGAATCCGTCGTTCAGCAGTGGTTTGTTTCCGGCCATTGTCGCCCCCAGTCAGCACATCCTCAAAGCAGGATCAATGCCGATTCCGGGGGCAGTTCGATCCGCTTGCCACGATTTTCAATTCACCAAGGTATTCAACAATGCCCTCAAATGAAAAAGCCGTGAGGAGTTGGGTGCGAAGCAACATCGCGGATTCGACAAAGCGCGCCAGCCGCCCCACGCTGCCCGCGTGATCGACGCGCTCTATCCACTGGCCCGCAGGTTTCTGTTCCAATTCGATCCGGAAACCGCCCACCACATCAGCATGTCCGCGCTGCGGATGGCGGAAAAATCCGGCCTCCTCGGGATGTTGTCACCCGCCCCCGTGGCGAAACCGGTGGAAGTGATGGGGATCACGTTTCCCAACCGAGTCGGTCTCGCCGCGGGCCTCGACAAGGAGGGCGATGCCATCGACGCGCTTGGGCGCCTTGGCTTCGGGCACATTGAGATTGGCACGATAACGCCGCGCCCGCAGCCGGGAAACCCGCAGCCGCGCCTGTTCCGGCTCATCCCGCAGGAGGCCATCATCAACCGCATGGGCTTCAACAATGCCGGCATCGACTCCGGCGTCGCCAAGGTGCGCGCATCGGAATCGTTCCGCGGCGTGATCGGCTTCAACATCGGCAAGAACAAGGACACGCCGAACGAAAACGCGGCCGACGATTATCTCGCCTGCCTGCGCAAAGCCTATCCCGTGGCCGGCTACATTGCGGTGAACCTGTCCTCGCCCAACACCCCGGGCCTGCGCGAGTTGCAGGGCGCGGAGGCCAGCGCGCGCCTGTTGGAAACATTGAAAACCGAGCAATTGAAACTCGCCGCCGAGCACGGCAGGCAGGTGCCGGTCGTTTTCAAGGTGGCACCCGATCTCGATGATGACCACATCCGCGCCTTGGCCAAGGTGTTTCTCGACGGCGGGCTCGATGGTCTCATCGCCACCAACACCACGCTCGACCGTGAGGCCGTCCAGGAACATCCGCGCGCCAATGAAGCCGGCGGGCTTTCCGGCAAGCCGCTGTTGGAAAAAAGCAACCGGGTGCTCGGCGAGTTCGCCTCACAACTCGGCGGCCGCATCCCGATCATCGGCGTTGGCGGGATCTCGTCGCTGGAGGATGCAGAGGCGAAACTACGGCTGGGAGCCTCGCTGGTGCAGATCTACACCTCGTTCATCTATCAGGGCCCGCGGCTGGTGCGCGAACTCGCGGCGCTTTGACGATCCGATTGAACCTTTCGCGCCTCAGATCTGGAAATCCGAGGCGTTGGATTCGAGGTGGAGGCCGCATTCGTATTTCACGCCGTTGAAGCGGGTGGCTTCGGCGTCGCCGCCTGCGGCGGGCTGGGTGCTGTGCCAGTCGCCCATGGTGAGATATCCTTTTTCCGCGAGCGGGTGGCGTGGCAGGTCGTGCTGGCGGAGGTAAAGGTCCACCTGGACATCGGCCCAATCGAGGATGGGATAGGCCTTGAGGGTTTTCTTCTGGCGCTCGACGAAGGGCCGGTCGCTGCGGGTCTTCGACTGCGAGCGGCGCAGGCCGCTGAGCCAGACGTCGGCGCCGAGGTCGCGCAGGGCGCGGTTCATCGGCTCGATCTTGGTGATGATGCCGTAGCGGGCCATGTCCTCCTGGCCGCCTTCCCATAACTTGCCCCACAAGGCCTCCATCCGAGCGGCGGAAACCGATGGCTGATAGATGCGCAGATCGAGTTTTTCCAACAGGCCCGACAACTGCTCGATGTAGCGATAGGTTTCCGGAAAAAGGTAACCGGTATCGATGAAGACGACGGGTATCTCCGGCGCATGCTCGTGGATGAGGTGGAGCATGACGGCCGATTGCAGTCCGAAGCTGGTGGTGGCGACCAGGTGCTCGCCGAGGCACTCGTGAAGCCGGCGGATTCTCTCGGCCGCGCGCAGCGGCGCGATCTCGGCGGAGAGGGAAGCCGGATCGATATCGGGCTGCGCGTGGAATTTGAGGGCTTGCATGGAGGGCGGTCAGGCGGGTTGCGCGGTCTTGAGCGCTTCCGGCTTGAGGTTGTGGTGGAAGTCGCGGCCCTGCTTCGTTTCGTTCACATATCCGGCGCGGATGCAGAAATCGCCAAAGCGTTCGCCATCGTTGCGCTCGCGGGCATAGTGCGCGATGACGGGTGAGAGCAGTTCCTTGATTTCCGTGGAGGGCACGCTCTCGCGGTAAAGTTTCGACAGGCGCTGGCCGGCAAAGCCGCCGCCGAGATAGACGTTGTATTTCCCCGGCGCACGGCCGACGAAGGCAATCTCGGCGATGTAAGGGCGGGCGCAACCGTTCGGGCAGCCGGTCATGCGGATGGTGATGGCGTCGTGGCGCAGGCCGTTTTCCTCGATGGTTTCCTCCAATTCGGTGAGCAGATCGGGCAGGTAGCGTTCCGCCTCGGCAAGCGAGAGGCCGCAGGTCGGCAGGGCGACGCAGGCGAGCGAGTTGAGGCGCAGGGCGCTTTTTCCATAGCTGTCCTTGATGCCATATTGTTCCAACAACTTCTCGATTTCCGGCCGTTTGGCCGGCGAGACGTTGGCGATGATGAGGTTCTGGTTGGCGGTGAGGCGGAAGTCGCCGTCGTGGACCCGGGCGATCTCGCGCAGGCCGGTGCGCAGCGGGTAGGTCTCGGTGTCGAGCACGCGGCCGCCCTGGATGAAGAGCGTGAGGTGCGAGTTGCCGTTCTCGTCCCCGGTCCAGCCGTAGCGGTCGCCATTGTCGGTGAACTCAAACGGGCGCACCGGTCCGAGTTCGTAGCCGAGGGATTCGTTGAGCCTGGCGAGGATCCAATCCGGACCGTGGTCGTCCACGGTGTATTTGAAGCGGGCGTGCTTGCGGTCGGTGCGGTCGCCGAAGTCGCGCTGGATGAGCACGATCTTCTCCGCCACGTCCACCGCTTGCTCCACGGTGCAGAAACCGATCACATCGGCGAGGCGGGGATAGGTTTTGTCGTTGTTGTGGGTGGAACCCATGCCACCGCCGACGGCGACGTTGAAACCGGCGAGTTTTCCGTCCTCTACGATGGCGATGTAGGAAAGGCAGTTGGCATAAATGTCCACGTCGTTGGACGGCGGGACGGCGATGGTGATCTTGAACTTCCGCGGCAGATAGGTCTTGCCATAGATCGGCTCCACTTCCTGCTCGGTGGATTCGATTTTCTCGCCATCCAGCCAGATCTCGTGATAGGCGCGGGTCTGCGGCGTGAGCTGGTCGGAGATGCCCTGCGCCACCTTCAGCACGTCGGCGTGGACATCGGATAGATATGGGTTTGGATTGCACATCACGTTACGGTTCACATCGCCGCAGGCCGCGATGGTGTCCATGGCGGTCTGGTTGATCTCCCTGATGGTTCGCTTGAGGTTGCTCTTGATCACACCGTGGAATTGGAACGCCTGGCGGGTGGTGAGCTTGATGGTGCCATTGGCGAACTGGGTGGCCATGCGGTCCACCTCCAGCCACTGCTCGGGGGTGGCCACGCCGCCGGGCACGCGGATGCGGATCATGAACGAGTAGGCTTTTTCCAGCTTGTGCTTGCGGCGCTCGGCGCGCAGGTCGCGATCGTCCTGCTGGTAGGTGCCGTGGAACTTGAGCAACTGCTGGTCGTCGGCGGACATCGAGCCTGTGGTCACATCGGCGAGGCCTTCGGCGATGGTGCCGCGCAGGTAGTTGCTCGCGATCTTGATGCCTTCGTTGGCGGAGGGTTTCTTTTCTTCGGACATGGAAATGGAGATTTGAAATTCGAGATTTGAGATTTGTAATTCAATACACGTCGCGGTGGTAGCGTTTGGATGACTTCAGGCTGCCGACGTATTCCTCGGCGGCTTGGCGGGATTTGCCGCCGTGTTTCGCGGCGATGGAAATCAAAGCCTCGTGCACATCGCCGGCCATGCGTGCGGCATCGCCGCAGACATAGAAGTGCGCGCCTTGTTCCAGCCATGCGAAGACTTCGGCACCATGTTCCAGGAGCCGGTGCTGGACGTAGATTTTTTCCGGTTGGTCGCGCGAGAAGGCAACGTCTAGGCGGGCAAGCGCACCGCTCTTGAGGTGGTCCTGCCATTCGAGCTGATAGAGAAAATCGTAGAGGTAATGCTGGTCGCCCATGAAGAGCCAGTTCCTGCCACTGGCACCGATGGCGGCGCGGTGCTCGACAAAAGCGCGGAACGGCGCGATGCCGGTGCCCGGGCCCACCATGATGATTGGTGCATCACCATCGGCGGGCAGGCGGAAGTTTTTGTTGGGCTGGACGAAGACCGGCACTCTGTCACCGGATTTCAGAAGATCGGCCAGATAAGTCGAGCACACGCCCTTGCGCGTGCGGCCGTGGCTGAGATAGCGCACTGCGGAAACCGTGAGATGCACCTCGTCCGGGTGTGCGAGCGGGCTGGATGCAATAGAATAAAGGCGCGGCGGAAGCTTGCGGAAGAGACCCGAGAGTGTGGCGGCCGGCAGACCGTCGGGCGCGAAATCGTGGAGGGCATCGACGATTTGCCGTCCATCGATGTATGCCTTGAGCCGGTCCTTCGATTCATCGGCAAGCAGGTCGCGCAGCTTCGTGGAATCGGCGGCGGCGGCAAGCTTGTTGAGCACGTTGCGCGAGAGTGCGGTGATGTCGAAATCCTCGCGGAGGGCCTCGGCCAGCGGTTTGTCACCGCCGTCCTTGATATTCACCGTCTCATCGCCGCCGAGCTTGGCCGCCTTGAGAATTTCCCCGACCACATCAGGAGCATTCACCGGCACCACGGCAAGCGCGTCGCCGGGCTCATAGCTCAATCCGGAGCCTACGAGTGAAAATTCGAGATGCAGCGTTTCCTTGGTCGATCCCTTGCCATTGAGCATGACGACATCGAGCAACTCTGCGGGAAACGGGTGCTTCTTGCCGTATTCGACCGTGGCCGTGCCGACTGGCACCGCAGCCACCACTGCGGAAGCGCCCGGCATCAGGGCGTAAAGCGACTTTTCCAACCAAGCGCCGAAGGCCTCCTCGAAATCCACATCGCAATCCTGGCGCGGCGCGATTCGCTCACCACCCAGCGCGGCGAGGCGTTCGTCGATCTCCTTGCCCGTCTGGCAGAATTTCTCGTAGGACGTGTCGCCGAGCGCACAGACCGAGAATTTCACCCCGGCCAATGTGAGATCCTCCGTCATGAACTGCTTGTGAAATGCCGCCGCAGATTCGGGCGGCTCGCCATCGCCCCAGGTCGAGACGATCACCAGCAAGTGGTTGGTCTTGGCAAGATCCACCGGTGAGATATCCGCCATGTTCACCATTCGCGCGCGCAGGCCACGCTTGCGGGCCTGTTTCACCGAGCGGTCGGCCAGCGCCTCCGCGTTGCCGGATTCCGTGCCGAACAAGACCGTCAACTCCGCACCGGTGGTGGCCGGAGCGCTCACAGTCTCGCCACCGCCCGCCGCAAGATAGCCACTCAGCCATGCCTTTTGGTTGGAATCCATGCCCGCGAGCAGTGATTCAAGGGCCGAGCGTATGGCGGTGTCGAATGGAGCGTATTCGGGAAACATAATCCTGATCAATTTGCCTTTTTTTGTGAAGATTTCGCGGAAAGCTGCGCCCCAATCCGTATCCGGGCAACCCTTTTCTCACCCCATTTCGGAAAAAAGTGCATCGATCATTTCCTGGCATTTCACCCCGGGCATCACGCTGAGGTTCATCTGGTTCATGGTGTAGGCGAAGGAAATCCCGGTGGCGGGATCGCCCATGGCATGGCTGCCGCCGGCTCCGGGGTGGCCGAAAGCGAGTTTCGAATTGCCGTAAATTTGGCGGATTTTTCGGCCGTTTGCGTCGAGCGGGTCCATTTGCGCGCCACAGGTGAAAACCGTGGGGCGCAGCAGCACCCGGTCAGCGGCCGCGCTCACGGGTGTGCACAGCGCCTGCCGGAGGTGCGGGGTGAGCGGGCTCTCGATGGCCCCGATGGCCGCCTGATAGAACTTCGCCAGGGCCGCTGCGGTTCCCACGCCGCCGAGCGCCGGCAGTCCGGCGGCCCAGGCGCGCGGATCGTTCATTTCATGGATGGCGTGCAGTCCGTGTGGCGAGGAAAACGCGCGCCGCGTGTAGGTGCCGGAGGTGGTGAGTTGTTTGTAAAACGCGTCGATCAGGTCGTCCTTGCCCGCCTTGCCCGGGTAGAGCTGCGCGACGCGCGGCCACTCCGTTTCCGGCAGGCCGATCCAGAAATCCAGCCCCATTGGCGCGGCGATCATCTTGCGCCAATAATCACCGAGCGTCATACCGGTGAGCCGGCGCACCGGTTCATCCACCAGCGCGCCGAAAACCCGCGGGTGATATCCATGACCGTCGCCCAGGTGCCACGCAGGCGGCTGGGCCTCGATTGCGCCGACCACTGCGGCATGATCGAAGACATCCACCCGTTGGTCGAGCGCAGCCAGGCCACATTGGTGAGAGAGCAGGTGGGAAAACCGCGCATCGGCCAGCGGAAATGACGGCCAGACCTCGCGCACCGGAGTTTCCTCGTTCAATCCGCGGCTGGACAAGGCCAGCAGCAAGGTGGCCGCTGCCGGCACCTTGGTGGCGGAATACACAGGCACCAGCGTTTGGTCTGTCCACGGCCGCTGCTGCTCGCGCTCGCACCAGCCATGGCCTTCCGAGAGCACCTCCGTGCCGTCCCACCAGATGCTGATCGAGGCCCCCAGCTCGCCACGTTCGCGGAAATTGCTTTCGAACACCTCCAACACCCGCCCCATTGCCGCCGGACATACCGCCATGCGCGGGTCTCTGGCCCATCAGCCACCGCCGCGCAATGCCGAAATCCCGTCCGCTCCGGAATCCCCGCCCGTCACCGTGCGGGCCGACCACTCGGCGATCAACCGGAACGCCACTGCCAGCAGCGTGGGGCCGAGGAAAACGCCCACCAGGCCGAAGGCCAGCGCGCCGCCAATCACGCCCACGAAAATCAGCACGAATGGCATCTTCGAGCCCTGGCTGATGAGAAACGGCCGCAGCAGATTGTCCACACTGCTGATTGCCAGCAAGCCCCAGATGAGCAGGAACACCCCCCAGCCTGGCTGGTTTTGCGTGAACAGCCACACTGCAGCCGGTGCCCATATCAACGGCGGGCCGAAGGGGATCACCGCAAAGAAAAACGTCAGCACCGCGAGCAGCACCGCGCCCGGCACCCCGGCCAGCCAGAAGCCGAACCAGGCCACCAGCGATTGCGCCAGCGCGGTGCCGAGGATGCCGAAAATCACGCCGCGCACCGTGTTTCCGGCCACCTTGGTCAGGTATCGGCCGCGCTCGCCGGCCAGTCGTTCCACCGCCACCGCGAGCCGCTCGGACAATTCCGGAGCCTCGCGCAACAGGAAAAACGCGAGGAATGCGCTCAATAACAGCTGCGTGACCCCTTGCCCCACCGCCAGGCCGGCGGCGATCAGGCCAGACTTCGCCGATACCAGCAGCTTGCCGAGCATCATCACCAATTGCGGCGATTCACGGGCCTCATCCGCATTTTCGAAGGCCTCGCCCGCCATGGCTCCCTTCTGCGGCAAGGGGACATCGTGGAGCATCAGGCCGTCGTCCGTCTCCACCAAGATCTTTTTTGGCCGCGGCGGCTTGGTTTTCAGCACCTCGTCGAGTTCCTCGATCCAGCGGTTGCGGTCATCGGCGAAGGCGCGCCAGTAGGCATCCAACTCGTCGCCCAGCACCGGCATTCCGGAAACCCAGCCCGGCGCTTCCTCAGGGGCGGACATGAACCAATCGCGCGTTGCCACTGCCAGATCCTTTCCGTCCTGTGCAAGGCTCACGCCGATCAACACCACCGGGCCGGTGAAAACCACCGCCACCGTGAGCGTCACCAGGCAGGCCGCCAGCGTGCGCGAGCCCCGGAACCAGCCCGTGAACAGGCGCTGCAGCGGATAGAGCGAATAGGTCAGGATGATTGCCCACATCAGCGCCGTTATGAACGGCCGCAGCACGAAAAAGCAGCCCAGCAGCAACAACAGCAGCGCCGCCCAGCCGAGCAACGGCTCCACCTTGCGCGGGCTTACCGGGGATTCTTCCGAACTCACGGAGGTCGATTTATCAAAACGCGGGCCGCTGTGCGAGTGTTTTGGCTGAGACCGCAAGCGGGGGGCTGGACAAAAACCACACGGAGCGGCGAAATGCCTTCGCCGTGTGGATGGCATGGCGATGGGAATTCCGTTCTGGCCTAAAATCGGCACACCAACCGCGTGGAGGACATGTTCCGCCCCTCCTTGGCATGCAGTCCCGTTCACTCCGCCAAGCGCGGCGCGGTGTGCCTGCCGGCGCGGATCGCTTTCAGCATCTTGCGCAGTTCTGCGACCTTCTCCGGTCGCTCCCCGGCCAGATTGCGGCGTTGGCCAAGGTCATCCTTCAGATTGTAAAGCCCCGCATCGAGTCCGCTGTAGGGCGGCACTTTGTGCTTTTTCATCCATGCCTCCGGCGGCTGGCGGTCGGTGCCGGTGGGGTGGTCCACCAGCAGCCATTCGTGATGGCGGATCGCATATCGGTCCTTGAAGGTATTGTGGACCAGGGTGCTGCGCGGCGATTCCTCCACCACGCCCTTCAGATAGGGCAGGAAATCGTGGGAATCCTCGGCGGACTCGCGCGGCAGTTCATGGCCGAGATAAGCGGCGAGCGTCGCCATCACATCCACCTGCGAGAACAATGCGCCGGAGACACTGCCGGGCCGGGTCAGGCCCGGCCACTTCAGCAGGGTGGGCACGCGGTGGCCGCCTTCGTAGATGTCGCGCTTGAGCCCCCGCAGCGGGGCGGACGACCAGTGGTCGTGTTTCCCATCACGCGGGTAGGCATAGGCTTCGGCACCGTTGTCTGCGGTGAAGAGGATGATGGTGTTTTCATAAAGACCGGTCTCGCGCAGGGCCTGGAGCAGGCGGCCGCAGGAGTCATCGGTCTGCACCACGAAGTCGCCGTAGGCACCGGCCATGGACCGGCCATCGAACTCGGCGGTGGGAACGATCGGCGCGTGGGGCGATGGCAGCGGAAAATAGAGGAAAAAAGGTTTATCGGTGTCCTTGCGCGCATGGATGTATGCCACCGCCTTTTCCGTGAGGACCGGCAGGACCTGATAGAAATCCCAGTCCGAGCGCCCGGGACCCTCGCGGCATTCCCACTGGCCTTCCTTGGTGTTCTGCGGGGTCTTGGTGAACGTAATGTCAGGCACCGCCAGCACACGGTCGTTCTCAATCCAGGTGTAGGGAGGAAAGTTGATCACATTGTCGCCGAAGTAATGATCGAACCCGTGATCCACCGCGCCACCGCGGATCGGCCGGGTCCAATCGAAATCGTCGTGTTTCCTGGAGGCGGGCGGGCTGCCGGGCTTGCGGATCGAGTTCCAATTCCAGCCGAGGTGCCACTTGCCGATGCAGGCGGTGGTGTAGCCGTGCTTGCGGATCATTTCCGGCAGGGTGAGCTGGCCCGGCTTGAAGAACGGCGGATCGAAGCCGCGGTCGATTCCGTGGAAATCGCGCCAGTGCGAGCGCCCCGTCAGCAGCGCGTAGCGCGATGGCGTGCAGATGCCCGATGAGCTGTGGGCATCGGTGAAACGCAAGCCCTCCTTGGCCAGGCGGTCGAGCTGCGGCGTGGGGATTTTCGATGCCGGATTGTAGCAGCCCAGATCGCCGTAGCCGAGATCGTCTGCGTAGAGCAGGACGATGTTCATCCGCTTCTGCCCTGCCCGCGCGGCCATGCAGAACAGCGGAATCATGCAGAGTGCCAGGAGTCTTAGAGTCAGGACCATTGGGGTAAGTCTGAGTCTCTCTGGCCGCTGATCAATCATCGAATTCCGCCGCGTGTGGCTTTCAAGCATGAAGGCCCACGGCAGCCTGCAGCGCCGTTGTCGCCGCTTGACATCGCTCGCCCTCCGCAGCCACGGTGCGTGGCATAAGAACCACATCACCACCTGTCATGCTCGAGCTCAAGGACATCCGCAAAACCTTCCACAAGGGCCGCGAGCGCGTGGTCGCGGTGGACGGCGTTTCTCTCACCATCTCAGAGGGTGAAATCCTCGGGCTCGTCGGCGAGTCCGGCTGCGGCAAGTCCACACTCTCGCGCATCATCATGCAGCTCCTGACGCCGGACAGCGGCAGCGTAAAGCTCGGCAACATCGATCTCACCAGCCTGCCACGCCGCGAAATCCGCCGCCACCGGCTGGATTTCCAGATGATCTTCCAAGACCCCTACGCCTCGCTCAATCCACGGCTCACCATCTTCTCGGCACTCGGCGAGACCCTGCAGCAACGCCACCCGAAACTCAAGGGCCCCGCACTCCAAGACCGCGTGGCCGGTTTGCTCGAAACCGTGGGCCTCTCGCCGCGCCACATGCGGCGCTACCCGCACGAGTTCTCAGGCGGCCAGCGCCAGCGTATCGCCATCGCGCGGGCCCTCGCTCCCGAACCCAGCCTCATCATTGCCGACGAACCGGTCTCCGCACTCGATGTCTCCATCCAGTCGCAGATCCTCAACCTGCTCCGCCGCCTTCAAAGCGAGCTGCATCTCACCATGCTCTTCATTTCCCATGACCTCTCCGTGATCCGCTACCTGGCCGACCGCATCGCGGTGATGAACCGCGGAAAAATCGTCGAATCCGGCGATCCGGAGGCAATCTTCGAATCCCCCCGCGAGGCATACACCAGGCAACTGCTCGCCGCCGTTCCCAGGCTTCCACACGAAGCCGCCACGGTATGAGGATCTCAGCAGGATGCATGAGGTCGCCACTATCGTTTGCCGGCGATTCCATCGAACCGGCCCATGGCCGGCAGGCTTGCGCTGATGTTTACCGCCACTCGCGACCCACTCGCGGCCATGAAAAAGCAAGCATCGGAAATTCACCAGTGTTTGCGGCCGTAGCGGATTGCCAACCCCTTGCATGAAATCCATGAAACGCCTCCTGCCCATCCTGGTCGCTCTGTGGCTGCCCTATCAGGCATCCGCCCGGCCGAACATCCTGCTCATCCTCACCGACGACCTCGGTTACTCCGACCTCGGTTGCTATGGCAGCGAGATCGAGACCCCGGTGCTCGATCGCCTTGCAGCCAAGGGGCTGCGTTTTTCGCATTTCTACAATACGGCCAAGTGCCATTCCTCGCGTGTTTCCCTGCTCACCGGCCGTTGGTGCCGGCAGGCCGGCGACGAATCGATGAAGCGTGCCGTCACCATTCCCGAAATCCTCCGCCCGGCCGGCTATTTCACCGCCATGTCCGGGAAATGGCACCTCTCGAAGGAACCCACCGATTTCGGCTTCGAGCGCTTTTTCGGCCATCTCTCCGGCTCCTGCAACTACTACAAAGGTGACCGGACCTTCCGCCTCAACGGCCAGCCATGGCAGGTGCCCGATGCGGGTTTCCACACCACGGTCACCAAGACCGATTTCGCCCTGCGCTTCCTCAAGGAGGCACGTGAAGCGGAAAAGCCGTGGTTTCTTTACCTCGCCTACAACGCACCGCATGCGCCCATCCAGCCGCTCCAGGAAGACTACGAGAGATATCGTGACCGCTATCTCCAAGGCTGGGACGAGATGCGCCGGCAGCGCGTCGCCAAACAACGCGAACTCGGCCTCCTGGACGCCACGGTTCGCGCCGCCCCGCGTCCCGACCACATCCCGGCATGGGACGATCTCAGCGAGGAAACGCGTGCATGGGAAAGCCGCCGCATGGCCGGCTACGCGGCGCTCATCGACCGCGTGGACCGGGAAATCGGCCGCCTTGTTGCCGATATCGAGAATGCGGGCGAACTCGACAACACCCTGATCCTTTTCTTCTCCGACAACGGAGCCTGCCCATACGATCGTCGCACTATCGGCTCGGACCTGCCGCCTTGGGATCCCGCCACCAAGTGGACCGACAGCACCGGCTGGGCCTGGGCTCGCAACACGCCATTCCGTTTCTACAAGCAGAACCAGTTCGAGGGCGGGGTGGCCACTCCCGCCCTCGTCCATTGGCCTGCCGGGATCAAGGCGCGGCCGGGTGCGATCGATCATACGCCCGCCCATCTGGTTGATGTATTGCCCACCCTGCTCGCAGTCACCGGCACCACCAGTCCCGCCACGTTTCCGGGCCGCGAGCCTGCGCCGCTCGCCGGGGTGTCACTCGCACCCGTCCTCGCCGGAGAAAAACTCCCCTCGCGCCCGCCGATCCACTTCCTTCACCATATGGACCGCGGCCTGCGCGACGGCGATTGGAAGCTCGTCTCCTTCCGCAGTGGACCGTGGGAACTCTATCACCTCGGCAACGATCGCACGGAGTTGAACAATCTCGCGGCAGAACATCCGGACCGTGTGCGCGCCATGGCCACCGAGTGGCACCGTATGACGCGTGATGTGCTGCTTGCCCCGGCAGCAGAGCAAAAACCCGTGGTGGACCAAGCCAAACCCCAAATCCATCCCGAATGGTCCGAATACCGTGCCAAGTGAACGGTTGGTGGCGGGATCGACATGCCCGCATCAACTCCGGCCGTTTCGCGAAGATTGCCTGACCATCGAGCGTCCCGCGACAAGCGAGACCAACAGGGCAGGGGAGATCCATCTCAGCGCAGCAAGATCCGGACCAGCGAACGGACCAGCACGAAGACCAGCGCCAGCAGGCCGATGACCGCGCCGGCCACTGCGGCCAGTCCCAGGATAACGACGCCCGGGATCACCCACAGCGGCCACCAGCGGGCGTCGATTCGCCGCACCCGGCCTTGCCAGTGCCGCCATTCCCGGCGCTGGCTGGCGGTCGGCACATCGCGAGCGGCTTCCGTGCGGGCACCCGGCAAGGTGTTTTCCACCTCCACCACCTCCACTTCGATCTCGCTGGCTTCCTTGGTCATGTTGGCATTATTTCACGTCACCGGGGGCGTTTTTTCCCTGCAGATTCTCGCCGCGATTCGCCCACTGGCAAACCGAAAGCCCGTCTCCGTCCTGCCGCCATGTTTCCATGCTTGGCAGGCGGGGCACAGCGGGCATCATCATCGCCATGCAGACCGCATCATTTCTCAAGGAACTTTTCGATTTGTCCGGCAAAACCGCAGTCGTCATTGGCGGCACCGGTGAACTTTGCGGCACCATGGCCGTGGGCCTCGCCCGCGCCGGAGCCGAAGTGGTCCTCGGTGGCCGCATCAGGGAAAAAGCCGAGAAGCGCCTCGCCGAAATCGAATCCCACGGCGGCAAAGGCTACTTCCTGCCGGTGGACGTCACCTCGCGCGAATCGCTGCAACACCTGCTCGACGAAACCCTCAAGCGCTCCGGCAAGGTGGACATCCTCATCAACGGCGCGGGCACCAATTCCCCCACGCCCTTCCTTGACATCCCCGAGGAAGAATACCAGCGCATCATCGATACCAACCTCTCCGCCGTCTTCCGCTCCTGCCAGGTCTTCGGCAAGTATTTCATCGAGGAAGGCCGCGCCGCATCCATCATCAACCTCGGCTCGATCTCCGGTCTCAACCCGCTCTCGCGCGTCTTCACCTACTCGCTCTCCAAGGCCGCCGTCCACAACCTCACCCGCAACCTTGCCCGCGAGTGGGCAGACAAGGACATCCGCGTCAACACACTCGTGCCCGGATTCTTCCCCGCCGAGCAAAACCGCAAGGTGCTCGATGAATCACGCGTGCTCGACATCCTCCGCCAGACGCCCGCCTCGCGATTTGGCAATGCCGAGGAACTCATCGGTGCCACCCTCCTGCTCGCTTCACCCGTCGCAGGCTCCTTCATCACCGGCACCGAAATGATCGTCGATGGTGGCTTCAACGCCATGACACTCTGAACCGTCTGGATTGGCAAATTCATGATGACGCTTGGCAGGTTTTGGAAAATCATTTGGTGGGCCGCCCGATCCGGCCTATACCAGCCGTGATGAGCCAACCGACCGCCAACGCCAAGCGCCCGAGAGTCAACGTCCGTCGGCCCGATGTCATGGAGTTGGTCGCGGCCCAGGTCGCCGGTCATTTCAACTCCGCCGTTGTCGAAAAACTCCGCGCCCAGGGCGGCCGGATGACCCTAGGCAACACCACCATCCTGCTCGCCCAGCAGTTCGGCTTTTGCTACGGCGTCGAACGCGCCATCGATCTCGCCTACGCCGCTCGACGCGTATTTCCCGCCGAGCGGATTTTTCTCATCGGCGAAATCATCCACAACCCCGACGTCAACCGCCACCTGCGCGAAATGAACATCGTCTCGCTGCCATGGCGCGAAATGACCGCCGAATACCAGGACCTCGGCCCCGACGACGTCGTCATCGTCCCTGCCTTCGGCGCGCCCACCGCCTTCATGGATTTCATCGAACGGCGTGGCTGCTATGTGGTGGACACCACCTGTGGCGACGTGATGAAGGTCTGGAAACGCGTGCGCGGATACGCCAAGGACGGCGTCACCTCCATCATCCATGGCAAGACCGACCATGAGGAAACCCGGGCGACCGCCTCGCGCGCACTCGGGGATGATGCGACAGGGAATTATCTGGTCATTCTCACGCTCGCCGACACCGACTTTGTCTGTGACTACATCCGCCACGGTGGCGACAAGGAGGCGTTTCTCACACGCTTCGCCGGCTGCCACTCGCCCGGCTTCGATCCGGACGAGCACCTGCGCAAGGTGGGCGTGGCCAACCAGACGACCATGCTCAAGGGCGAGACCGAGGAAATCCAGCGCCGCGTCCGCCAGGCCATGCTCGATCGCGATGGCGACACCGCCAATTTCCATTTTTTCGACACCATTTGCGGTGCCACCCAGGAACGGCAGGACGCGCTCTTCGACATGCTCAAACAGCCGATGGACCTCTTGCTCGTCGTCGGTGGCTACAACAGCTCCAACACCGCGCACCTCGTCGAAATCGCCGAGCCGGAGCTGCCCACCTTCTTCATCCACGATTCCTCCTGCCTGCGCTCGATGGAGGAAATCAGCCACTACGACCTCCACCGCCGCGAGGAAATCGTCTCCCGCCACGGCGCATGGACCGACCCCGCCAAGCCGGTGACCATCGGCATCACCGCCGGAGCCTCGTGCCCGAACAACCTGATCGAGGATACCGTGCTCAAGGTTTTCGAACTCCGTGGCGTGCCGCGGGAACAGGTGCCCGGCGGGGATGGCGGACAGGCTCGTTGAGGATCTGCCAAACGCGCCAGCTCACTTCTTCCCCCGTTTTTTGCCGGGGGCGGGGTAGGTGACGGGCTTCGATTGCGGCGTGGCGGACGGATGCTTGAGGGCGTGGATCTGGTCGCGCAGGTGCGCGGCACGTTCGAATTCGAGCCGTGAAGCGGCCTCGCGCATTTCCTCTTCGAGGTCGGCGATGACGCGGACTTTGTCGTAGGTCGTCTCGTCCTCGGCGACGATGGCGCGGTTGATCCGGTCGGCGGCTTCCGCATCCGGCTCGCGGGTTTGAAGGCTCTGCTGCAGGGCGCGTTTCACGCTGGCGGGAGTGATGCCGTGCGCTTCGTTCCATGCCTGCTGGCGGGCACGGCGGGCGGCGGAAATTTCCACCAGGGAGCGGATCGAATCGGTCATCACATCGCAGAACAGGACACACTCGCCGGTGACATGGCGCGCGGCGCGGCCGGCGGTCTGGATCAGCGAGGTCTCGTTGCGCAGGAATCCTTCCTTGTCGGCGTCGAGAATGCAGACGAGCGATACTTCGGGCAGGTCGAGTCCTTCGCGCAGCAGGTTGATGCCGACGAGCACGTCCACGGTGGCGGCACGGAGTTGGCGCAGGATTTCGACGCGCTCGATGGCATCGATATCGGCATGGATGTAGCGCACCTTGAGTCCCACGCCCTTGAGGTATTCGCTGAGGTCCTCGGCGGTTTTCTTGGTGAGGGTGGTGACGAGCACGCGCTCGTGGCGCTCGACGCGCTGGCGGCAGAGTTCGATGGTTTCATCAATCTGCCCCTTGAGCGGGCGGATGGTGATGACCGGGTCCAACAGGCCGGTCGGGCGGATGATCTGCTCGACCACAAGCGGCGTGCCGCGTTTCGCCGGATCGAAGGCGTCCACGGCCTGGTCGTTGCCGCTCGCCTTCACGCGGAGCTTCCGTTGATCCGCGAATCCTTCCTCGCGGCGCGATTTCACCGGGATCCAGCCATGGTTTTCAGGCCGCGAGTTGAGCAGTTCGAAGGGACCGGGCGTGGCGGAAACATAGACGCGCTGGCCGGTCATGTGCATGAACTCCTCAAAGCGCAGCGGCCGGTTGTCGAGCGCGCTGGGCAAGCGGAAACCGTGATCGACCAGCACCGTCTTGCGGCTCTTGTCGCCTTCATACATCCCGCCGATCTGCGGGATGGTGACGTGGCTTTCGTCAATCATCAGCAGGAAGTCGCGCGGAAAGAAATCGAGCAGCGTGTGCGGCCGCGCACCGGGTTCGCGGCCTGTCAGGTGGCGCGAGTAGTTCTCGATGCCCTGGCAGAATCCCATCTCGGCCATCATTTCCAGGTCGTATTCGGTGCGCATGCGCAAGCGCTGGGCTTCTAACAGTTTGTTGTCCTTTTCCAGTTCGGCGATGCGGGCGTCGAGCTCCCCGCGGATGGCGACGGCGGCGCGCTTCATCTTGTCACCGGGTGTGACGAACTGCTTGGCGGGGAAAAACGTGTGGGTTTCCAGCCGCTCGATGAGGCGTCCGTCGAGTGTGTGGACGCTGCTGATGCGCTCGATCTCGTCGTCGAAGAATTCTATGCGGATGGCGGTCTGCTCGAGGTATGCGGGGTGGACTTCCACCACATCGCCGCGCACGCGGAACTTGCCGCGGCCGAAGGCGATGTCGTTGCGCTCGAAGAGCATGCCGACCAACGACGAGAGGAATTCCTCGCGGCTGAGCTTCTGGCCCGTCCAGACCGGCAGCATCATGTTCTCATAGTCCTCCGGCGAGCCGAGGCCGTAGATGCAGGAAACCGAGGCGACGACGATGGTGTCCGGCCGGGTGAGCAGTGAGCCCATGGTGGAGAGACGCAGCCGCTCGATCTCCTCGTTGATCGACGAATCCTTCTCAATATAAGTATCGCTGCGCGGGATGTAGGCCTCGGGTTGAGAGTAATCGAAGTAGGAAACGAAATACTCGACC
>JALRFY010000149.1 GCA_023253625.1 Akkermansiaceae bacterium | reverse complement strand
CCTGCGGGGGATTCAGTTGCCTGAGTGGGACAGGATTTTGGACATCGCCGTGACCTGTCAGGAGATGACCGGATTGGGCTATCTTGGGGTGGATCTGATGATCGATGAGGACTTTGGCCCGATGATGATCGAGGTTAATGCCCGTCCCGGATTGGCGATTCAGGTCGCGAATGGTGTGGGACTGTTGCAGCGGCTTGAACCGGTGGTCGCGCAGCACCTGAAGCATCCGAGCCTCGGGCGGGCGGAGAAAATCGCCTTTTCGCGCGAGCAATTCGGCGCATGAGAATTCGAGCGTGACGCGATTGCGTCAGGATAGCTTGATAATTTGGATTGATAGAAGGCCTGGATGTTTGGATTCTGCATTCACAACTGCCAACCATCATGTCCCGTCCTGTCACACTATTCACCGGCCAGTGGGCCGATCTTCCGCTCGAGAAACTTGCCGCAATGGCCTATGAAATGGGCTACGACGGATTGGAACTTGCCTGTTGGGGCGACCACTTCGATGTCGATGCCGCCGCTTCCAGCAAAAAATACGTCAAGGAGAAATGGGAACTGCTCTCCGACCACGGCCTGACCTGCTACGCCATATCCAACCACCTGGTCGGCCAGGCGGTCTGTGACCTGATCGATGAGCGCCACAAGGCGATCCTGCCTGCGGATGTCTGGGGCGATGGCGATCCGGAAGGCGTGCGCAAGCGGGCTGCCAGGAAAATGATTGTCAATGCCAAGGCGGCGCGCGCGTTTTTCGACGCCAAGCCGGGCCGCGGCAAGACCGACGATTTTCCCGCCGTGGTGAACGGTTTCACCGGTTCCTCGATCTGGCACTCGATCTACGCTTTCCCGCCGACCTCGCAGGCTTATTATGAAAAAGGCTTCAAGGATTTCGCCAAACGCTGGGTGCCGATCCTCGATGCGTTCGACAAGGCGAACGTGAACTTCGCGCTTGAAGTGCATCCCACCGAGATCGCCTTTGACATCGCCTCCGCCAAGCGCGCGCTCGCCGCGGTGGGCAACCACAAGCGCTTCGGCTTCAATTACGATCCCTCGCACCTCGGCTACCAGGGCGTGGATTACGTCCGCTTCATCCGCGAATTTTCCGAGCGCATCTATCACGTCCACGTCAAGGACGCGTGGTGGGGCCACGGTGATGGCACGGTTGGCGTCTTCGGCGGCCACACCGATTTCGGCGATTCACGCCGCTTCTGGGATTTCCGTTCACCCGGCCGCGGCGATATCGAGTTCGAGGATGTGATCGTCGCGCTCAATGACATCGGCTACCGCGGGCCGCTTTCGGTCGAATGGGAGGACATCCGCATGGACCGCGTGCACGGCGGTGCCGAGGCCGCCAGCTTCGTTCGCAGCCTCGACTTCCCGGGCAGCGATGTCGCCTTCGACGCCGCCTTCGACAAGGCGAACCAATAACCACCATGGCGGCGGAAACGGCGTGGAGCGGCACGTGGGAAGCGTGCGCTCCATCCGGACTCCGCAAATCGCCACCGCCGTCTTGATGATTCGAATTGATCAGGTCTTGCTGGCAGGATGAAGTGACGGGCAGGGAATCAGTCCTTGCCCCGTCAATATAATGAGAGTAATGATCCTGCAAGATGCGCAAAGTGCTCGCCATCATGCTTGCCACCTGCCTTGGGGTGCTGCTTCCCGCGGCGGCTGTGCCATTGCGTGTCTGTTTGCTTGAACCTTGGGAGCAGACGGAGGGTTGTTGCGATTCTTGTCCCACCGGCCAGCTGGATTGCTGTGCCGATCTGAAAGTCTTTCCGGATTCTCCCATGCCGGGAGGGAATTTTGAATCGCCGGCATTCGTCGGCTATGCCATCCCGAGGGCCATGGCGGAGCTGCCCGGCATCCCTGTGTCCATCACGCCACGGTTGGTTTTCATGCAAGTCCGGACCGGCGTTGGTCCGCCTGCGGCCCGCTTGGCCGTTTGGAACGTCTGGAGGCTTTGAAGCACATGCCCGTGCATGTGCCGCGCGCGGCGTTTTCACGCCGCGCACCTTGTCCCCCGTATGAGGGGTGAGCCATCCATCCGTTTCAAAATGTGAAATCTCCATCCACTCTAGATATCCTCACTTCGCGCACCGGGCCGTCTGATGCGCAAGTCAGGCGCCTCCCCGCCTGGCTGGTTCCCGCCGGGATTCTCGCGGGTTTCTGCGTATTGTTTCTGGTGCTTTTCGGTGACCGCCTGCTGCCCGCGCCGGAGGTCGATGTGGCAATTGTGCTCGCCACCCCGGAGGAAACCCACGCAGCGGTGCAGAGCGCGGCGTCCGCCACCGGGGCGGTGTTGTTCCAAGCCAGCGGCTGGATCGAGCCGGCGCCATTGCCAATCAAGGCGACGGCGCTGGTGGATGGCGTGGTGGAACAGGTGCATGTGCTGCCGGGCGAGCAGGTCAGGAAAGGCCAGCCGCTTGCCACGTTCATCGTCGATGATGCACGCCTCGCGCACGCCGCGGCTGGACACAATGAGCGGACGCTGCAAGCCGCATTGAAAACCCATTTTGCCGCCATTTCCGCCGCCGAAAAGCGGCTCGCCGGCCTGGCTGCCGAGCTGGCTGCCGCCAAGGCGCGGCGCGCGGAGGCCGAGGACCAGGCCAACCGCATGCAACGCCTTCCCGCGGGCACCGTGCCGGAATCCGCTGTGGTCTCCGCCAGGCTTGGCTACGAACGCGAATCCGCCCGCACCGAAGCTGCCGCCGCCGCCGTGGATCAAATGCGTGCCGAAATCGACCGCCTGAATGCGGAAACCGAGGTGAAACGCGGTGAACTGTCTGCCGCCGGGGTCGCTTTGGAGCAAGCTGCGCTCGCCTTGAGCCGCACTGAAATCACCTCGCCCACCGACGGACGCATCCTGCGCCTGCTCGCCACGCCCGGACAAAAGAAGATGCTGCGCATGGACGATCCCGACAGCGCCACCATCGCGATCCTTTACCGGCCTGCCGAGTTGCAGGTGCGCGTCGATGTGCCGCTCGCCGATGCCGCCGGATTGCAGGTCGGCCAAAGCGCGCGCATCCACTGCTCGCTGCTGCCCGACACCGTATTCCAGGGCGCTGTCACCCATGTCACCGGCGAGGCGGACCTCCAGCGCAACACGCTGCAAGCCAAGGTGCGCATCATCGATCCCGCGGACCAACTGCGGCCTGAAATGCTTTGCCGCGTCGAGTTTCTCGAAATGAAAGACGCCTCATCAGCCGTGCGCGCCGCCCCGTCGCTCGCCTGCTGGATTCCGCAAGCCGCCCTGACAGATGGCGCGGCGTGGGTCTGCGATCCCGATTCGAGGCGTGTCGAAAAACGTGCCGTCTCAGCCACTTCAGAATCCCGCGACGGTCACATCCGCATCGCCGCAGGACTGCGCCCCGGCGAGTGGGTCGTCCTCTCGCCCACCGGCCTGCGCGATGGCCAACGCGTGAATCCCAAGCCCACACAGCCATGAACGAACCCATGATCGAATGCCGCGGCATCTCCAAGGACTACCGCAAGGGCACCCACATCGTCACCCCGCTGCATGCGCTCGAGCTCACCGTGCGCAAGGGTGAATTCCTCGCGCTGATGGGCCCGTCCGGATCAGGGAAAACCACATTGCTCAACCTGCTTTCCGGCATCGACTCGCCGACCTCCGGCTCGCTCGTCATCGCCGGCGTGGAGATTTCCAAACTCTCCCGCAGGGAACTCACCCGGTGGCGCGCCAAGCATATAGGCTATATTTTCCAACTCTATCACCTCGTGCCGGTGCTCACCGCATTCGAAAACGTCGAACTGCCACTTCTGTTGGATAATATTTCCAAAAAGGAGCGCCATGCCAGGGTGCATGCGGCGCTGGAATTGGTGGGCCTCGGCGACCGCTCGCACCACACGCCCGCCGAGCTGTCCGGCGGCCAGGAACAGCGCGTCGCCATCGCCCGCGCCATTGTCGCGGATCCGCCGCTGCTGGTGGCCGACGAACCGACCGGCGATCTCGACCGCGAAGCCGCCGGCCGCATCCTCGAGCTGCTCCGCGAACTCGCCCGCGAGCATCACAAGACCATCGTCATGGTCACCCACGACGCCAGGGCCGCCTCGGCCGCCGACCGCACGCTGCATCTCGAAAAAGGCCAACTGCTCGAAGCTGTGCCATGAATGCCATCCTCAATCTGCTCAGGCTCGCCTGGCTCCAGCTCATCCGCCACCAGGTGCGGTCGGCGCTCACCGTGTTCGGCGTGGCCTCGGGCATGTTTCTGTTCACCGCCGTCGAGACGCTGCAACGCTCGCTGGCCACCGCCACCGAGACGACCGCCGCCGATACCACGCTGGTCGTTTACCGGCAAAACCGCTTCTGCCCGTCCGCCAGCCGCCTGCCGGAGCACTACGCCGATGAAATCCGCCGCATCGAGGGCGTGCGCGAGGTGATCCCGGTCAAGATCGTGGTCAACAACTGCGGTGCCTCGCTCGATGTGATCACGTTTCGCGGCGTGCCCGAGGGCTCGCTGCAACGCTTCGCCCCGGAAATCGAGATCATCGCCGGCAGCGAAGCCGAATGGACCCGCCGCGACGACAGCGCGTTGTTGGGCGAGGTTTTCGCGCGACGGCGCGGCTTGAATCCCGGCGACCGCTTCGACGCCGCGGGCGTCACCGTCACCGTCGCGGGCATCATCCGCTCGCCATTTCCGCAGGACAACAACGTGGCTTACGTGAAGCTTCCGTTCCTGCAACAAGCCTCGCGCGTCGGTCTCGGCGTGGTCACCCAGTTCAACGTCCGCGTGCATTCCTCCGCCGACCTCAAACCGGTCGCAGCGGAAATCGACGAACGTTTCCGCTCGGCGCAGGAACCGACCGACACCCGGCCGGAAAAAGCGTTTTTTGCGGAAACCGCCGCGCAGTTGATCGAGCTGATCGGCTTTACCCGCTGGCTCGGCATCGGCGCGGTGATCGCCGTGGCCGGGCTGGTGGCCAATGCGTTGCTGCTGGCGGTGCGTGGCCGCGTGAAGGAGAATGCCGTGCTGCGCACGCTCGGTTATCCCGGCCGCGCCATCGGCCTGCTCGTGCTCGGCGAGGGCGGCATGCTCGGCTTGGCGGGCGGCTTCGTTGGTGTCGGCCTCGCCGCCGGCTTCCTGCGCTGGCAGGGTTTCACCATGGGCAACGAGGGCCAGACGCTCGCCATCCAGCCCGACGCCGCAGTGGTGGCCATCTGCGTGGGCGCGGCGCTTGCGCTCGGGGTGTCCGCCTCGTTGTGGCCGGCGTGGCAGGCCATGAGCCAATCCATTGTCAAGAACCTCCGCAGTTGATATGTTGCCCTTCACTTACGCCGTCCGGAACCTATTCCGCAGCAAATCCAGGCTGCTCCAGACGATTGGCGGCAGCGCGCTGGTGGTCCTGCTCGTCATGGCCGCCGTGGCCATCAACAGTGGCATGAAACAGGTGCTTTCCGCCTCGGGATCGCCGCGCAACGTCATCTTGCTCGGTGCGGGTTCCGAAGAAAGCATCCAGCGCAGCGAGATTCCGGAAACCACTCCGGGGATCGCGGGCGCGGCCATCCCGGGCATCTCCACCCGGCTCGGCATGCGTGCTGTTTCCAGCGAGATCCATTACATGAGCTATCTATCGCTCGGGGATGGCCGCAGGGCCCAGGCGATGTTCCGCGGCGTCACTCCGGAAGCCCTGCGCGTGCATCCGGAAGTCCGCATCACCGATGGCCGCTTTCCGGCATCCGGCGAGGTGATGGCCGGGCACCTGGCCTGGCGCAAACTCGGTGTCCGCGAGAACGATCTCAAGCCGGGTTCGGCACTCGTCCTCGATGGCCAGCAACTGGAAATATCCGGGATTTTCGCCGCGCCGGGCACCGTGCTCGAATCCGAAATCTGGGCCCCGCTCGGTGACTTGCGGACGCTGGCGAAACGCGAGACGCTGTCCTGTGTCGTGCTCCGCCTCGATGATCCCGCGGATTTCGAGGAAGCCGATCTTTTCGCCAAGCAACGGCTCGACCTCGAACTCTCCGCCTTGCGGGAAAGCGATTACTACGCCCGGCTCAGCGCGTTTTTCAAACCACTGCGCGCCATGACCTGGATCACCGCCGGGCTGATCGCCGCCGGTGCCTTGTTTGGCGGCATCAACACGCTCTACGCCGCCTTTGCCTCGCGCATCCGCGAGATGGCCACCTTGCAGGCCATCGGCTTCGGGCGTCGCTCGCTGCTGCTCAGCCTGATCCAGGAAAGCACGCTCGCCTGCCTCACCGGCGCCTTGCTCGCCTCGTTGCTCGCCGTGCTGTTGCTGGATGGCCGCACCGTGCCGTTTTCGATCGGTTCCTTCAGCTTGGAAATGGGTCCGGATGCCGCCATCGCCGGCATCGCCACCGGCTTTTTGCTCGGCGTGCTCGGCGCACTGCCTCCCGCCATCCGCTGCCTCAGACCCTCACTGCATTCGGCCCTCCGGATGTCCTGAAAACACCAACCACAACACAACCGACATGAAACCGCTCCATCTGCTAGCCGCCTCCGCGCTTCTGTTTGCCGCCTGCAAGGAATCGACACCATCCGCCACTCCCTCCAGCGATCCCTCGTCCGGAGACAGGGCCTTGCTGGAAACCGTCCTCAACACCGCGCCCACCGGCGAGGCCAATGCCATCGCCGCCGTGAAAGCCACGGCAAAGCCCGGCGATGAGGTCACCGTGACCGGCCGCATCATGGGCAACATCAAGCCCTTTGTGGAAGGCCGTGCCGCCTTCATCCTCGCCGATCCCTCGCTCATCACCGCATGCAGTGACAAGCCCGGCGACGAATGCGAAACTCCGTGGGACAATTGCTGCGACACTCCCGAAGACAAAAGGAAGGCCATCGCCACCATCCAAATCGTCAACGACGAAGGCCGTGTGCTGAAACAGGGCGTCGAAGGCATTGGCGGCCTTGCCAATCTGGCCACCGTCACCGTGAGCGGCAAGGTGGCTGCTGGTTCGGGAGGCGATCTGCTCATCGTCAACGCCACCGCCATTCAAGCCGGGAAACGGAACTGACCTGCTCCGGAGCCCGAATCAAACTGGATGGGGAAATGATATCCCTTTCCGGGTTATTTCCTCAGCTCGAGCATCGCCTTGCCCATGGCCTCGCCGACGAGCATGTAGGTTTCGGCATTGCCATGGTAATGAAAGCCCTGGTTCCGCGGTGAAACCTCGGGTGCCCGGTAAAATGCGCGGATGTCCACCGATTTCACGGTGCCCTTGAAGTCCGGATGCTTGGCCGGATCGCCCACATTCATCTGGGCCTTGAAGATGGTGTCCGCACTGCTGCCGGGCTCCCAGGTCCTGCCGCCGCCGAAGCCCACGGTGGCCACCACGAAGGGGGCATCGGGCGCGTTGAATTCCTTGCGCAGCGCATGGATGAGCCGCACCAGGTTTCGCTCATACCGGGTGGCCGCCAGGCCCGCGCTGCCGGTGCCTTGTTCGCCGCCGTCCTTGTGGCCCTGCCACCAGCCGAAGCCGGCGATCTCGTAGCCCCGCCCTTTCCAGTGGGGGAATTTCTCGTCGAACTGCGCGAGCACCTCCTTCGCCCCGTTGAAACACTCGTCGTATTGCAATCCTGCATGCCAATCGATCGGCTTGGGCTCGGTTCCCTTGACCCAGCGGTCCGGCGAATCCTTGTATCCGGCGTGAATCCATGTGGTGCCCTCCGCATCGGTGTGCTCGAAGCGCCCGGAGCCGGGCGGCAGGAAATCCCATGACAGGGAACGGTTCCCCTGGCTGGCCTTGAGGATGAGCACGGGCTCGTCGTGGAAATCGCCGACCATGTGTCCGAAGCCAAGCTCCGGTCCGATGCTGTTGTCCGAGGCGCCGCATCCGATGCCCAGCCATTTGTCGGCGGTGGCGGTGACGACGCCCTTGTAATAGACATCGTCGCGCGAGATGAAGTTCCCCTTGTCATCGACAAGATAAGGGAACTTGCCCTCGTGGTTCACCACGGTCTTGAGCGTGCCGGGAATATCGAGCCGGGCATGCCAGCCCAGGCCGTTGCCGTGCTTGTTCAAGTAGAGGATCCTGAAGGGCACCTTCTTGCCCGCCTCCAGCTTGATGGGGGTGTGCACGGACTGGCCGCCGGGCTCCCTGCGATGGACCTCCCTGCCATCGATCACCATGATGTTTTCCTGCGAGGCACCATAGCCCGGGCGGAATTCATAGACACCGGTGACGGGCATCGTGACGTGCCCCCTCACGACATGCACCCCACCTTCCGGATACGGGGTGGGGGTGACGCCGCCGAAGCCGGCGAGCGGCAAGGTCTGGCTAGCCTCCATCTGGTCGTAGTCGGCGGATGCATCGGGCTTGCCCGGATAGATCGACAACAACGGATCGGTGAATTCCTGCCCCCAGCGCGTGCCGCCACCATCGACCTGGCCGATGCCAACCATGTTGGATTGACCCGAGAGGATATAGACTTTGACGGGTTTTTCCGCGGCCTGGAGCGCCGGCGTGAGCGCCAAGCTCGTGGCGGCAAGGATGATGAAGGGATGTTTTCTCATGGGCGATGGTCAATCTGGTGAGTTGTGGGGCTCGCGTCCTTGGAACAGGCCATGCACCATCCAGCAAAACGATGGGCACTGTGGGCGTCTTTCAATTCCGGCCGGGGCTCCATCCGGCACGGGCCTCATGCCCCGCCTGAGGGATTGGCTCCGTTGGCGGTGGCAGTGGGATCCCGCTCAGAAGTCGAAGCGGATGCATGCAAGGCATCCCGGTATTGGCGTGGCGAGCAGTGGAAGTGACGGCGGAAGACGTTGGAAAAATACGCACCGCTGGCGAATCCGCAGTCCAGCGCGATTCCAGTGATCGAGTGGCGCTCGTCCGCCAGCATGAGCCGCGCTTTTTCGACACGCTGGCGCTGCAGGTATTCCATCGGGGCCAAATTCGTGAGCTTGCGGCAGTAGTGGGCGAAACGCGTGCGTGCGAGCCCGGATTTGAGCGCCATGAGTTCCAAGGTCCACGGTGCGTGCAGTTCGTCGTTCATGCGCTTTAGAAACATCGACACACTGCGCTCGCCCAGGGTCAGCGAGGGTTTCCGCGGTGGCATCTGCGTGCGCAGGAGTTCCAGCAGACAGACCAGGATCTCATTCGCCAGCAAGGTCAGCCGGGATAACGGCAAGCCGCCGGATCGGGAGGTTTCGATCCGATGGCCCAGCTCGGCAAAGCAACGGGCGATTTCCGGCGTGCCGGGCCACACGGCTTGCTCATTCTCGCGCAGCAGTGCCGTGAGGTCCCGGATGTCCGCCGGTGAAAGTACTATCCATGATGGCCATTTCCAATTTTGGTGCGGCTGGCGCACCCCGACATCGAGAATCAGCCAGTAGAGGCGGCTGGCGGCGACATGCGGGTCGCCCACGCCGTGCGGCTGCCACGGTCGCGTGATCGTGAGCTGGCCGGGCCGCAGGGAATGGGCATGGGCGTCGACGAAAAACCCGAGGCTGCCGTTGTCGAGGTAGGTGATCTCAATGCCCTCGTTGCGGTGTTCGCCAAGGCCCCATGACTGATCGCGCGCCGCATCCCAGAAACCGATGCTGCTCACCTGCGGCAGGGCACCATGGGGCAGGCGGCGTCCCGGATAGTTGCCGCGCACCAGCGCCTCAAGGCGCACTTCCCCGGCCGCCACCGCCGCCACCAGCGGTTCGCAGGTATCGGCATGGTGCGTCTCGTCGTGATCGTGGAAGATGACGGAGTTTCGCTTGATGTTTCAATTTTTACCACTGGCCAACCACGAAAGACAAACCGGAAAACCGGCCCGTAAGCGTGATTGGACATCACATTCACGCCATGGATATCTCGATGGTCCACACCGCCACCTCGCGCCGCCGCTTCCTGCAACAAGCCGTGACTGCCGGCGCGCTGATTGCCGCGCCCAACATCGTCACCGGCCGCTTGTTGGGTGCGGGCGCGCCAAGCAACCGGATCCACATCGGGCAGATCGGATGCGGCAGCATCGCCGATTACTATCACTTCAGCCACCTTGGCAAGATGGAGGATGTGCGCGTGGTGGCGACCTGCGATGCCTACCGCAACCGTTCGCGGCGCATGGCGGAGCGCTACAACGGGCACTACGGAGACACGGTGTGCACGGCGCATGACGATTTCCGCGAGATTCTCGCCCGCAAGGACGTGGATGCCGTGGTCATCGCCGCGCACGACCACTGGCACGTGCCGATGGCGATCGCCGCCGCCAAGGCGGGCAAGGATGTGTATTGCCAGAAGCCCCTGGCGGTGGACTTCAGTCTCACCGGGCTGCTGCGCAAGGTGATGCATGAGAAGCAACGGGTGTTCCAGTTCGGCACCCAATACCGGTCCACCGGCCCCAAAAGCAGGTATCTGCAAATGGTGCGGCTGGTGAGAAACGGCTATATCGGCAAGCTGAAGCACATCGATCTATGGTGCCGCGATGTGTCGCACGACGCGGCGAAATACCATGTCAAACCCTACGGCTCATCGCTTGAAATATCGGTTCCGCAGGACCTCGACTTCGATGCCTGGATGGGCCCGGCGGAAATGGTTCCCTACACTGCGGACCGCGCGACGCAGTGGGGTGGATTCCATTGCCCGGAAACCTCGCTCGGTTTCATCGCCGGATGCGGCATTCACGAGCTGGGCATCGCGCAATGGGCCAACAAGACCGACCACACCGGCCCGGTCCGCTATGCCGGGACCGGATTCGTGCCGGATGAGGGGATTTTCCGCACACTGGCCCGTTGGGACGTGAATTGCGAATACGCCAATGGCGTGACGATGCGCATCATGGATTGCCGCACCGCCAAGGAGTTCGTGGGTCCCACCTTGCCGAGAAGCTGGAAGGATGGAGACGGCGTGGTTTTCCGCGGCACTGAAGGCTGGATCAGCGATGGCCTCGGCTTCTGTGCCAGCAATCCCTCGCTATGGAAGGAGACGTTCAAATCCAGTGACGAGGAACTGCCGGTTTCGATCGAGCACCACCGCAACTTCATCGATTGCGTCAAGTCGCGGCAGGAAACCATCTGCCCGGTCGAAATGGGCATCCGCTGCGACACCATCTGCCACCTCTCCGACATCGCCGCCAGAACCGGGCGGACCATCGGGTGGGATCCCGCAAAGGAGGAGATCACCGGCGACCCGCAGGCCGCGAAGATGCTCACCCGGCCGTCCCGCGGGAAATGGCGGGTATGGTGAAACCGGGAGATATGATGCAACAAAAAATCATTTATGAGCGCCATGAATCCGCCGATCCATAGCCCGATAAGCCGCCGCCACTTCCTCCGCACGGCCGCCATGCCGCTGGCCGCCATGGCCCTGCCGGGCAGCGCGGGGCGCGCGATCGCCGCCGCGGAAGCCCCGTGGCGGCTGCGGCTGGCTTTTTCCTCGGTCATGCGGTCCGGGCTGCCGATCAAGGCGGTGTGCGAGCGGGCGGCGGAACTCGGCTTCGAAGGCATCGACATCTGGGGGCCTTTTGACAATTGCAGGCACCTCGGCGATGCGGCCGGGTGCCTCGGGCCCGCCGGCCTGAAGCGGCTGCTGGCCATGCACCGGCTCGAGCTGGCCAGTTTCACCACCTACACCAACAAGGCGGAAATGGTCGGATTCCCGGCCCACGCGGATTTCATCGGCCGCTGCGGTGGCGGCGTGGTGGTGCGTGAATCGGAATACATCAAGGCCGAGCCGGAGAACCTGGCCGCGGCGATGCGCGCGTTTTTCGAGAAGCTGAAACCGCAGATCGAGAAAGCGGCGGCTTCCAAGGTGCGGCTTGCCATCGAAAACCACGGCGGCGCGCTGCTCAACTCGCCCGATTCGTTCAAGGCATTCGTGGACCTCAACCCGGAGCCGCAGCATGTGGGGGTGGCCGTCGCGCCCTATCATTTGCAAAATATCAAGGCGGCCGTTGATGAGGTGATCCGGGTTTCAGGGTCCCAGCTCCTTTTCTTCTATGCCTGGCAGTCCGCGCGCGGGATGGACCAGCTTCCCGGACACGGACCAGCGGATTTCGTGCCGTGGATCAAGGCGCTGGCGGACATTCGCTACCGGGGATTCGTGAATCCCTTCATGCACGGCCATGTGGAGCCGGAGGCCTTGATGGCCGGCATCACCAAGGCCTGCGCCTATCTGCGGGAATGCGAGCGCCGCGTCATCGCTTCCGGCAACTGAGGCAGCTGGTCCGCCCCGGAGCCTGTTTCGCGAATTGGCGATGTGGATGCGGCGCGATCAGCTGCCCTGTGTCCATGGGGGAATGCTCCGGTGTTCCTAACGGAAAAGCACCACCGGGATGTGGCAGGTGCGGATGAGATGTGTGGTGGTGCTGCCGAGGATGAGATTGCGGACGCGCGAGTGGCCATACGCACCCATCGCAAGCAGGCCGATTTCCCGCTTTTCCACCTCCGCGGCGATGACTTCGTCGGGATCGCCTGCAAGCAGATCCGCGGTCACCTCGAAACCCGCCCCGCGCAGGCTGGTGGCGGCGTGTTCGAATGAAAGTTCGTGTGGTTTGTCCTGCCGGCCGACCATGATGAGATGGCACTCCAGCCCCTTGAGCAGCAGATTCGTGGCGGCGTGGTAAACGGCCTTGAGCGAACTCGGGCCGCCATCGAAAGCGATCAGGAAACGCTCGATTGGCTTGAACTCGCGCGCGGCGACCATCACCGGGATGCGCGCGCTGCGGACCACGCGTTCGAGATTGCTGCCAAGATGGCCTTTGGCGAAATCGGCATGCTCGCCGCGCTTGCCGATGACAACCAGCTCCGCGCCTTGCTCGAACTCATCGAGTGTCTCGCACACCGAGCCGTGGCGCCGGGTGGTTTTCACCAGATGTCCTGCGAGCTGTTTCACGGCATCATCGAGGATCGCCTTGCTGCGCAACCGGGCGAGGCGGGCGTGCGCTTCATCGTGGCGCGCGAGTTCCTCCAGCAACCCGGCGCTGGCATCGAAGCCGATGCTGCCGCTGAGGTCCGGGCGGTCGGGTGATTCTGCGCGCTCGATCACATGCAGGACATGGATTTCCGCGCCGGTGCGCGAGGCGGCCCAGCCGGCGTGTTGATAGATGCCCGGAGCGTAAGGCGAGCCGTCGGTGCAGGTGAGAATGGTGTTCATGGCTGTCAATGATCGAGCATGCGTTCGAGCGCGCTGGGTTTGTCGTGGATGGCGAGCTTGTTGACGAGGGTGGCGCTGGCCTCGTTCATGCCGATGATTTCCACCCCGCTGCCCTCGCGGCGGAATTTCAGCACCACCTTGTCGAGCGCGCCGACGGCGGTGAGATCCCAGAAGTGGGCGTGCGAGACATCGATGATGACCTTGTCGATGGCCTCCTTGAAATCGAAGGCGGAAGTGAAGGTATCGGCGGAAACGAAGAACACCTGCCCGCGCACGGTGTAGGTGCGGGTGTCGGCGTCCAGCTCGCTGGTCACGCGGATCACCTGCGCCACCTTGCGGGCGAAGAACAGCGAGGCAAGCAGCACCCCGGCCCCGACGCCGAGCGCGAGATTGTGCGTCCAGACCACGGTGACCACCGTGGCGAGCATCACCATGCTGGTGGTGCTGGGATGCACCGCCAGGTTCTTGATCGAGGCCCATGAAAAAGTGCCGATCGATACCATGATCATCACCGCCACCAGCGCGGGCATCGGGATGAGCGCGACCTGGTCGTTCAACAGGAGCAGCAAAAGCAGCAGCACCACACCGGCTGTGAGGGTGGAAAGCCGTGTGCGGCCACCGGATTTCACATTGATCACCGATTGCCCGATCATCGCGCAACCGGCCATGCCGCCGAACATTCCCGCGACGATGTTGGCAATGCCCTGGCCGCGCGCCTCGCGGTTCTTTTCGCTCGGGGTGTCGGTGAGTTCATCGACGATCTGCGCGGTCATCAGTGATTCCAGCAAGCCCACCACTGCGAGGCTGATGGAGACCGGGAAAATGATGGCGAGCGTTTCCAGATTCAGCGGCACCTGCGGCCACAGGAAAACCGGCAGCGTATCCGGAAGCTGGCCGAGGTCGCCGACGCGACGGACCTCGAGGTTCATCACCACCGCGAGCACGGTCATCACGACGATGCAGACCAGCGGCGAGGGCACCGCCTTGGTGACGCGCGGCAGCAGATAGATGATCGCCAGCCCGCCGGCCACCATCGCGTAGGTGATCCAGCTCACGCCATCGAGCTTGAGGTTCAACTCCGGCAGTTGGGCGAGGAAGATCAGGATGGCCAGCGCGTTGACGAATCCGGTCATCACCGCCTTGGAAACGAAGCGCATCAGATTGCCCACCTTGAGCAGGCCGAGGACGATCTGGATCACGCCGGTGAGCAGCGTGGCGGCGAGCAGGTATTGCAAACCGTGGTCCTTCACCAGATCCACCATCAGCAAGGCCATCGCACCGGTGGCGGCGGAGATCATGCCCGGCCGCCCGCCGGTGAAGGCGATCACCACCGCGATGCAGAACGAGGCGTAAAGCCCGACCTTTGGATCAACACCGGCGATGATCGAAAACGCGATCGCCTCGGGAATCAGCGCCAGGGCGACGACGATGCCGGCGAGCAGGTCGCCACGGAGATTGGAAAACCAGGATTGGGAGAGGGTGGAGTATCGCATCAACTGGAAATGGCGCATCAGGAGCCTTTGTGCGATGCCGCGCGATTCGCGCACGCAGGGCGCTCCATGAAAGGGGCGCGCAGACTTCGGGGAAATCCGATGTCCGGCAAGAAGGATTTGGAGCGGGCACCCGTTGCTTCAGCGCAATTCGTCACCCAGGAACGGGTGATAGCCATCGACCGTGGGAATTTCCCCGGTGGTGACCCCGTGCAGCCCGATGAGTTCCAGCGGCGCGGATGCAGGCACGGTTTCGATGACGATGCGGTCGGACCGCGTGGGTGCTTTGAGCGGCAGATCGGTTTCCCCGTTTGCGGGTCCGAGGTGCGTGTCCGCGATGACCTCACCCTTCACCGTCCCGCGGATTGTGATATGCACATTTCCACCGGCCCGGAGGCGCAGGCGGTCGGTCATCACGGTTGTGTGCTCCGCTGGCAAGCCGCGGGTCCCGTTGTCTGAGGTCACCAGCGGAGTGCGCACCGTCACGATGCGGTAGTTGGCGTCGAGGGGGCCGGGCGGGGCGGAGTCGGCCTCGCGCCTGATGCGGTCCAGCCATTCCAGCACCGATTGTTTCTCCTCCTCCTTGTGTCTGGCGCGCTTGGTTTCGTAATAGGTGTAATACGAGTGGTCGCGCGGGCTCCAGATGCCGCCCTCGCGGTAGTCGCCGGAAAAGGGCACGAGCAGATCGATCCATGAGGCGAGTTTGAACATTTCGATTGGGTCGAGTTTCACGTCGTGATGGCCTTTTTCCAACAACTCCATGAGCGGGCTGCGCGCCGCGCCGCTGTGGTAAGGTGGCAGTTCGGTGGGACGCGATTGCTTGTGGATCCAGCGCACCCATTCGCCTTCGGGGTCGCCGATCCAGTTGCCGTTCCGTTCGTCGCGCGTGGCTGCGGTGAGGTTCAGGTAGGAGGTCGTCCATGCGCGCTGGTTGATGCCCTTGCTTTCGTTGGGAATGCCGCGGAGGTCCATGCGCCCGTTCGTTCCATCATGGCATGACACGCACTTGGAATCGAGGATCGGCTGGATGATGCGTTCGAAGCTGAAACCACCCGGCTCTTCATGAAACGGATGCCGCAACTTCTGCGGTCCGTGTTTCCATGCCATGGTGGATTCGTCATGATAGGGGTGGGCGTTGCCATTGGTTTTGTCATGGCAGCCGGCGCAGCCCTTGGTTTCGCCGGGGCGCAGGGTGTCCCAACTGCGCGTCGTCTGGATCACACGGCCTTTTGCATCGAGCACCTGCAGATAGATCGACTCCATGGCGGGCACCTCGAAGAGCGCCGAGCCGTCCGGATGGATCTCCACGTCGCCGAGGATTTCCTTCACATCCCAGCTTGCGTTGGCCAGGGCCACCGGTGCGCTGTTGATCGACCCGCCGTCCTCGCCGCGGTTGTGGGTCTTGCCCACGCCGGCGGCCCGGTAGTCGAGGCGCACCACGCGGATCCATTTCGCCTCGCCACGTTTCACACCGGCCAGTCCGGTGCCCTGATAGACATCGCGCACGTGATAGGCGGCGGTGTTGGATTGGAAATCAATTTCCTCCGGCAAGGTCTTCACCGGCGGCCGGTGTCCGGCGGGCACCATGCGTCCGACACCGAGGTCGCTTGATGCATGCAGCAACTCGCGCGAGCCGTCCTCATGCACCCAATACAAACCAAAGCCCGGCACGCCATGCTCCGGTTGCAGGCTGGCAAGAAACCCGCCGCCGCCGAGCGGATAGGGATAGCGGAACAAATCACCCTCCTGCATGGCTCTGTCCACGCGTTCGTAGGGCACCTCCCGCTCCGGGGCGATGAAACGCATGCCGGCGCCCTCATCGCGTCCTTGTTGATTGTCGATGATGACGAGTTTGCCCTGTTGTTTGGTATGATGGCCGGCGGCCACGGCCACCACCTCGTGTGAACCCGGAATCCCGCGCGCATGCAGCAGGGAATTCGGAAACCACGAGTTCGCTCCGTAAAAAGCCCGCTGGTCACGCCCGTCCGGGATCATCGAGAACAACGGATGCGGGAAGTTCTGGCCGCGGTCGTTGTAGTCCCAGCGCGTGTAGGTGATGCGCCCGCAGCCCATCAATTGTGGATAGAGTGTGTGCACCTGATCGATGGCAAGCCGCCGCAGGCCGTTGCCGTCGGCATCCGCGCGGTAAAGGTTGCTGATCTCCGTCCACCAGCACGGCACGCTCTGTTCCGGGCGGGTGGAGGCGAAAATGATCTCGCCGTTCGGAAGGTAGATCGGTTCGTAATCCGCACGGCCCAGGCCCCGTGTGATCTGCCGCGTGGAACCGGTCGCGAGGTCATGTTCATAAATATGATAATCATCCAGCCGGTCGGATTTTTTCCACGCGAACATCACGCGCTGGAGATCAAATGAAACATCGACATCGCGCATCATCCCGTGCGGGTCTTCGATCAACACGCGCGGCGTCCCGAAGGCAGAGCCCTCCGCGAAATCGAGTCTCACCAGCCGTGCGCCGGGCTGGAAAAACCGCTCGGCCCTGGCATCTGACAAGCCTTCGGTGTAGCCGATGAAACTCATTTTGAACGTGTGGGCCTCGGTGAAAACCAGCGGGCTCCATGTTTCCAGCAGTGGTTTCAGTCGTCCGGCGCGCCGCTCCGCCCGCTTCGCGAGGTATGCACTCCACAGCCGCGTTTCGTCATTGCGGTCGCCGGTCCCGAGTCCCGCCGCATCCGCAAGCGTGGCCAGTGCATTCCCGGCGCGGTCATTGATCAGCAGATCCGCCGCCTTGTTTCCAAGCTCCTGCGCCGCCCAGTCCGCCGCCACCGGGTGCTCGCGGGCGAATTCATGCCATGCCTCCCGCGCATTTGCGCCGTTCGCGGCCAAGGCGGCCCGGCCGGCTTGCAGACGCGCGGCAATACCGGATGCATCCGGTGCCGGCGCGCCAATTGCCAGCGATGCGCCCAGAACCAGAACCAGAGCGGAGAAAAACGGCTGTTGCTGCATGACCGAATCGCTACGCGGGAAAACCGCGGTTTTTTCAGCCTTGGGCCAAATCGCGTAATCCATGCATCGGCGCGGTTCTCGTGATAAGTCACGCCATCGCGCTGCTGAAAAAAACGTTGAATCCGGACGTGACAGCCACTGGGGCCGGTAGTTTTATGCCGCAGGACACGGATTTACCATCATCGGCATGAAACGCAGGGCCTTTCTCACCACCGCCACCGGAGTCGCCACCAGCACCGTGTTTCCGCGCTTCGCCATCGGCAAGCCGGGCAAGTCCGCCAACGCCAAGCTCAATATCGCCTTCATCGGCTCCGGCGGATGGATCGCCCGACAGCCCTATCAGCAGGGATGTTCGGAGGAGAACCTGGTCGCGTTTTGCGATGTGGACCGCAACCTCGCCGCGGAAAACATGAAGGCATGGCGCACCACGCAGCCGTTCTTCGACGACTTCCGCACGATGCTCGACAAGATGCACAAGGAGATCGACGCGGTGGTGGTTTCCACGCCGGACCACACGCACTTCGCCGCCACATTGATGGCGATGGAGCGCGGCATCCATGTTTACACCCAGAAGCCGCTCACCCATGACATCTGGCAATGCCGCACGCTGGTGAAGGCGAAGGAGAAATACCAGGTGGTCACCCAGATGGGCAACCAGGGCCACGCCGGCGACGGCATCCGTCAATCCGTGGAAGCCGTGCGTGCCGGAGTGATCGGCGATGTTGCGCAGGTTTTCTGCCGCAACGACGGACCGCAGATGGGCAACGACCACTTCGCCAACCCGCGCACCATGCCGCCGCCGTCCTCGCCGGTGCCCGACGGGCTGTCGTGGGACCTGTGGCTCGGCCCGGCGGCGAAGCGCGATTTCTATGCCGATTACACGCCGAAAAAATGGCGCTCATTCTACGACTTCGGCCTCGGCATGCTCGGCGACTTCGGCTGCCACACGCTCGATACCCCGGTGTGGGCGCTCGATCTCGATGCGCCCACCGTCGTTGAATGCCTGCAGCGCGAAAAATCGCTCGACGGCGTGATCCCCGCATCCAGCCACATTCGTTTCCATTTTCCCGCCAAGGGAAGCCGCGGACCGGTGAAGCTCGATTGGTTCGACGGCCCGCAGGACTGGAGCAAGGCGGGCCGCATCGACGCCTTCGGTGCGGAACACGCCGCCCATCTCGGCCGCGCTTGCTGGATGGTGGGCAGCAAGGGATTGCTGGGCTGCGGCACGCACGCCGGCGCGCCGCTCATTTTGCCGAACGAACTGCGCAAGGAATGGCAGGCCAAGCCGCCAGCGGAGACCATTCCTCGCGTCGCCGGCGGGCCGTTCCGGGAATGGCTCCGCGCCATCAGGGGCGAGGGGCCGGAACCGGGCTCCAATTTCAACGTCGCCGCCAACCTCACCGAGATCATCCTGTTAGGCGTGATTGCCCAGCGCTTCAACACCCGCGTCGAGTGGGACGCCAGGGAAGGGAAAATCACCAATCACCCGGAACTCAACGCCTTCGTCAGGGAACCGGCCCGCGAGGGCTGGAACATCGGCGGGGATTTGTGGAAACAGGCATAATCCATCCCGCAGGCAATTCATTTCCCATATCATGAAAAGCACGCTGCTCATTGCACTGGTTGCCACTGCCGTCCCTCTGACGGCCGCGGCGGAAAAGATTTCGCCCAAGACATGGACCGATCCCGAAACCGCGCTGCGCGAGGATCCGGACTTTTCCATTCAAGGCGAATATGGTGGCCCCGAGGCAGGTGTGGGCGTGCAGGTCATAGCACTCGGTCAAGGCCGCTTCGACGCGGTGGTCATGCAAGGCGGATTGCCCGGCCACGGATGGTCGCCCGAAAATCCGCGCCATTCACTCTCCGGAAAACGCGAGGGCGGGCGTGTCGTGCTCAGCGGAGGCGACATGTCGGCCACCCTCACTTCAGGCGGGTCCCTTGTGCTCGTTCGTGCCGGCCGGAACGAACTTGTCATTCCGCGCATCGAACGCAAAAGCCCCACGCTCGGTGTCAAGCCGCCCGAAGGCTCGGTTGTCTTGTTCGACGGCACCTCCACCGACGCCTGGGAGAATGGCAAAATGGAAAACGGCCTGCTTCTTTCCACCGGGGCCACCAGCAAGCAACGCTTCGGGGATTACAAGTTGCACCTCGAATTCCGCACGCCCTACATGCCTGATGCGCGGGGCCAGGGGCGTGGCAACAGCGGCGTCTATCACAGTGGCCGTTGGGAAACGCAGGTCCTCGATTCATTCGGACTCGAAGGCCTCGAGAACGAATGCGGCGGGATTTATTCCATTTCCAAACCACGCCTCAACATGTGCCTGCCGCCGCTCGCGTGGCAGACCTATGATGTCGAGTTCACCGCCGCGAAGTTCGATGAAAACGGCAAGCGCACCGCGTGGCCGCGCATCACCGTGAAACTCAACGGCGTGCTCGTCCATGAAGACCTTGAGCTTCCCAAGGACTTCACCACCGCGGCCCCCCTCAAGAGCCCGCTCGCATCTCCGGAAGGCCCGGTCTTCATTCAAAACCACAACAATCCCGTCGCCTTCCGCAATATCTGGATCGTGCCGGGCAAGTGAGCTGAAACCATCAATCATCAAGTCCAGGACAATATCGCGCGTCTTGGCGTTCACCGTGCAATGCGGCAAATTGCAGCCGCCCCGGGCCGTGCCGGCCGCAAATACCCTCGCTCACATCTTTCGATAGCCCAAGGCGGCCTGTAACCCGCATCCGCGCAGCGCGGCCAGGGCGGTGAACCACCCATGGCTCACCGGGCAGGGCCTGCCCAATATGGAAAAACAGTGGGTTTCCATTCGTTATCCAGGCGGTCCGAAAGGACAGGCCGCGACACAGCCTGGTCCATCGGCGCGATCGATTCCTGTTTGGCCTGTTCGGACGCTTGACCCGCATTCCGGCCGCGTTGAGTTTTCCCACATGGATCGCGAAACGATGGCCCGGGTGCTTGAGGAGATCGCCCTGCTGCTGGAATTGAAGGGGGAGAACCCGTTCAAGATCCGCGCCTACCGGCAGGGCGCGGAGATGGTCAGGAGCCATGACGGCGACATTGTCGCGATGGCTGCTGCGGGAGAGTTGGAGGGCATCAAGGGCATCGGCGAGGCCTTGCGCGACAAGTTGCACGAACTGGCCGCCACCGGCGCGCTCAAGTTCCACGAAGATTTGCGCGCGGGGTTTCCGCCGGGATTGTTCGAGTTGTTCGAGATCGAGGGGCTCGGCCCGAAGAAAGTGAAGGCGCTTCACGATTCGCTGGGTGTGAAATCGCTCGCCGACCTCAAGGCGGCCTGCGAGTCGGGCAAGGTGGCGGCTTTGTCCGGATTCGGCGCGAAAACGCAAACGAAGATCCTCGAAGCCATCGCCCGCCACGAAACCTTCGCCGGTCGGTTCCTGTTGGGCGATGTCTGCGGTTTGGTGGACGGGATCCTCGAAACGCTGCGATCGCATCCGGCGGTTTCGCAGGTGTCGGTGGCCGGTTCCTGCCGGCGGTCGCTGGAAACCGTGCACGATCTCGATTTCCTCGTCGCCACCCGCGAGCCGGCGGTGGTTTGCAAGGATTTCACCACCTTGCCCGAGGTCGCATCCGTCATCGCCTGCGGCGAAACGAAGGCCTCGGTGCGGCTCGGCAACGGCCTCCAGTGCGACCTGCGCGCCGTGTCGAACGATCAGTTTCCCTATGCACTGGTTTATTTCACCGGCTCGAAGGAGCACAACGTGGCGCTGCGCTCGCTGGCCTTGAAAAAAGGCCTCTCGCTCAACGAATACGGCTTCACCGATGCGAAAACGGGGGAGGTCCCGGCCGATATTCCCGGGCTTGAAGACGAGCGCGCGATCCACCGGTTCCTTGGCTTGCAATACATCGAACCCGAGCTGCGCGAGAACCGCGGCGAGATCGAGGCTGCCGCGGAAAACTCGCTGCCGCGCTTGTTGCAGCTTTCCCACCTCTGCGGCACCTTCCACAACCACACCACCGAATCCGACGGCGTCAACACGCTGCAGGAAATGGCGGCTGAAGCGATGGAACTCGGCTTGGATTACCTCGGCATTTCCGATCACTCGAAATCCACGGTCATCGCCAACGGGCTCAACGAGCAGCGTTTGCTGGCACAAGTCGCTGAAATCCGCGAGTTGAACCAAACCTTCGCCGGCTTCCGCCTCTTCGCCGGCTCCGAGGTGGATATTCTGAAAGACGGTTCGCTCGATTTCGCCGACGACATTCTCGCTCAGCTCGACTACTGCGTCGCTTCGGTGCACAACCTGTTCCACATGCCCGGGGAGGAAATGACCCGCCGCATTTGCCGGGCGATGGAAAACGAGCACGTCACCATGCTCGGCCACCTTACCGGCCGGCTGCTGCTCAAGCGCGACGGCTACGCGGTCAACCACGCGGCGGTCATCGATTGCGCCGCGGAGACGCGCACCGTCATCGAGCTGAACTGCAACGCCCAGCGGCTCGACATGGACTGGCGCTGGTGGAGGCGCGCCCGCGACAAGGGGGTGCTGTGCTCCATCAACCCCGACGCCCATTCCACCGATGGCCTGCACCGGCTCGATCTCGGTGTGCGCGCCGCCCGCAAAGGCTGGCTGCGCAAGGAGGACGTGCTCAATACCCGTAGCGCCGCCGAGATCGAAAAATTCCTCAAAACGCCGAAGGTCAAACGCTGAGCCTGCCTGCCGATGGGGCTATTCCGCTTGCCGCAGCCCCCCGGCTTGTTTACGGCGTCCTTGCCAGCCGCTTTCCCGCCGCTGGCAAACCACACCCTTCCATCATGCCGATCACCCGCGCCCTGCTGTCCGTTTCCGACAAGACCGGCCTCGCTGCCTTTGCCAAGGAACTCCACGATTTCGGGATTGAGCTGCTTTCCACCGGCGGCACCGCCAAGGCCCTCCGCGATGCCGGCCTGCCGGTCACCGATGTCTCCGATTTCACCGGCGCGCCCGAGTTGTTCGACGGCCGCGTGAAAACACTCCACCCAAAGGTGCACGGCGGACTGCTCCACCGGCGCGACGACGAGGAGCATCTCAAACAGGCGAAAAAACACGAGATCCCTCCCATCGACCTCGTCGTCGTCAACCTCTACCCCTTCGAGGAAACCGTCAAAAAGCCCGACGTCACCCTTGAGGAGGCCATCGAGAACATCGACATCGGCGGGCCCTCGATGCTGCGCAGCGCGGCCAAGAACCACTCGCACGTCACTGTGGTCGTCGATCCCGCCGACTACGCCCGTGTCATCGCCGAGATGAAGGAAAACAGCGGCGAAACCACCAAGGGCCTGCGCGAGCAGCTTGCGGTGAAGGTTTTCCTGCGCACCTCGCAATACGACGCGGCCATCAGCAACTACCTCGGCCAATGCCGCAACGGCACAGGCTGCAATTTCACCCTTAGCCTGCCGCTCGAACAGGAGCTGCGCTACGGCGACAACCCGCACCAGAAGTGCTCGCTCTATGGCAAATTCAATGAGTTCTTCACCCAGCTCCAGGGCAAGGAGTTGAGTTACACCAACATCCTCGACATCGAGGCCGCCGCAGACCTGATCCTCGACTTCGTCCGCCCCACCGTCGCCATCCTCAAGCACACCAACCCGTGCGGCGTCGGCCAGGACGACGAGGACCTGCGCGTGGCCTGGCAGAAGGCCTTCGAAACCGACCGCCAGGCGCCCTTCGGCGGCGTGATCGTCTGCAACCGCCCGCTCACCCTGGAACTCGCCCGCGTGATTTCCGAAATCTTCACCGATGTGATTATCGCGCCCGACTTCGAGTCCGACGCCCGCGCGCTGCTTCAGAAAAAGAAGAACCTGCGGCTCATGAAAATGAACGACGGCTACCTGGTGGAGAAAAAATCCCCGGTGATCCGTTCGTGTCCCGGTGGCATCATGGTCATGGACCGCGACCACACCGCGCTTGGGCTCGACAATCTCGAGTCGAAGGTCGTCACCAAACGCCCGCCGACGGAGGACGAAATGCGCGCGATGCGCTTCGGATGGCGCATCGTGAAACATGTGAAGTCCAACGCGATCGTTTACGCCACCACCGACCGCACGCTTGGCATTGGTGCAGGACAAATGAGCCGCGTTGATTCCTCGCGCATCGCCGTCTGGAAAGCGAAGGAAGCCGGACTCGACCTCAAGGGCAGCGTTGTTGCATCGGACGCGATGTTCCCCTTTGCCGATGGCTTGCAATCAGCAATCGATGCCGGTGCCACCGCCTGCATTCAACCGGGCGGTTCGATGCGCGACGAGGAAGTCATCGCCGCCGCCGACGCTGCCGGCATGGCCATGGTCTTCACCGGCCACCGCCACTTCAGGCATTGATGCGGAGCATCAACGGAACTTAACCCCCGCCTTTTCGCTCAGCGCGTTGAGGACGCGCTGATGGGCGGCATCGATGGCATCGCCGTCGACCCCGCTCCCCTGCGACTCGACCGGCATCGTGTGCGCTGCCGCGATGGCCGTG
>JALRFY010000130.1 GCA_023253625.1 Akkermansiaceae bacterium | reverse complement strand
GGCGAGCGGCTGGCAGTGCTCTTTGAGGAAGGGCAGGCGCAGGGTGTCGAGGTGGGTGTCGAGCGTGGCTTGGTCGGTTTTCATGGGATGCCGGATGGTTTGTTAGATGGTGTCGTAGGGGGTGAGGTCGGCGGTGGGCAGTTCGAGGTCGAGCAGGTCGGCGCGGCGGGTGAGATGGAGGGGGCCGGGTGTGGGAGTGTGGCGGGCGCGTTGTTCGAGGATGTTTTCGATGTATTGGCTGGAGTAGGCTTGGGACTGGATGGCGTCCTCGATGGCGAGCGCGACTTTTTCGGGGCCGTGGATTTCGGTGAGGGCGACGATCTTGTTGATATGGATGCGTTCGTTGAGGTGGCGGGCCGCAAGTTGCTGGTGATAGAACTCGGCGTGCGGGCTCAGCGCGTAGAAGGAGTAGCGCCATTCGGGTCAGGTGTCGCATTTCAACAAAACGGGTATGATGATGCCTTGCCGTAAGCGCTCCACGGGCGGCCACTTCCCCCGTTTCTCATAAACAGCATACATAGGTGTGTATGCTGTTTATGGTTTCAGGCACAGGTGGCAAGGATGGCGCGGGTGGCGGCGGGGCTTTGCCAGTGCGACGGGAGCAGGATCTCCAGGTCATCGCGGTTGGTCATGGCTGGCAGGCGTTCGAGAACGTTGGTCAGTAAGCGGGGTCCGTAGCACCGTTGATAGGGGTTTGCCCGGTCCGGATCATATCCGTCATAGATGCGCCCACTATGATGGATATGAATGAAGTGATTCTGAAAGCCGACCGGCGCGGGCGTCTGCGCTCCACCGGAGCAAAAGCAGGCGCTCATCGAGGCCTACGAGGCCAGCGGCGGGGCGGGTTTTGAGCCAGTTGGCGGGCAAGAGGTCTTCGAGTTGCTCCTCCGGCGAGTTGTGCATGAGCTTTTCAAAGGCCCACTCGAAGTATCCGAACGGGTCGGCTCCGTGGCGGCGGATTTGCGCTGGCCAGCAGAGCGTGACTTGCTGCGGCCTTTGATGAAACGGGGCGCTTTCGGCGGCGCGCACCGCCGGGGTGGCGCGGAAGCGTCTAAAGGGCCTATGTGGCTTACTCTGGAAAGGAAATTGGAGATTGGGAAATTCGATATTTGGGACACTCCTCCCAAAGAAAGGACCGCTCGGTCCAAAGAAAGGGACGCTCCTCCCCAAGAAAGGACCGTCCGTCCCCAAGAAAGGGACGACCATCACCCCAGCAGGTCGACGGTCACAGATTGCCTCCGGCCAACCAGATTGCGCTGCGCGTTTTTTTGAGTCACTATCGCTCCAACTGGTTTGACGCTACAGGATTCGACGGTCATGGATTGCCTCCGGCCAACCAGATTGCGCTGCGCGTTTTTTTTGAGTCGCTACCGCTCCAACTGGTTTGACGCCATAGGATGTCGACGGTCATAGACCGACGCTACAGGATGCGGCGGACGATGCCGGAGGCGTGGAGCACGGCGAAGTGCTTGGAGATGCCGGCCGGGGTGGCGCGGAGGCGGCGGGCGACCTCGTAAACCGGCAGGGCCTCGCCCTTGAGCAGTTCGCGCAGGATCTGCCAGCGGCGCCCGCTGGCAATGGCCGACAAAACCCGGGGGAGCGGCCTCGGATGACCTGTTAGGTAGCTTGTTAGAAAACACACGGCAAGCCGTGTGTCGGACAAGTGGTTGGGCTCTGATTGGACGCCCGCGCGTCTTGACCATGCCGCGCAATCGACCTCTCACGACGAGCGCGTGCCGCGCGGCTCCCGGATTCCTTAAGTTTGGCGAAATTCCCTCGCCACCTGCGGCCATGTCTGTAAAATGGTTCTCTATGTTCCCGGAAAAAGACGAATCCATGCCAGAACCCGCCTCGATAAAATCACCAGCCGCCCCAGTGATAATCCCAGCCGACCCGGACGACGATTTCAACGAGCCTTTGGGAGAGCGCCAGCCGGGCGCGAATGACGCCATCGTCTGCGAGGGCGGATGCCAGTGACCGAAGGACGGTGCAGGGCCTGGGATGAGGGCTTTCCGGCAACAATTCTCCGCTTTCACGAAAATGGATGGAATTGGAGGCAATTGGATGACTTCGGGTGGAAATGGAGGTAGGATCGCGGCATGAAGATTCCTCTTCCGCCGATCCTCCAGCCGACCAACGAGATGCTGACGCTGATCGCGGCCATTGACGAGTTCAAGGGTGAGTGGAGGGCGCTCGGCAACCTCGGTCCTGAGACCCTGCGAACGCTGCGCCAGATCGCGACCATCGAGAGCGCGGGATCATCGACCCGGATTGAGGGTGCGAAGCTGAGCGACGGCGAGGTTGAGCAACTCGTTGGCAGGCTCGGGAAGGAATCTTTCCAGTCGCGCGACGAGCAGGAGGTCGCGGGCTACGCCTACGTGATGGAGTCGATCCAGACCGTGTGGGCCGATTTGCGGATTTCAGAGAGCATCCTGCTCCAGTTGCATCGCGACCTGTTGCGATACAGCAACAAGGACGAACGCCATCGCGGCCAGTGGAAGAACCTCGACAACCACGTCGCGGCCTTCGATGCGAAGGGAAAACAGATTGGAATCGTGTTCCAGACGGCGAGTCCGTTCGAAACCCCGATTCTAATGGAGAAACTGTTGGAATGGTATGCCAAGGAGGAGAACGATCCTATCCTTCACCCATTGTTGCGGATCGCCGTGTTCAATGTCGTCTTCCTTGCCATCCATCCGTTCCAAGACGGCAACGGCAGGCTTTCGCGCGTGCTAACCAACCTGATGCTCCTGCGCGCGGGCTATGCCTACGCGTCCTACAGCTCTCTCGAAAGCGTGATCGAGCACAACAAGGAAGCCTACTACCTCGCCTTGCGGAGAACGCAGACCTCTTTCGAATCCTCCGCCGACTGGGAACCTTGGCTCCTGTTCTTTCTGCGTTCCTTGAAATCGCAGATTGGACGCCTGAGGGAGCGTTTGGAGAAAGCCCCGACCCTACCCGTCGAAAGCGTTCTGCCCGGTGATCTTTCTCCGGTCGCTGGGCGGCTGCTACGATTGTTAGAAGAGCGCCATGCGCTATCCGTCGGCGATGCCGCCAACGCGCTCGGAGTCAACCGTAACACCCTGAAGGGCAAGTTCGCAGAGTTGACCGAAAAGGGCTACGCCGAACTGCATGGCAAGGGGCGTGGCGCTCACTATCGCCGGGCGTGATCGAGATGATTAGCACCGTTGCACCGATCCATTACGCGAACCTGAATCGAAATTAAGGTCTGATAAGACCAATGATGAAGACGGCGCCCACAGAGAAAGAGTTGAAAGATGTCACTCGTGGTCTTGTTAAAAGCGCACTTCATTGGCTTGGCCGTGCGGTTGATTCTTTCACGAGCAGAGATCAAGAATTTGATCTAACTATTTTGTATTCCGCTATTAGCTTCGAAGGCTTTGCGAAGTCTCTCGTGTTTCATTTGCAATGGGAACAGGCATTTTCCAATGTGGCGGAGGCCAAGTTCGAAAAGTTGAAATCTGGCGAAGCCCACACAGTGGCCGGAGGTGGTGTGCAGGGTGTGGTTTCCATCGAACATGGCAATTTCCGAAAGGAACAAATGGAGTGCAGGCGCAGGCACGGAGCGGAAGTTCTTGGGAACGGAGCGGGAGTCCTCGGGAACGGAGCGGGAGTCCTTGGGAACGGAGCGGGAGTCCTTGGGAACGATGCGGGAGTCCCTGCATTGGGGACGAATGGAAGCTCCGCAGACACGCCGCAGGGTTGCGCGGTTAGCCTATGCGCCTCAGGCGGACTTCAGTCCAATGCCTTCAAGGGTTCGACTTTGACGGCTTGTTTCTTGACCCCGGAGTCGCAGAAGGCGCGGACGCCGGTGGTCATACCTGCCGTTCTTGCACACCCTCCGGGTTGCGGATGGATTGGAACCCCAACCGGGGGTGATCGCTGCGTCCCGTGCTCGCTCCGGGCTACGATCCCGCCGAACCGCTTTCGGAAGATGAATGGCCTGATGCCTGCCGATGAATGTCATTCTCGACACCTGTGCGGTGATCCGCCTTGCGGAAGGTTCCCTGCCTAAAAGCACGCAACATCACCTGCTTGATGCCCGGGAAGCCATCGTGCCATCCGTGGTCGTTTGGGAAATCGCCATCAAGGTGAAGTCCGGCAAGCTGACAATCCCTGACTCGCCGCTGCCATGGATGGAGGCGCTGGCCCGCCGCCATGACCTGCAACTGGAACGTGCCGCCCCCGATGTTTTGCTTCTCTGCGCCGCAGCCGATCTTCCAATGATCCATCGTGATCCATTCGATCGTGTCCTGGTAGCCGCGGCGCTTCATTCCAAGCTCACCATTCTCACTTCCGACCGGATCATACCGACTTACCCCGGAGTGGGAGTCATGTGGTAGATATCACTCGCCGCGGATCGCCCGGATCGCGGCGGCCATGTCCGGAGCGCGGAAGGTGGAGGAACCGGCCACCATCACGTCCGCACCCGCCGCGCGGCAGGAGGCGGCGCTGTGGGTGTCGATTCCGCCGTCCACCTCGATCAGGAAACCATGGCCATGCTTTTTCCTCAGCTTGGCGGCGTCCTCGATTTTTTCGAGCACCTCCGGCATGAACGCCTGGCCGCCGAAGCCCGGCACCACGGTCATGCAGAGCAGCAGGTCGATGGCGTCGAAATGCGGCTCCACGGCGGCCAGCGGCGTCTCGGGATTGAGGGCCAGCCCGGCGCGCAGGCCTGCCTCGCGGATGCGCTGCAGGGTTTCGGTCACGTCGTGGGCGGCCTCGATATGGACCGTCACCATGTCCGCGCCCGCCTCGATGAAGCGCGGCAGGTAGTGATCCGGCCGGGAAATCATCAGGTGCACGTCCAGGAAGATGTCGCTCGCCGCCTCGGCCATGGCGACCACCGCGGGACCGAACGAGATATTGTCCACGAAGTGGCCGTCCATCACATCGAGGTGCAGCCAATCCGCGCCCGCCCCGACCGCTCGCCGGATCTCCTCGCCCAGCTTGGAAAAATCCGCCGCCAACAGCGACGGAGCCACGATCACCTGTTTCACGTTCGATGCGTTCACGTGCCGATCAGAACCACGAAGCATCCACGATGACACGGAAAAATTCAACGCATGCCTGACATGCATCGCCGACGATTGGCCGCGTGAGGATACGTGCAGCTTTTATCTGTGAACAGGAATGCGGGAGGTAAATGGTTGTTGTCACAAGTCGAGGCGTTCCGTTTGGGATGCTTCGCGGGTTTTTGGGTTTTCCCGAGGATACTCGAACGGGCCGCCTCCTTTTTTGTCGGGCTGCCAGAGCATGAAAAAAGCCGCCGGCTATCGCCGACGGCTTGTTTGTTGAAACGGATTGGAACGGATTTGAATCAGACGAGAGTGGCTTCGTCTTTCTCACCGTCGCACTTCTTCTTGCACTTGTCGGCGAGCAGGCTGGTTCCTTCTTTTTTCTCCTTATCTCCCTTGCATTTGCCGCAGTCGGCAAAGCTGAGCGGGGAGGCGATGATGGTGGCGCAAAACGCACTGATCAGTAGTTTCATATGTTTGGTGTGTTGGTAGATGATTTGATATTCGATGGAACGGGCGCAGGTTACCCTCAATTCCGAGATGCGCCAGTGGAAAATTATTCGATTTTTTTCCTTTTTTCCGCGTTCCGTTTTTTTGGTGGTGGGGCATTTCAGCTTGGCCAGCGGGATTATCCGGCCTAAATCCCCGCCCTGACGTGAGTTTTACCGTTCTAGCCACTGATTTCCACACTGCCGCACGCACTGGATGCCTCGAGCTGCCGCATGGCACGGTAGAGACGCCGATTTTCATGCCGGTGGGGACCCAAGGTTCGGTCAAAACCCTGCATCCGGCTGAGCTCGCGGCGCTCGGCGCGCAGATCATCCTCGGCAATACCTACCATCTCTGGCTGCGCCCCGGTCACGAATTGATCCGCGATATCGGCGGGCTTCATGATTTCACCACTTGGCGGCGACCGTTTCTGACCGACTCCGGCGGTTTCCAAGTCTGGTCGTTGGCAAAGCTCCGCAAGATCACCGAGGAAGGCGTGAAGTTCCAAAACCACCTCGACGGCTCGAAAATGTTGCTGACCCCCGAGCTGAGCATGGAAATCCAGGCCGCGCTGGGCTCGGATATTGCGATGCTTTTCGACGAGTGTCCGCCTTATCCATGCGACGAGGCCTACGCCGCCAAGTCGCTGGCGCTCACCACCCGCTGGGCGCGCCGCTGCAAGGACTGGGTGGCGCGAAACGAGCCGCGCTCGGGATCCGGCCGGCAGCTCCATTTCGGCATCGTGCAGGGATCGGTGTATGCCGACCTCCGCGAGCAATCGGCCCGCGAGCTGGTGGATCTCGATTTCGACGGCTACGCGATTGGCGGCGTCTCGGTGGGCGAGCCGGAGCACGAAATGTTCCGTGCCATCGAAAACTCCGTTCCGTTCCTGCCGACTGACAAGCCGCGCTACGCGATGGGCCTCGGCACGCCGCCGCAGATTCTGGAAATGATCGCCCGCGGGGTGGACATGTTCGACTGCGTGATGCCCACCCGTGTCGCCCGCCACGGGGTGGCTTTCACGCTCGATGGTCCGCTGCACATCAAGAACCTCGTGCATGCCAGGGATCCGCGTCCGCTCTGCGAAACCGCCCACCCGCATGTGGCCGGCTTCTCGCGAGCCTATCTGCGCCACCTTTTCCGGGCCGGGGAAATCCTCGCTCTGCGCTTGCTTTCCTTTCATAATCTGCATTTCTTCCTCCGCCTCGTCGCCGGGGCAAGGGAGGCCATTGCCGCCGGGGATTTCCTGGAATTCAAGGACTCCTTCATCCGCCGCTACACTCAAACCAATCCATCATGACCCCGCTCATCACCTTTCTCGCCCAAGCCCAACCCGCCGCTCCTCAAGGCCCTGCCGGCCTGCTTGGCAGCCCCATCGTGATGATGGTCCTCATGGTGGTGATGTTCTATTTCCTGCTCATCCGCCCGCAGCAGCGCCAGCGCAAGGAATTGCAAGCCCGCATCGCCTCGTTGCAGGCTGGCGACAAGGTGGTCACCACCGCTGGAATCCATGGCATCATCCACAACGTCAAGGAACAAACCGTGGTTGTGAAGGTCGCCGAGGGCACCATGATCGAGTTCGACAAGCCCGCCATCGCCGCCGTCCACAAGAAAGAAGCGGGGAAATGAACATCGAACGTTGAATATCCAACTTCGAAGGTCGAATCCATCGTCAAAGCGTTGTCGCATCCTATCACCATTCACCGCATCAATAGCCACCGCCCGGCATTGGCCGCAGCGCGGTTTTTTGCCGCCGCATTGGTGATGGGTGGCACCTGCACGGCCCAAATCATCCTTGTCGAGGAATTGCGCACCGCGCCCGCAGCGGAAAAAGCCGAATAATCTTCATTCATCCCAGCATCACAACCCACATCCACCCAATGCTTCCGCCCGTTTCCTTTATCGCCCCCGTCATGGACTGGCTCCGTGGGATCATCGAAGACCCGCTCACGCTGTTCGCCTCCGGCCTGATCCTCATGATCCTGTTTTTCTGGTATTTCGCCACCGAGGTGGAGCGCCGGAAACGGAACGTCGGCACGGCTCTCACGCTGGGCATTTGCGCGCTGTGCATTCTTGCCATGACGCCGATCAAGGAGCGCCTCAAGGGCGGCATCGACATCGTCGGCGGCTCGTCGTTCTCGCTGCGCATCCAGCCGCGCGAGGGCGATAGCGGCCAGTTGATGCCGATCACCCGCGAGCAGGTGGAGCAGGCGATCACGGTGATTGAAAAACGCCTCAACGCCCTCGGCACTTCCGAGCCCCTCATCGCCGGTCAAGGCGAGGACGGTATTCTCGTGCAAATGCCCGGGGTCGAGCCCGAGCAGGCCGCCAGCATCCGCGAAACCCTCGAAAAAGTCGCCAAACTCGAACTCCGCCAAGTGAGCCCGCGCAGCGAGGAACCCGGTGCGGACGGCAAATCGCTCGCCCAGCGCGTGTTGGACGGAGCGGAAATTGTCCCCGGCTACCGCGCTTACAACTACACCCAGAAGGACGAGGACGGAATGGAAACCACCCGTCCGATCCTGCTCAACCGCCGCATTGCGCTTGGCGGCTCGGACATCGCCAACGCCGTGCCCTCGCCGCAGCAGGCGGATGCCGTGGCCATCACGCTCAACGGCGGCGGCACCGACAAGATGATCGCCCTGACCAAAAACATGCAGTCGGGCCGCGACCGCATCGCCATCGTGCTCGACGGCGAGGTGATCAGCGCACCGGTGGTCAACCAGACGCCGCTCGGCAAGAATTTCATCATCGAGGGCCTGCGCGAACCCGGTGAAGTCCAAAACCTCGCCAACGCGCTGATGAACCCTCTCGAAAACCCGCTGGTGGTCGAGGAGGAGCGCACCGTTTCCCCCACCCTCGGTGCGGCTGTCGTCCAGCAGGGCGTGTGGGCCGGTCTCGCCGGTCTCATCATCACCTGCATCTTCGTGCTCGCCTACTACCGCTTCGCGGGCATCGTGGCGCTGTGTGGATTGGCGGTGAATGGCGTCATCCTGTTCGGCATGATGGCAATGTTCGGCTTCACCTTCTCGCTGCCGGGCATCGCCGGCATGATCCTGATCATCGGCATGGCGGTGGATGCCAATGTGCTGATTTACGAGCGCCTGCGAGAGGAAATGGCCAACGGCAAATCCTTCAAGAACGCACTGCCTGCCTCATACGATAAGGCTTTCTCCGCCATTTTTGACTCCAACATCACCTCGCTCATCACCGCCATCATCCTGTTCTGGCTGGGCAGCGGTTCGATCAAGGGCTTCGCCGTCACTCTCACCATCGGCCTGCTGGCCTCGATGTTCTCCGCCATCCTGGTGACCCGCGTGCTGTTCCGCTGGCTGATGGACTTCAACCTGCTGCGCAACGTCTCGTTCCTCAACCTGATCCGCGCCACGAATTTCGACTTTCTCGGCAAACGCCGCGCCTGCGCGGTGGTTTCGCTGGGCCTCATCGTCCTCGCCATCGCCGGCTTCGGCATCAAGCAGGAAAAGGCCTTCGGCATCGACTTCACCGGCGGCACGCTCATCCAGTTCCAGCTCGGCAAGGACTCGGATCTCCCTCTCAAGGACGTGGAGGACGCGCTCGCCACGCTCACCCTCGCCAAGGCGGCCTATCCGCAGGAACAGACCAATCCAGCCACCGGCACCCTGCTCGCCATCCGCTGCGATACCCGCGATGCCGAACAAATCACCGCCAAACTGCGCGAATCGATCCCGCTGCTCGGTGAGAAAAAACCCGGTGCCGCCGCAGACAGCGAGGGCGGCTGGGTGATCGACGCCAGCAAGGAGGAGGTCTCCGCGCTCATCGGCGGGACATTCCTCCGCGAATCGCTCATCGCCCTGGCCGTCGGACTGATCGGCATTCTCATTTATGTCACTGCCCGCTTCGAGTTCTCATTCGCCATCGGCGCCTTCGTTGCCCTGCTTCACGACTGCGCCATCGCCATCGGTGTGGTCGTCCTGCTCGGCGAGGAGCTCTCGCTCATCCACGTCGGTGCCATCCTCACCATCGCCGGCTATTCGGTGAACGACACCATCATCGTTTTCGACCGCATCCGCGAAACCCTGCTCATCCGCACCGGTTCGATCAAACAGATCATGAACGAGGCGATCAACGCCACCCTCTCGCGCACCTTGCTTACCTCTCTTACCACCATCGTCACCGTGGCTATCCTCGCTGGCTACGGCGGATCGGCGCTGCGCGATTTCTCAACGACCATCCTCGTCGGCCTGGTCGTCGGCACCTATTCGTCGATCTTCGTGGCTTCGCCGATCGTCCTGTGGTGGAGCCGTCGCAAAGGCAGCGACCTCCGCGAGGACGTCCTTGCCACCGAGACCCGCGCCGAACAAGCCGCCGCCACGCCATGACCAGGTGGAATGCGGATCTTCCCGCGCCCCGGTAATTGTCACTGATTCGCTGAACGGCCTCGTCCGAGCCGATTTTCCGCCTGGATGCCGGTGCAAAGGCATCCAAGCGGATGGATGGCAATGTGTTTTGCCATCAGGCTATCAACCGATCCCTGCGAGGAATGCATCGCGGCTTGAGTCATCATCAAGCTTCGCCAATGCGCGGGCGCAGCGTTCCGGCGGCACGATGCCGGTGGTTTCGCACAGGAAGATGATATATCGCGCGACGTTGGCGGCATAGCGCAGGCGTCCTTCGTCGCTGATGGCATAGAACCTCGCCCGTTGGCGATAGCCTGCGGCGGAGTGATCGCCGAGTGCCGTCTTCTCCGCCCGGCCGTCAGCGGCGAGCACGTATAGGAAATTGTATTCGAACCAGAACATGTGCTCGGGGTCCGGAGCAAGCGCGAGCAGTGCGGCGCGGCATGAATCGGGATTTGCGAAAAGCGCGGCGGGTATTTCGGCACCGGACGTTTTGAGCGATTCGGCAATGAAATTGCGCGCCATGCCACGCTCGGTATCGTCGGCGGCAAAGGCACCGGCGACGGCGAGTTCCAGCGTGAAGGCATGCCAATCGTGCCACAGCGCCCGGTCGCCGGCATCGGACGAGGCGGCCAGCGCGCGTCCCATTTCATAGGTGTAGCGGCCACTGGTCTTGATTTCGAGGCGTCCGCCGGTGACCTCGCCCATGACGCGATAGTTCTCCGCGGATTTTCCGGAGCCCGAGTGAAACCCGATGCTCACGTCGAAGCCGCGGCAAACATTCCACTGGCGCGTGATCATCTCCCGCAGCGCATCGTTGTCCGGATAGGGCATGTTTTTCTGGAAGCCGAATGCCGGGGCGATGAATTGGACGGGCATTTCCATCGCCTCGCAGAGGGCCAGCATGATGGCGGTGGTCGCGGGCGTGGTCAGGCCGGGAAGCTCGTCGATCGAAAGCTCGCGCAGGTATCCACGGCCGGCAGCAGTGGTGAAGTGGCGCTCGCGGATGGCACGGTATTTCTCGTCCCGGGCCTTCATTTTACGCATTGCCGGCCACACGCGGCAGAGCAATTCGTGGAACTCGCCCGGATCGAGCGCGATCCCGGCATCCGCCACGCGCTGCCTGACGCGTCCCACCAGGTCTGCGGAGATCTGGCAGGAAACATAGTCCGCCATCGCGGCGGCTCCTTCAGGCACGCTGGTGCGGGACAGTTCCGGTGACAGATCGAAGGTGATGTAGGAAGCGAGCAGGCAGCCCTGCACCAGCGCGTCCTCGCGCGCGTCGAAGGCACCGCCGACCGGTTGGTGGTCGGCATTGAAGCTCCAGGCGATGCGGCGGCGGTGGAAGCCGGACTTCAATTTCGCCAGCACGCAGCCATGGCTCATGCCCTGCACGCTCTGCCCTTGATGGCCCTCGGGCACATCGGTGCCGATGAAGGGGAAGGGGACGCGGTCGAGCTTTCCGGCGAGCATCACATCCACGTCATAGACCAGTTCCCGGGGGATGCTGTTCTGGTTGGCGGTGACACCGATGCCGAGCTGGGCCATCGCCCAGTCCACGCCCGGCCAGTGCAGGGTGGTGAAGCGCGCGCCAACCCCGATGGTGGACTCTCCGAGTTGCTGGTTGGCGGTGGGAAACACGGTGGATGCGGGGTCGTGTTCCTGGATCAGGTTTTTCATGGCCAGCAGATTTTCCCATGTGGCAGGAAATGCCGTGCGGCCATCGCTGAGTTCCAGGGAATCGCCGGCGAGTGGTCGCCCTTCGCCCTCGAATACCCAGGCGTGGTCGCCATGCGGATTTTCCACCAGGTGAAACCAGCCGGCGGCGGTTGCCACGCGGCTCTCCGGGTGGATGGTCAGCTGGGTTCCGTTGCGCAGGGCTTCGGCCAGCGACGGCCAGTCGAGGCAGAAATCCGGGCTGACGCACGGGTTGGTGGCGATGCGCAGGTTGTTGGCGAGAAGGAATTCGTTGATGGCGCTCATGGTGGGCAGGGGCGAGGGTGGAGCACGAAAGGGCACAGGGAAATCTTAATTGCCGTGTCTTCGCGCGAGATTCGATCCGCAGGAAAGAACCGGGTTTGGCGACAGGTATGCCATGTTTGAACTACGCAGGCACCATGAACCGCAGATTTTTTGTCAGAATTATCGGAGGCGCCGCCTTCACGGCAGCAGTCGCCCCGCGTTATGGATTCGCCGCCAGCGGACAAGGTGCCAGTGGCGTGCTGCTTGAAACAGCGGCTTTTGATGAACCCGGAGGTTGGTCGCTCGACACCCAGTTTTACCAGCAGATGGGCGGGCATTTCCTGCTCGCCCATGGGATGGGTGTGCCGGTGGCCAATGCACGAACCAAGTTCCGCGTGGCGGATGGTGGCAAGTGGCATGTTTGGGTGCGCACGCGCGATTGGTGCCCCGGCGAGTGGGAGGCCCCCGGCCGTTTCAAGGTGATCGTGGACGGCAAGGCACTCGAACCGGTGTTCGGAACCGAGCCCGGCTGGGCGTGGCAAAAGGGCGGCGCGGTCGAGCTGGAGGCCGGTGAGCATGCGCTGGAGCTGGAGGATTTGACCGGCTTCGATGGCCGCTGTGATGCCGTGTTTTTCACCAGGGAGGAAAATCCGGATTTGCCGAACGACAATCTCGTGGAACTGGCGGCTTGGAAGGACCGCCTTGGCGGACGCTCGCAGCTCGAAATCGAGGAAGACACCTATGACGTGGTGATTGTAGGCGGCGGGATGTCCGGTTGCGGCGCGGCGCTGGCGGCTCGCAAGCACGGGCTCAAGGTGGCGCTGGTGCAGGACCGCCCGCTTTTCGGCGGCAACGCCAGCGAGGAAATACGCGTCCACACGCTCGGCATCTACGGCAAAGGCGAGGAAATCATTAAAACCATCGACACCTATCATTACCCGAACGGCGATGAGAAGGCGAAGGTGGACCAAGTGCGGCGGGACAAGGCGCTGGCGGATGCCGGCACGGATCTCTTCCCGGGCCACACCGCCATCGGCCTCGGCAAGGAGGGCGACCGCATCACCAGCGTCGAGGCCCGCGAAGCGCGCACCGGCAGGATCCGGCGCTTCAAGGCACCGGTTTTCATTGATGCCACGGGCGACGGATGGCTCGGTTTCTGGGCTGGCGCGGAATTCCGGGAAGGCCGCGAGTCACGCCATGAATTCGACGAGGGCTGGGACCGCTACGGTGAGTTGTGGAGTCCGGAGAAACCCGACATGCGAACGATGGGCACCAGTGTCTTGTGGAATTCGCAGAAAGGCACCAAGCGCTCGACTTTCCCGCCGGTGCCATGGGCCATGCCGGTGGCCGGGAATCACGAGGCCGTCCAAGGCGAATGGTTTTGGGAGTATTCCAACAACGATCTGAACCAGGTGCATGATGCCGAACAGATCCGCGACCACCTGCTGCGCGCGATCTTCGGCTCGTTCGCCAATGCCAAGCGCCACCCGAAAAACGCCACCGTCGAACTCAAGTGGGTGGCATACGTCGGCGGCAAGCGCCAGTCGCGCCGCCTGGTGGGCGATTACATCTACACGATGAAGGACGCCACCGAGCTGCGCCGTTTCCCGGACACGGTGGTCGAGGAAAAGCGCGAACTCGATGGCCATTACCAGATCAAGGAGACCGGCTCGCCTTACGACTTCCTCTCCAAGGCGATGTTCATGAAGCTCGGCGGTGCCACCTATGAGATTCCGTTCCGTTGTTTTTACTCGAAAAACATCGCCAACCTGATGATGGCGGGGCGCTGCTTCAGTTGCTCGCACGTGGGGCTTTCCGGCCCGCGTGTGATGAACACCTGCGCGCAGATGGGCATCGCCACCGGCTATGCCGCCGTGGTCTGCAAAAAACACGGTGTCCTGCCGCGCGAAGTCGGTGACAAGCATATCCCGGAACTGAGGAAACTCATCGGCTACCAAGTGTGATGCGCCACTGGGTCAATTTCGGTCTGTTGTTCAGCTTTCCCGCGCTGGTGGTCACCGGTGCGATGGCCTACGCGCTGCCGTTTTCGATCGTCACGGCGAGGGTCCACATTGTGTTTGGCGCGCTGACGGTGATCTTGGTGCTGCTGCACCTTGTCTCGCGCACCCGGTATTTTTCCGGCAAGCTTTCCGGGCACGGTGCCTCGCGCGGCATGGTGGCGGCGGTGTTGGTGGCCTGTGCGCTGGTGGCGGTGGTTTCGATCTATGACGTCTGGCCGGCGCGGCAGGTGATGGAGGCGAGCTACGAGGCGCGCCGCAAGGTGGAGATCGTGCGTGCCTCGCCGCTGGCCGGGATGCTCGATGTCGATTCCGCACACCGTTTCGTGGCCCGGCGGCCCGGCAAGGATGCGGACACCGCGCTCTCGCTGATGGTCCGTTTTCGCGATGGCCTGAAAAACGCCCCCGCCATGGCGGTGTGGGCGGAAACCAACAGCGGCACCATCATCGAGACACTCTACCTCGATGCGGCATTGGCCTACGGCGAGGATGTCGTATGGCAGGGAATCAAGACGAGCCGCCACCAGTTGCTGCCGATCTGGCGGCACAAGCACACGGTGGTTTCCGGGGTTGATCCGCACGGCAAGGTGGATGCCTTCACCGGGGCCACGCCCGAGCATTCGTTCACCCTCGATCAGAAACTCAAGCGCGGTGGCGACGACGGCTTCGTGCTGTGTGTGGAAATCAATGCCGCGGGCGACCCCAACGAGGCCCATCCCGACAAGGAACTCGGCCAACCGTCGCTGCTTTACACCGCCTTCATCCAGCCGGGCCAGGGGAACCCCTACACCTTGCTGGAACTCACCGCGCACGGCGGCGGTGCCTTGGATAATGGCGCGCCCGAATACGATCTGGAGGGCATCGGCTCCGCGAAAGAACTGATCGATCTGCTGCTGGTAAAAACCGCAACGGTTACTCCATGAAAGCGATCCTGTGGCCCGTGCTGG
>JALRFY010000118.1 GCA_023253625.1 Akkermansiaceae bacterium | reverse complement strand
GGGGTCAGGGGTCAGGGGTCAGGGGTCAGGGGTCAGGGGTCAGGGGTCAGGGGTCAGGACGAATGGCAATTCGTGATCGCCGGTTCGGACCAGGGCGGGCACCGTGCCGAACGTCCGCTGGCGAGGGACCGTGCCGCGTGGCAATGAACGAGCGCCCGCCCGACATCCGCCCGCCGGAGTGTTCGTTGGATGATCTGGCCGAGGCGTTGTGCGGTTTTACGCCTGTTGTGTAGTTCTTGGTCTTTGGTGCTTGGATGCGGAAGGGGGCTGCGTCGCGCGCATTTCAGGAGGGTTTGGCGGTTTTTTACAGCCCTCAGCTTGACATGGTGTTTTCGAAAAGTCATATTGTAGACATGAAAACGCAAACGGTTTCCACGCGTCTGAATGAAGAAGAGCTTCTCGTGCTGGATGAATTGGCAGCAGGCTCGGGGCTTGATCGTTCGGGTATGACCCGCAGTCTGGTTCGCAAGGGCATGCAGCAAATGCGTTTGGAAGCAGCGGTCGCTGCCTACTCCAGCCAACGGGTCAGCTTGGCGCGGGCGGCGGAGATCGGCGGTCTATGCACTTGGGATTTGCTGGCACAGCTGGCGGCTGCGGGCGTCAAAATGCAATACGGAGTTGAGGAATTCGAGGAAGATCTCCATGCTAAGGTCTGATTCATCCGCCCGCTGTGTGATCTGCGATGCCAGTCCGCTGATCTTCCTGGCCAAGGTGGATGCGCTGGCCTTATTGCAAGCGCTGCTCCCTGGCCGCTGGGTGGTGTTGCAATGCGTGGCGGATGAAGTTTTGGGCGAGCGCGCAGGTCCCTTGGAAGCCGAGCGCTTGCGGCGCTGGTTGGCCAAAGTGGAAATCATCGATTTCGAAGGAAGCCTGTTTCCATCGCGTGCGTTAAGCCGCAGCGACCAGTCGTCCCTGGCTTGGGCCGTCAAAAACCACGCGGACTGGCTGATCGCCGACGATCGCCTGCTGCGGCGTTTTGCCAAAGAACATCAACTTGGCGTGATCGGATTCTGCGGCGTTCTCGTGAAATCCGTCGAGCATCAACTACTCGATGCTCGGGGTGCACGCGAAATGATCGATCAGGCCGTCGAGCGTCATGGACTGATGATTTCGGTGTCTGTTTACCGCCGCATCATGGAAGTGCTTGGAGAGCGATGACGAGTGAACCCGCGATTGCCGCTGCGCGGTCTTCTTGGTCTGCGGCCTCGCTGCGTCCTTGGTCCGTTGTCCATGGGCGATCATGAACAAGCTTTATCGCTCACTTTATGAGCCTCGCTTGTTCAGCGCTTGAATCGAGCTTTGCACACAAGCACGGCCAGAGACAGCGGGCCAAGGACTGCGCCCCCGGCGCAACCGACAAAAAAACATGCGCATCGTCATCCATTTCGCCCGCTTTGAGCCATATCATCATGCGCGGCTAAGGGCGGCGCATGGGGTGCTCTCACCGCCCGGTTGGGAGGTGGTCGGGCGGAAGACGGCCGGCAATGATGCGGCGGAAGGAACCCATCAAACGCTGCCTATGAACGATTCCCGCCTATGCTCAGACTTGGATTCGACAGTATAAATCCTTGAAAAGCCAACATCCGCTGTGCATGATTCAAGGATGATTGCGCGCGATCAACTGACGATACGGGTTGAAACGGCTTTGAAGCGCAGCCGTGTGGTGGCGCTTCTCGGGCCGCGGCAGTCGGGCAAGACCACGCTCGCAAGGCATCTTGCGAGCACGCGCAAGGCGACTGTGTTCGATCTGGAGGATCCGGTGGACTCGGCTCGCTTGAGTTTGCCCAAGCAGGCCTTGGGGGAGCTGGAGGGGTTGGTGGTGTTGGACGAGATTCAAATGCGCCCGGACTTGCTGCCGATTTTGCGAGTTCTGGCCGACCGTGTGCCGCAGCCTGCAACGTTCCTGATGCTTGGAAGCGCAAGCCCGGATCTGATCCGGGGCGCATCGGAGTCCTTGGCGGGGCGGGTGGAGTTTGTGGATGTGAGCGGATTCGGCTTGGGCGAAGTGGGGAGCGCGGAGCTGGAACGGCTTTGGGTGCGCGGCGGGTTTCCGCTTGCATTTCTCGCCGCTACCGATGTTGACAGCCTGAAGTGGCGTAGCAGTTTCATCCGGACTTTTCTGGAGCGGGATCTTGCCCGTTTTGGGATCGGCACCGCCCCTGAGGCCTTGCGTCGGCTCTGGCAGATGATCGCACATTATCACGGCGGGGTGTGGAATGCGTCGGAATTCGGGCGCTCACTGGGTGAATCCGCCATGACTGCCCGACGCCATCTGGATATCCTGAGTGGCGCATTCGTCGTGCGCTCGCTCCCGCCGTGGTTTGAGAATCAGGGCAAGCGGCTGGTCCGCCATCCCAAAGTGTATGTTCGCGACAGCGGATTGCTGCATGGCTTGCTGGGAATCAAAACGACCGACGACCTGCGCGGGCATCCGAAGTGCGGAGCCTCGTGGGAGGGATTCTGTATCGAACAGATCCTGGCAGCGGCCGATGACGCCCAAGCGTATTTCTGGGCGACCCACGCCGGAGCCGAGCTGGACCTGCTTTTGATTCGAGGGCGGCGGCGTCTGGGAATCGAATTCAAATACACCGAAACCCCGCGCAGCACCAAATCCATGCACGCCGCCATCACCGACCTTCACCTTGATGAACTGATCGTCGTGTATCCAGGGCAATTTTCGTTTCCTCTGGGGAAGCACATTCACGCCCGGCCGCTGGCAGAGACGCTGCAACTGATTTCCGGGTTCCACTGACAGGCCCCAACGCTTCCTCCGTTCCCTGAACCAATCCAGACTGCCTCCTGACTCGTTCTTCAAATGATCGATCTCTCGAAATTCGACAACTCGTCTTATTCCCGCGGGGTGCCGCGATGGAAGGAAGCCCTCTGGTGGGTTTGTCGATCACTGCTCTTCGCGCCGTGGTTTCCGGTGCCGTCGCCGGTCAAGGTGGCGACATTGCGTTTTTTCGGGGCGAAGGTGGGGGAGGGGGTGGTGATCCGCTCGCGGGTGAACATCACGATGCCGTGGCGGTTGGAGATCGGCGACCACGTGTGGCTCGGCGACGAGGTGCTGATCCTGAGTTTGGACCGGGTGCGGATCGGGTCGCATGTATGCATTTCCCAACGGGCCTTCCTGTGCACGGGGAATCACGATTTCAAGAAAGAGGGCTTCGACCTGATGACCGCACCGATCGAGATCGGCGAGAGCTGCTGGATCGCGGCGTGTGTGTTCGTCGGCCCGGGAGCGGTGGTGCCCGCGGGGACGATGGTGAAGGCAGGTGGGAGGGGATCTTGAATTTGGAATGAAGAGCGGATTCGTGGTCAAAATTCGTCCGCATGGTCCCTGGTGTAGCCGCCCTGGGCGCACTCCCCCGCTTGACGCATTGTGTTTTTGTGTGAGTGTGCATTCATGCGCACGACGATCGATCTTCCTGACGGGCTATATCGGGAAGCCAAGATGATGGCGGTGAAGCAAGGGACCACTCTGAGGGAAGTGGTCGTGGGGTTGATTCAAGCGGGTTTGCATGGTGGGGCTGTGGGGAAGGGGGGGCAAGCGGCGATTCGCAGGGACGGTCCGCCTGTTGCGATCCGGAAAGTGCCGGGAGATGCCCCGACGCCACCTTGGACCAATCGGCAGCTGGTCGCGCTTCTCGAAGAAGAAGAACTCAAGTCCTGCCGCATGCCAAGCCGCAACAGCGAGGCTGAATCATGACGGACCTGCCTGATGTGAACGTGTGGCTTGCGCTGGCCGATGAGAACCACCTCCATCACCCGAGGGCCCTGGCCTACTGGCGGGGCGAATCCTCCCCCTCGATCGCATTCTGTCGGGTAACGATGCTTGGCTTCCTGCGTCTTAGCACCCACCCCAAGGTGCTCAGCCGCCCATTGGCTCCCGGTGAAGCCTGGGATCTGATACATCGCTACCGCGTCGAGGCCGGGGTTGTTCTGCTGGATGATTCGTGGGGCATGGACCAGGAATTCATGGCGTTTTCTCGTCGTGTGGATTTTGCCCATCACCTCTGGACCGACGCCTATCTTGCCGCTTTGGCGGAATTCCATGGCTGCCGGATGGTTTCTTTCGATGCCGATTTCAGCCAGTTTCCCAATTTGGAGTTTCTGCGCCTGATCCCAGCAGAAGTCGGGTGAAGCAAAGCCGCGGGGCCTCCCTGCAGCCACCCGTAGTCTTTGGTCCTTGGCAGGCAAAGAAGAAGCGCTTCCACCGCCTCCACCCGCCTTCAAGTCCGGTTCATGATGGCGGTAGGAGCCTGAACCAAGGCTGGTGGCAGGTCTGTTGCCAGCGCCGGGGCGGCTACCGCCGGATGAAATGGGCCGTCTGCTTGCAGGCGGCCTTATTCTTTTTTCGGGAATGCCTGCATTTGTGGCTTGAAGCCTTGGGCGAATCGCTGAATGTGGGCGGATTGAATATACCCCCCACTTCATGGAATCTACGTCTTCTAACGGCCATTTGTTTTCAATCATGTTGCGCTCCCGCGTCGTGCGGGTGTTTCAGTCCGGGATGGGCATTGGGTTGCTCGCGGGGGCCGGGACGGCTTGGGGGCAGCAGGATGTTTATTGGCGCGAGAATTCAAACAGTTCGGTTTGGTGGAATGAAGACGTGGCGCAGCTTCCATGGTATTACATGACTGCGGATGATAACCGTGGCAGGCCCGATCAAAATGCGGATGCGACAGCCACCGGGACATCGAATCACCTCATTTTTGATAACAATTACAGCACCACGAGCACCATCAACGGAGCCATTTTCAATGTTGCATCGCTCACCTTTGCCGGCGGTGCGGACAGCTCCCGCACCTTCAACGCCAGTGGTGGTGGCGGCATCCGGTTGGATTCACATATCCGGAACAACTCCGCGGCCCTTCACACATTCCATGCTCCAATCAGCTTGAACGGGAGCATCGTGGAATTCCGTTCGACCGGTGGGAATCTGGCATTCAACGGCGCGCTCACCACGGATGGCAACACGCTGCGGCTGACCGGTGGCAACTTCATCCCGATCGGTGGAGCCATTTCCAATGGCACTGGCACCGGCAAACTGGAGATCACCGGCAATACGACCGCCACGCTGACAGGATCGAATGGCTACACCGGCGGCACCATCGTGGAGGCCGGGAGCACATTGAGAATTGGTGCCGGAGGCACAGCAGGTGCGATTTCAGGGACCGGCACACTCGCCAGCGACGGGCTTGTGGTTTTCAACCGGTCCAATGATTACAGCTACAGCGGCACCATCACTGGTGGTGGCTCGCTTCTCAAGGATGGTGCCGGCAAGCTGAGTTTGTCATCGGGCTCATCCGGTTTTTCCGGCGGCCTGACCATTCGTGCCGGCTCGGTAAACTGGAACGCCAATTCCGCATTGGGAACGGGAACCGTCACACTCAACGATTCAGTGACGGGAAGCGCTGGCACCGCTTTGCTGCGCAACGCGAGCGGCACACTCTCGAACCATGTGATCGTGGCCAACCACGGCACGGGGACCACGATCATCGGGCGCGAGAGCGGCACGCAGAACGTCATCTACAGCGGGACTCTCTCACTCGGCCGCTCGACGACGCTTTCCAGCGGCTCCGAGGCCGGGCTGGTGCGCTTCAGCAACACGATCAGCGGAGCAGGCGGGGTGACGGTCAGTGGAGCGGGCACCATCGAGCTTCTGGGCGCAAACACTTACAGCGGCCCGACGCAGGTCAATCAGGGCACTCTTGTCGTGGGGGTGAACAGCACGGGCAGAATCACCTCGAACGTGAGCGTGGCCGCTGGCGCGACTCTCAAAGGCAGCGGCACGATCACTGGCGATGTGGCGATCGCCGGTGGTGCCACCCACGCGCCCGGCAACAGCATCGGGATTCAAAATGTGAGCGGTGATTTGACCTACCAAACCGGCTCGATCTTCGAGTGGGAGCTGACCGCCAACGAATCCGGGCGCGGCAGCAACTACGATGCGGTGAACGTGGGAGGCACGCTGGGCGGCACCGACGCGGTGTTCAAGGCGGTGCTCACCGCAGGCAGCTTCGCCGGCAGCTTCTGGCAAAGCTCACGCAGTTGGGCCGATATCTTCATGGACACGGAGCAAACCGGTTCGCTTTCATTCGGGCCGGTTTTCTCCAGCATTCAATACTGGGAGGGAACGGTCGACGTCTCATCCATGATCGGCAATTACGGCGGCTTCAGCATCAGCGGTGGCACGCTCAACTGGACGCCCATCCCCGAGCCGACCAACGCGTTGGCGGGCTTGTTGCTGGCGGCGGGTCTGCTGCAGCGGAGCAGGCCGGGGGCGGGGGGATGGCGTAATGGGAGGCCGCGTCACAAAGCGAAGGCCGCGGAATGGTGCGGTTTTTCAGGAATGTGAATCAGGGGCTGGAAGCCGGGATGTCGTTTTATACCAAAAAATGATACAAAATCCCCGGAAGCGTCGTCAGCCTGTTCCCGTTCCCGTCATGCATCTTGTTTTTCTGAATCAATACTATCCTCCGGACGCGGCTCCGACCGGAGTGATGTTGGAGTCGGTGGTGGAGCGCCTGTTGGGGGCCGGACACGACGTGACGGTTCTGTGCGCGGACGGAGGGTATGCGCAAGGCAGGGACCAGAGTCCAGAGACCGGAGTCCGGAAACCGGAAGGCAGTATGCGCATCCAGCGCATCGGGGCGACGAAGTTCGGCAGGGGGAGCTTCATTGGCAAGCTGCTGGATTACGGGTCATATTATTTTGGCGTGGCGTGGAGGCTGGCGTGCTTGCATCCGCGGCCGGACCGGGTTGTGGCACTGACCACGCCGCCGTATTTGTCGGTGTTGGCGCGGTTGATATCGAAGCTCCGCGGGGCGGATCACGCGCATTGGGTGATGGATGTGTATCCGGATGTGATGACGGCGCACGGCATGCTTCAAAACAACGGTTTGCGGCATGGCGTGTTGACTTTCGCGGCGAAGTGGGGGATGGGCGGTCGCCGATGCGCGGCGGTATTGACGCTGGGGCCTGACATGGCCGAGCGCTTGGTGGAAATGACTGCCCGTGGGCGGGAAGCCGTGGAATGGAACGATGGGGTGGCAGGCGATGACGCCGCCGTGGTGCATTGGGTGCCGTTGTGGGGGGGCGCAGGCGAGGATGCGGTGGACGAGGCGGCGGGCGACAGCCGTGAGGCGGTGAGATTGCTGCGGCGCGAACGCGGCTGGGCGGATGACGAGCTGGTGGTGATGTATTCAGGGAACATGGGCCTCGGCCATCGATTCGGCGAAATCTGCGAGGTGATGCGCCGGCTCATCGGGATGGCGGACCGCGACGAGCACGGCATGCCGAAACATCCGGCGGTGCTGCCGGACACGATGGCGAAGACCCGCTTCGCGTTTTTCGGGGGCGGCAAGCGGCGCCAGGAACTGGAGGAATTCCGCGGAACTTTCCCGTCCCCGGTTTTTGAATTGCACGATTACGTGCCGCGTGGCCGCCTGCGCGATCATTTGCGCAGTGGCGACGTGCATCTGGTATCGCTCGCTCCGGCCTGGACGGGCACCATGCTGCCAAGCAAGTTGCAGGGGATCTTCGCGGTGCAAAGACCGGTCATTTTCATCGGCGACCCCAAGTCAAGTCTCGCCCGTTGGGTGCGGGAAAGCGGCGGCGGCTGGGTGGTGCAAGCGGGCGCGGTGGACCAGCTTGCCGCGGCGATCGAGGAGGCGCGCGATCCAGTGGTGCGCGCGCAGCGCGGCCAAGCGGCCGGTGGCTTCGCAGCCGCGCATTTCTGTGGTCGGCGCAATTCCGGGCGGGTGGCTGCCTGTCTGGCCCGGTGCTAGACGGAAACATTCCATTGGCAATCGCGGACCATGAGATTCCGGCCGCCGGCCGGGCCGGATCATTCCGGCACGAAACGCTGCGCACGCCCCCGGATGGCATGGACTCCATGCACCGCGCCGTGGAACATGGCGTGCTGTTTTTTTGGATCCACGTGCTTTGGTATAGTCATTCGTTGGTTTTCCTTTCTTGACATGTGGCGTGGCAAATTGGTTTTTCCGCCCGTCGTTTGCATCCGGCAAATCACCATCCCACTGACATGTTGCACGAGTCTATCCTGGTGATCATTGCGGCGCTGCTGATGTCACTCGGTCTGAACCGCCTGATGATCCGCTGGGCACCGGCGCTGGGATTGATGGACGAGCCCGGTGAGCGCAGGATTCATTACACGCCTGTGCCGCGGGCGGGTGGGATCGCGATCTGGCTGTCCTTCATGCTCGTGGTCGGTCTGGGGGTGGCCGCCGGGTGGATACCGATCACCTTGCTGGTGCATTGGGACTGGTATCTGGCATTCGCGGCCGGTTCCACGGTGTTGATCGTGGCCGGGGTGGTGGACGACCGCCGGGGATTGAGCCCGTTGGTCAAGTTGGCCGCCCATGTCCTGGCACCCACTGTGTATTTTGTCCTGTATCCGTTCGAGACGGGTGTGTTTCCGGAGGGTTGGCACCATGGCTGGGACTTTGTGTTGTTCACCATCTGGGCGGTGGTGTTGATCAATGCCTTCAATCTGATCGATGGCTTGGACGGGTTGTGCGGCGGTCTGGCAGTGGTGTCGGCGCTGGCACTGGGCGGCCTGTCGTGGATCAACGGGCTTACGTCCCAGGCGGTGGTTCTCTTCGTGATGGGTGCGGCAGTGCTGGGGTTCCTGCGTTACAACTTCAATCCGGCGCGGATTTTCCTGGGTGATGCGGGCTCGATGCTGCTGGGTTTTTTTCTGGCCACCGTGGCCACCGAGGCGGTGGGCCGCAGGGCGGTGATGGGTGTGTTGCTGCTGCCGGTGGCGGTGGCGGGTGTGCCGTTGTTCGATGTCTTGCTGGCGGTTTGGCGGCGCAGCGCGCGGCGTCTGATCCGCCAGTTGCGCGGAGATCCGGTTCTGGGCGGATTGTTCGATGCGGACAGTGACCACCTGCATCACCGTTTTCTGGCTTCCGGCGGATCGCAGCGCAAGGTGGCCATGGTGTTGCAGGGCATGGCGATCCTGTTTTCCACCCTGGCCTTCCTGCCGATGTTGTTCGGCGACAGGGTGCTGGGCCTTTCATTGGTCGGCTTCCTGATCGTGGGACTGGTGGCGCTGCGGCACCTGGCGCGGGTGGAGATCGAGCACACGGGCAGCGCGGTGCACATGGCCATCAAGCTGCCCACCCGTTGGCGGCGGATGGCGGTGGCCATGTTCGTGTATGACCAGCTGGTGTTCCTGGCGGCCGGCGTGCTGGCCTTGATATTGGAGACCAACTTCCTGACGCGCACCAAGGACTGGCTGGAGCTGGCAAAGTTCGTGATGGTTTTCGCAATGCTCGGCATGCTTGCGACGCTGGCTGCCAAGGTGCACATGCGCCTGTGGGCGCGGGCGACCATGCGGGATTTGTTGTCGCTTCAATTCTGGGTCATGGTGGCGGCGCTGGGCACCTTCACGCTGTTCAGCCTCATTCATACATCGTTGGAATGGAGCAGCTTGCGGATGGCCATGATGAGTTATGTGTTCGCGGCGGCCGGCGTGTGCCTGCCGCGGGTGCTGCTGGATTTGTTCCGCGAGTTCGGGCTCGAGGCGAGGCACGGCAGACCGAATGCCCACAGCGAGGGCGATCACGGGTCGGTGGTGGTCTATGGCGCCGGCGACCTCGGCACCTTGTTGCTCGATCATCTCAAGTCCAGTCCCCACGATTTCTATCCGGGCATGAAGATACTGGGCTTTCTCGATGAGTCCGGCTCATTGCACGGCCGCCGCCTGCGTTCGTTCCGCATTCTGGGCGGGCTCTCCGTCATTCCCGAGCTGGTGGAGAAACGCGGCCTGCGGGGCATCGTGCTCGCCATCAATCACCCGCGGCCGGAACTCGTCGAACAGCTGGAAGCCATCGCGCAGCGACACCAGCTGAGGATCTATCGATGGCAGGTGGGTATCACGCCGCTGGCCGATGCGCCGGTGGAAGCGCAGCCCATGGCGCGGGCTGCGGAATGACGAATCCCGCGGGCAATGCCGCTTGCGGGATTTGATGGGGAAATGTATTGGATCGCCATGCCACGACGGGCATGGATTGCGGATGGCAATGGATACGATCATGACAGCGAGACGTCCCGCCCCCCGTTCAGCGGGCGGGGCCTCCTTTGGTGTCTGGCTGGTGCCGGCGCTGGTGATCGCGGCATGGCTGCCGGCGATGGTGGCGTCCATGCAGGTGTGGCGGCATGGCATGTATTACGATTACGGCTGGTTCGTGCCGCCGGCGGCGATCGGGCTGATGCTGCGGCGCTGGTGGCAATTGCAACGGCAGGATGTCCGCCAGCCGGCGCGGTATTGGCTCGTCCTGTGGTGTGGACTGTTGCCTTGGTTTCTGGTGCTGCGGGTGCTGGGGCATGTCGATCCTTCGTGGCGCATGCCCATGTGGCTGCTGGGTGGCGCGGCGGCCGTGTTCGGTCATGTCTTGATCGCCTCGGTGATCGGCTGGCGCGGCTCCGCCCGTTTCCTTTGCATCACCCTGTTGTGGCTTTCGGCATTGCCGTGGCCAAGCGTTTTGGAACGCGGGATCATCGAATGGTTGACCGACCGGGTGGTCACGGCCACGGCGGAGTGGTTCCAATGGTTCGGCCGGCCGGTGGAGGTGCTCGGGGACCGCTTGCGGCTGCACGATGTGACCGTGGAGGTGACAGACGGGTGCAGTGGCGTGCGCTCGTTCCAGAGCTTTCTGATGGCGACGTGGTTCTTCGCCGAGTGGCAGCGGTTGAAGCCGGACCGTGCGGTCATGTTGCTGCTTTTCGCTTGTGTGACCGGTTTCCTGGTGAATACGGTGCGAACCTACCTACTCGCCATCATCCGCTTCGACCACGGGGTGGAGGCATTCGAAACGGCGCACGACTCCCTGGGGTTGGCGGCTTTTGTGGCGAGTGCGGTGATTTTCTACTTCCTGTCCGATCAACTGGCCACCGAACGGCGGGTGTTGGTCAGGCGGGCGGGACCGGACGACGCGGCACGGAGCCGGCTCGCCAAAGACGATTGAAATGCCAGAAACCGAACAGGTGCCATGATTGCTGAATACATTACCCGATTCCTCGGCTGGTGGGTGAACCTGCCGCTGCTCGTGCGCTTGCTGCTGCTGGCAGTGCTGTGCGGCGGGCTGGCCCTGCTCGCTGGAGAGCCCGTTTACCGGCAGATCCAGGCGTGGCGGGTGGAGCGCAACCTCGATCAGGCGCGCCAGGCGCTGGAGGCCGGGCAGATGCAAAAGGCGCGCGATCATTCACTTGCGGTGCTCCGCACTGGTGATGTGCGGCTGGAAACCGTCCGCATCTTCGAGCGCTCCACCGCCTCGCTCAAAGATCCGCGCCACTCTGAAATCGCCCGCTTTTTGATCGAGCACCCCGAGAGTACTGTGGCTGATCGCCTGACTGGTTTCCTTGCGCTGGTGGATCGCATTCCGCTGGGTTTGGTCGCGCAGCTGTGGGGGGTGCTGCCGGAGGATTGTCGGACGGATCCGCGTTTCGCGGTGGCGTTGGCGGGGCGTTTGACGTCAGAGGGCCAGCACGCGGAGGCCACCACGGCGCTTTTGGCCGTGCCGGAGGGAGAGCGGGATGCGGCGTGCCAGAGGGCCTTGCTACGGATCTTGATCGCCAATGGCAGCAGTGAAGCATATCAGGAGGCGCAACAGCGGATCGCTGTTGCCTTCCCTGCGGCGCGCGATGAGTTGGCCACATGGCTCGAATTACTGGAATCGATCCCGCCGTTGCGTTTGCAACCCGCTCTTTTGCGTCCGGTGCGGCAGATGCTGGCGGAGGAGGACGACGGCCGCGCCGCGCTGATGATCGCACGCATGGATTACTCCGCTCGTTTCGTGGAGCGCGGGGAGATCATCGACGATGCGATCCGAAGGTGGCGGGACCGCGAGCCAGTGGAATTGGCGCGATTTCTTGCGGCGATGGGTTTGCACGACCGGCTGCTGGAGGTTTTTCCGGATGTCCGCCAGGCCGCGGAGGCCGGAATCAGCGACTTGTTGCTGGAGGCGGCGCGAGCCGCAGGCAACTGGCGGCTTGTGGAATCCATGCTGGATGCAAAACCGCCGGAACTCGGACGCTTGCAGGAGCTGGCATGGCGGGCGGGGATCGCCACCCAAGGCACGAATACCGTGGGCCGAGCCGAGGCATGGGCCGCCGCCATGAACGAGGCATTGGCCTCGCGGGCGGACGATGCCTACCTGCAGCTGCACCGGATGGCAATGGCCATGGGCATGGAGGACGAGGCGCGGCAGGCGCTGCTGGCCGCGATCCGCACCGGCCGGGGGCCCTTGCCGCTCTATGGCTCGCTCCAGCCATTGCTGAGCGCCTTGGCCGGGCAGGGCAACGAACGCGCCATCATGGAAGTCATCACCATTTACCTGGCATTCGAGCCGAGGAATGCCGGGCTGGTGACCCAGTATGCCTACCTGGCCTGTATCAACGAGCTGTTGGAACCGGAGATTGTGCTGCAAGAGCTTGAAACGCTGCTCAGCAAGAAACCGGATCTGATACCGCTTCAATACACCGTCGCACTCGCCCACCTGTGCAACGATCGCCCGGATCTTGCGGCGTCGGTCCTCGATCCGCTCACGGCCGATGTCGCCGGTCTTCCGCCCCAATTGCGCGCCATCCATCTCGTGACCCAATTGCGCAATGGCCGCATTGGCAATGACGATCCGGCACTCCGCGCCCTGCCATGGTCGGAGCTGCTGCCATCCGAGCGTGGCAAATTCGAGCGGCTTGTCAGAAACACGCCGTAAACCGGGCGCAATTGGATCCCGCCGGGTCCGCCGCTGTCTGTGGGGGGCATCGACACGCAATCTGCATGGCTGCCCGGGCGTGGGCCATGTTTTCCATGATCACGGCTTCTTGCGCGCACCCCGCCTGGCGGCCGGTGCCCGGGTCTTTGGCGCCTTGCCGTGGCCGCCGTGCGGCGGGGCGGCAATCTCCTCCGTGTGAATAGGATCGACCAGCCCGGTCATGTAGGCAATCCGCGTGAGGTGGACGATGTTTCCTGCCTCAAGCTTCCGCATGGCATTGGAGCGATGGGCTTTCACGGTGATCAGCGCCAGGCCGAGATGCTTGGCAATGTCCTCGTTTTTCATGCCGGCCGCCGCCGCCCTGGTCACCTCGAGTTCCCGTTGAGACAGCAATTTCACCTTATCCGTGGCAGCATGGCCGTTTTTTTTGGGCTTGCCCGTCTCCCGCGTCCTTGCCAGCGCATCCTCGAGTGTGGCCAGAAGATCCTTGGGCCTGTCCGATTTGCCCACCATGCCCATCGCGCCAGCCTTCATCACACTGACGATCAGCGGGACGTGGCATGTCGCTGCCATGAAGACCACTGGAATCCGCCAGCCCCGGCTCTGGATCTGGACGAGCAGAGCCATCGCGTCCTTGCCTTCATGGCAGGTAATCTCACACAGAATGCATGAGACGGAGGAAATCCTACTGCGTTCCAAAAGTCCCTGTGGATCCTCGTGGGCAACCACCTGATAGCGTTTTGCGGCGAGCAGTCTCTGGATGCGCTGGCGGTGTTTCGGATCGCTTTCAATCAGCAGAATGGTGTTCATGGAGGGGGACTTTGTGAGCGGGCATGATGGCTGATTAAACGATACTGCAGAAGCAGGAGTGAAATTGCCGGCGCATGGCGGAAAACTACTTCCGTTTTGCCTGCGGAGGCATGTCGTTCGGGCGGGATCCGTGATGGCCGTTGAACCAAACGGACTGGTCGATTTCGGATAGAGCCACGATGCGGCCGACCGTAGCGGCGTCGCCGGCTCCCAGTTTGCGCATGGCGCTGGCGCGATAAACCTTCACCGTGACCAGTGCCAGCTCGAGTTGGTCCGCGATCTCCTTGTTCAGCAGGCCTGAGGCGGCCATTTCAACGATCCGCCTCTCTTTCTGGTTCAGCGAGGCGAGCATCGCGCAAGCCTTCGCTTTGGACAGGATGTGATAAGAACGCCGCAACGCGAGATGCACCGCATCGATCAGCCCGGTGGGCTCGAACGGCTTGAGGAGGAAATTTTCCGCGCCATGGTGCATGGCCTCGACCACGGAGCGGGTGTTCCAAGTATCGGATAGATGAATCGCGGGCACGCACCAGCCATTTTTCCGCAGATGGATGTGGGCATCGAGCGCGCTTGCCCCCCTGTTCGGGTTGTTTTCCAGCAGGACACAGCAGAGCGATTCCGGTGGAGCGCTTTTGAGCAGGTCCTTCATGCCACGGAACGAGGCCACCGTGAATCCCTCCCGAGCAAGCAATTCAAGCAGCTCTGCGCGGCTTTTCGCTTCCTTGCTCAAAATGATGACCTGATGCGGCATCCGGAGAAGATCCCGGTGATTCCGGACACCCGCTCCATTCGCACCTGCGGGCAATGTGCCGCTCCGGGCAATGGTTCGACGTTGGGAGGGATTTGACATTTTGGAAGGTATTTCAGCCACCATGATCGCCAGGAGACATGTTTGATCAAGCAATACAAAGTATATATACTAAGGCATAATGTGGGGCAGGCAAATTGGGAAATTCCAGGTTTTTCACTCGCCATGGCTCGTGGGGACTCGCCTGGAGCATGGCCGATTAACCCAATTTCCCGCGTTGGATGGCGCGATTCGCAAGGGGATGGCCGCGGTGGCGCGCATCGTGCTTGTGGCTGGCTTTGGCCTGGATTCCGAAAACGAGCCGTAACCGGCATGGAACGCTCCGGAAGCCGGGCTTCGGCTGGACGGAGACGGCTGCCGGTGAGTGGCTCCGGGTTGCGCGGGGGATGGCGCGCTGGTGCATGTGTGTCCTGACATGCCGCCACTTTATACAATGGGGTGGGACAAATGGGAGGGCAGGCTAAAAAAATGGGGGAAAGGCTGAAAAAATTTTCAAGGATTGTGGATTTCGATTAAATCAAGCGCATCCTTGATAGCGTTGGCTAGATTTTCTGGCAGTGAAAAGCAGGATATGCGTGGTTTAACGCATGAAGGACTGCGTCCGGCACGCCGGCCGTTTTACGGCACGCCGGCCTGACGGGGTCGTTCAGAATGGCAGCCTGCCGCCGCCCATGCCTTTCATCATGTCCTTCATGCCGGGCATGCCGCCCATCTGGCGCATCATGTTCTTCATTTTGTGGGGGGATTTCATCAGCTTGCGCATTTCGCCGAACTGCTTGATGAGCTGGTTCACCTCCATCACGGAGGTGCCGGAGCCGGCGGCGATGCGCTGGCGGCGGCGGCCCTTGATGATTTCCGGGCGGCGGCGTTCCTCGGGCGTCATCGAGAGCACGATGGCCTCGGTGCGCTTGAGTTTCGAGGTGTCCAAGGCACCGCCGGGGAGTTGTTTCTTGATCTTGTTGAACCCGGGCATCATGCCCAGCAGGCCGTCGAGGGGCCCGAGGTTGCGGATCATCTTCATTTGGTCGAGGAAATCGGTGAAATCGAATTTCCCCTCCTGCATGCGCTTCATCGAGCGCATCGCGTCCTTCTCGTCCACCTTGGCGGCGACCTGCTCGACCATGCCGACGATGTCGCCCATGCCGAGGATGCGGTCGGCCATGCGGTCCGGGTGGAACTCGGTGAACTGGTCAATTTTTTCGCCCTCGCCGGCGTATTTGATCGGCTTGCCGATGACAGCGCGCATCGAGAGCGCCGCGCCGCCGCGGGCGTCGCCATCGAGCTTGGTGAGCACGATGCCGGTGATGCCCACGGCATCATCGAAGTGT
>JALRFY010000115.1 GCA_023253625.1 Akkermansiaceae bacterium | reverse complement strand
GATCCCGACCGCGTGGTGGTGGGCGGTGCCGCAGGCGGGGCCTTGCTTGCGCTGCTTACCGCGATGCCCAAGCCCAAGGCGATGCCGCCGGTGGATGGGCTCGACTGCCGGCCGCAGGCGCTGATGCTTTTCAGCGCGCTGGTCAACACCGTGGCCAAGGGCACGGCACACAGCCGTTTTCCGGATGCGCGCAGCGCCAAGCGCCTGAGTCCGTCTTCCCTGATCCGGCGCAAGCTGCCGCCGATGATCCTGTTTCATGGCAAATCCGACCGCATCACGCCCTTCAGCGAGTGCGAGCGCTTCGTGCGCAAGGTGAGGTTCTGGGGTAACCGCTGCGAGCTGGTGGATTACGAAAAGGCGGACCACCCGTTCTTCAATTTCAACGTGAGCCACCGCAACTTCGAGCTGACCATCCGGGCGGCGGACCGCTTCCTGGTGGATCGCGGCCTGCTTGCGCCGGGCGAATCCGAGGAACCGGTTTGATCGAGCGGGAAATCCGCAAGCGCCGTGGGAGCCGCGCCCGTTGGAGCGCTGCGTTTCGGCGGGTTCTAACGGCGTTCTGTGAGCGCCGATGTGCATGATCCAATGATCCGCGTGCAGCTTCTTCATTCGCTTCCCGGGCTGGTTGCCAGTCAGCGACGGTCACAGCCTGCCGCTGCAGTTACTCCGCCTTTTTTGCCGCTGTCTTTTTCGCCGGGCGCGGCGGGAACTCGAAGCCGATCTTGCCTTCCTTGGGGTCGAAGGTGAGGTGGGCATCGAACTTGCGCTTGGTGCGGTTGGAGACGAAGCCCTTGATGACGTCGGTCTTGCCGTGGGTGAGGAGTTTCCTCACCTGATCGACGGTGATCTCGTGGTGGAGGATGTTCTTGCCGATGCGGATGCCGCCGGGCTCATTTTTGGTGATGAACTCGGGCACGTGATAAGCCTTCTCGCTTTCATATAACTTCACCATGCGGCCGTCCTGCATCCCGACTTCGCCGATGACGTGGTCCTCGGTGAGTAGGATGTCGTTCTTGTCGTCGCCCTCGAAGACGAAGGTGATCTTGAACTTGTCGTCCATCTCGAGGCCGGCGTCGAAGGGTTTGTTGAACTTCGATTTGAAGCCGGTGAGCGGGCCGACGAATTTTTTGCTGAACAACTCGGCGGCCTCCTCTTCGGTGAGCAGCCGTCCGGCGATGTGTTTCTTGGCCTTGAACTTGCAGTCGGGCTGGCGGCACTCGTAGGTGGCTTCGGTCTGGCGCAGGCTGTCGGCCCCGCAGGCCGGGCAGGCGACCTTGAGGTCGGGGAAAACCTGGTTTTTGGCTTCCTCGGCGCGTTTTTTCGCCTTGGTGACGATTTCGTGGGTGTAGCCGACGATTTCGCCCATGAAGTCGTCGCGGCGCAGCTGGCCTTGTTCCATGCGGCGCAGCTTGTATTCCCAATCGCCGGTGAGTTTGGGCGAGTAGAGGCCCTCGATTTGCATGTCGTGGACCAGCTCGATGAGGCGCATGCCGCTGCCGGTGACGTGGAGTTCGCGGCCATCGCGGGCGAGGTATTTCTGGCTGATGAGTCCCTCGATGGTGGCGGCGCGGGTGGCGGGTGTGCCGAGTCCGCGCTCGGCCATCGCCTCGCGCAACGATTCGTCATCGATGAGCTTGCCGGCACCTTCCATGGCGGAGAGCAGGGTGGACTCGGTGAAGCGCGCGGGCGGCTTGGTCTGCTCGTCGATCACCGAGACCTCGTCGGCCGTGGCGGATTCGCCGGGTTGCACGGGAACAAGTTCGTCTTTTCCGGAGGCGACGCCGGGCGTGCGGCCATAGACCTCGAGCCAGCCGGGCTTCACCAGCACGCGGCCGTCGGTTTTGAAGGTGTCGGTGACGTCGCTGTGGCGGATGCGGGTGAGGCGCGTGGTTTGCTCGAATTCGGCGGGCGGGTAGAACACGGCGATGAAGCGCTTTACGATCATGTCATAGACCTTTTGCTCGGTGTCACTGAGCCGGGCGGTCTTGCCGGTGGGAATGATGGCAAAGTGGTCGGAGACCTTCTTGTCGTCGAAGACACGGCGAGTTTTGGTGAGGCGCGGGCCGTGGTCCTGGCCGCCCTTAAGCACGGCATTCGCGAAACGGGCGACGGGCAGGTCGCTGTTGGCGATCTCGCCCATCGTCTCGCGCACCTGGGCGGTGTAGTCCTCCGGCAAGTAGCGCGAGTCGGTCCGCGGATAGGTGACGACCTTGTGTTTTTCGTAAAGCGCCTGGGCGATCTGCAGGGTGGCCTTGGCGGAGAACGGCGCCTCGCGCTGGAGGGTGGTCAGGTCGTAAAGCTGCGGTGCGATCTGCGTCTGCGCCTTTTTCTCCTCGGCGACCACGCCGGTTTTGCCCTCGCAACGCGCCTGGATGGCCTCGGCAAGCGCGCGGTTCCAAATGCGCTCGGGGCGCGAGTGGGGATGCGCGTCTTCTTTTTTCCAGTCCTCATCGATCCACTTGGCGGCGTAGTGGCCGGCCTCGACGCCGAAGTTGGCGTGCACCTCGTGGTAGGATTCCGGTTGGAACGCCCGGATCTCGGCCTCACGCGCGGCCAGGATGGCGAGCGTGGGTGTCTGGACACGGCCGGCGGCGGTGATGTTGAAGCCGCCGTGGCGCGAGTTGAAACAGGTGAGCGCGCGGGTGGCGTTCAGGCCGACCAGCCAATCGGATTCCGAACGGCAGCGGGCGGCATCGGCCAGCGGCATCATTTCCTCATCGTCGCGGAGCCTTCCCCAGGCCTGCAGGATGGCGTTGTCGGTCATCGACTGCATCCAGAGCCGTTTGACGGGCTTGTGGATTTTGCCGATGTCCATGATGTAGCGGAAAATGAGTTCGCCCTCGCGGCCGGCGTCGCAGGCATTGACGATGGTGTCGATGTCCTTGCGTTTGGCGAGTTTGAGCACCTGCTTGAGGCGTGCCTCGCTGTCCGGGATCGGATCGAGATCGAAGCTCTCCGGGATGGCGGGCAGGACGCCGAAATTCCACGGCAGTTTCTTGCCGTTGGGGCCCATCGGCATGCGCAGTTCAACGAGGTGGCCGACGGCGGATGTGATCACCGCCAGGTCGTTTTCAAAATACGCATCACGCCCCGAGCCTTGTTTTTCGAACTTGCCGAGCGGCTTGGCGAGCGCACGGCTGAGATCGGTCATGACACTGGGTTTTTCGGCGATAATGAGTGTTTTTCCCATGATGAAATGGTCCCGTGGTTGGTGGGGGAGGACGCAGGGACTAGTCGGCATGTGGCGCTCTTGGCAAGCGGATTGATTGCCGGGCGGGGTGCCCGGGCGGCTCGCGTCAGCGGAGTTCGTTGGCGGGGAAGCGGCCTTTGAAGGGCCCGTTGACCCATGCCCAAGCCGGGCGGACCATGTCACGCACGTCCTTGTGGCGGGCCTCCCAGCCGAGGAGATTTCTGGCCAGCGAGGGATCGGCAACAAGCGAATCCGGGTCGCCCTCCCGGCGCGGTCCGAATTTCACCGGCACCTCGCGGCCGGTGACTTCCTCGACGGCGGCGATGATCTGCTTGACGGAAACCCCGACGCCGGTGCCGAGATTGCAGCGCAGCGATTCGCCGCCGGCGGCGAGGTGGTCGAGCGCCCGCGCGTGGGCCTCCGCGAGATCCTCGACGTGGATGTAATCCCGGATGCAGGTGCCGTCCGGCGTCTTGTAATCGGTGCCGAACACCTCGATGTGCGGGATTTCCCCGGTCACGGCCATCAGCACGCGCGGGATGAGGTGGGTTTCCGGATCGTGGTCCTCGCCGATTTTCCCGTCGTCGGAGGATCCGCTGGCGTTGAAGTAGCGCAGGCAGGCGCTGCGCAGGCCCCAGGCCTGGCCGCAGTCCTTGAGAATCCACTCCACCATCAGCTTGCTGCGGCCGTAGGGGTTGATCGGACTCTGCGGGGTATCCTCGGTGATCGGTAGTTTTTCAGGGATGCCGTAGGTGGCGCAGGTGGAGGAAAACACGAAAACCTTGCAGCCGGCCTCCTCCATCACCTGCAGCAGCTTGATCGGCTCAGCGGTGTTGTTCTGATAGTATTTGAGCGGATCGGTGACGGATTCGCCGACGTAGGCGAAAGCCGCGAAATGGATCACCGCGCCGAAGCGGTGGGTCTCGAAAAGTGTGCGCAGCAGCACCTGGTCGCCCACATCACCAACGACCAATTCAACACCTGGATCGACGATGGCGCGCTCGTGGCCGAACACCAGATTGTCGAGCACCACGATCCTGCGGCCCTGCGCGGCGAGCAGCCTGACGGTGTGGGAACCTATGTAACCGGCTCCTCCGGTCACCAGAATCGGCTGGTCTTTGGAATCACTCATGGGGCACGATCCATGCCGGAAACCCCACGGGGTGTCAACCCGGGCAGGCCGAGTGTGAAAATGCATGAAAAATCCCTCGAATAGCCGGCATTCCGGCCGGGTCATATCCGCATGAAGAAAAACCTTCCGCATTTGCCGGTGATCGCGGGCATCGTGGCCGCGTTTGGAATTTCATCCTGCGCCTATGATCCTTATTATAGTACGTTTTCCGGTTCCTACAGTTCTGTGCATGGGCACGGGCATGGCGGCAGCGGTATTTCCACCTCGTTGTTCATCAGCACGGGCGACTCGCGCTGGGGTTACGATCCCTACACCTACTGCTATTACGATTATGGCTCGCGCCGGTATTACGACCCCTATCTTTATGGCTACTATCCGGTCGGCTACCGTCCGCCGGTTCTGGTGGGTGTGCCCCATCCACACGGCTGGCGGCCCGGCAACAAGTATTGCCCGCCGCCCACGGTGGTGAGAAATGTCACGGTGACGAACCACCGCGACCGCGCCTCGGCCTACCGCAAGAGCAATCACAGCTGGGCGGGAAATGTCCGGATCAACGACGACTCGCGCGGTTACGATACGAGCCGCGGATCCCAGGACAGCTATCGTCGCGATTCGGGCCCGGTTCGGGATGCCAACCGCAGCTGGCTCAATCCCGGCAGCCGCCTCGACCACGACCGCGGTGGGCAGCCGCTGTTTTCGCCCGGTGGCCGCGCGGCCGGGCACGAGGCGCGTCCGCCTTCGAGCTACCAAAGCCCGGTCACACGCCGCGAAGCCGTCCAGCCGCGCCATTTCAACGATCCACGGCAGAACCGTTCCATCGAGCCCAGCACCCGGAGTCCGCAACCGCCCGCACAAATCCGCCAGCCGGAACGCCAGCCGGAACGCCAGCCGGAGGCAGCCCCTTCCAGACTATTTAAGCCACAGCGCGATGCTGGATTCCACAGCCTGGGAAACCTGCCGCCGCAATTGAGGCCGCAGCCGCAATCGAGGCCCGCACCGCAATCGAGGCCTGAACCGCAATCGAGGCCTGAACCGCAATCGAGGCCTGAACCGCAATCGAGGCCCGCACCGCAATCACTGCCGGAGCCATCCCGCAGC
>JALRFY010000106.1 GCA_023253625.1 Akkermansiaceae bacterium | reverse complement strand
TGTGGAGGTTGCTGAGGAGGCACATTTCGAGCGGCACGCGGCGGTCGAGCACATATTGGGCGAGGCGGCCGAGATGCATGGAGCCGTCGGGGAAAAGCTCGATGTCATCGCGCAGGCGGGTGGCGTGGCCGAGGCGATGCGCGCCGCAGTATTGGAGCGCCTGCCAGATGGACTCGGGCCCGTAGGCCTCGCCGGCGTGGATGGTAATGTAGAAGTTGGCGCGCTCGATGGCCTGGAAGGCCTCGACGTGTTTCTTGGGAGGAGACCCGTGCTCGCCGCCGGCGAGGTCGAAGCCGACGACGCCCAAGTCGCGGCAGCGGATGGCGAGTTCGGCGGCTTCGAGGGAATTTTTCATATGGCGCATGGCGCAGATGATGAGTCCCCAGCGGACGCCGAACTCGCGTTCGCCGCGTTTCAGCCCGCGGACCACGGCGGCGACCACCTCGTCCTGGGTGAGTCCGGCGCCGGTGTGATAGACGGGGGCGAAGCGGACTTCGGCATAGACGACACCGTCGTCATACATGTCCTCAATGAATTCATAGGCCACGCGCTCGAGTGCCTCGGGCGATTGCATCACGGCGATGGTGTGGGTGAAGCCTTCGAGGTATTCGGGCAAATTGCCACGCTGGGCCCCGCGGTGGAACCATGCGGCGAGCTCGCCGGGATCCGTGGTGGGCAGACGGTCGTAGCCGTGCTCGCGGGCGAGATCGATCACGGTGGCCGGCCGCAGGCCACCATCCAGATGCTCGTGGAGCAGGACCTTGGGCAAGGCGCGGATATCGATGCGCCCGGTGAGCGCCTTGCCACGCAGGGGAACGCGAACGGGTGGCTTCATGCATGGAATCTAACCGGCAGGCGCACGGGTGCCATGGAAATCGATGGCCAAATCGCGTCTCGCCCCTCCCCTACCCCGCTGGCCTGGTGGGACGGCCTATGAGTTTCTTGATGCGGGTCGCGAGGGCATCTTCCCGGCGATTGACCGGGATGAAATGGGTTGGGAGCGTGTAACCCGAAATGAGCGCGCCCAGTTGTCCGAATTGCAGCAAGGCCATCGCGACCGATGCAGGACGAGTGGATTCCGCGGTGATCAGTATTCCTCTTCTTCCCCGCCCTCCGGCAGCGGCGGTATCACATCCTCGCGCAGAAGCAGGCGTTCGAGGTCGAGGTCTTCCAGCAAGTCGGCCGGGGTGCTGCGGACGATGGCGGCGTAGGGTGTGATGCGGTCGAGTTCGGCGATGGCGCAGTGGACCATGGAAGAGACGATGTCGGAATCGAAGGCCTCGCGCTCGAACAGGTTGGTGATGCGAAAAACGAGCATCGCGCGGTCAATGTCGTATTCGAAGCCGCCGAGCGTGAGTGGTTTGTTGGCGCGGGCGAGGAGTTCGAGCACTGCGGGGCGGTGGTCGTCGTCGAGTTCCAGCGGGCTTTCACTGACGACGACGAGGGCGTTGAGTTGCGGATGGGCCTGGGCGATGAGGTTCACGCGGGTGTGGTGGGCCTCGAAGCCGGCGCGCAGGACATCGCGGCCCTCGATGAGTTCGCAATGCCAGCCGTTGCGGCCGAAAATCTCTTCCACCGTCAGAATCTGCCTTGAATGCGCGCGCACACCGGCAATCTGCCGCCGGACGCGCGCGGGCGGCAACAGGATTTTCCCGCAGCCTTGGATCGACAGACCACGTCCACCGCGCCGATGCTGCGCGCGTGCCAAGCGTCCGCATCAAGACCGTCAGTTTTCACCCATCGATCTGGCCGAAAATGATCGGCGAGGTATCGCCCGATGCCCGGGCTGGGGATCTGGTGCGGGTTTTGGGCAAGGAGGGCGAGCCGTTCGGTTGGGGTTTGTGGAATCCGGGATCGAACATGCCCTTGCGCATCGTCCGGCACACGGCGGAGGAGATCGACGAATCGTTTTTCGAGGATGCCATCCGCCGCGCCGCAAGCTTGCGCCGCGAGATTCTCAAGCTGGACGCGGAGGCCGGATGCTACCGTGCGATCCACGGCGATGCGGATTTCCTGCCCGGCTTGGTGGCGGACAAGTTCGGCGACGTGCTCTCGGTGGAAATCACCGGCTTGGCCGCGTGGCAGCGGCTGCGGGCATGGCTGCCGGTGCTGCACGAATGCTTCGACACGCGGCGCGTGGTCGTGGGCGTGGACGAAGAGCTGGCGCGCGTCGAACGCATCCCGCGGAGGGGCGGGGTGGAATCCGACGACGTGCGCACGGTGAAAGTGCGCGAGCACGGCATCCGCTACGAAGTGGATTTCACCGCCGGCCACAAGACCGGTTTTTTCTGCGACCAGCGGGAAAACCGCCGCCGTTTCGGTGCCTTGGCCGCCGGGCGCAGCGTGCTCGATCTGTGTTGTTACTCGGGCGGATTTTCCATTTCCGCGGCGATTGGTGGCGCCACCGAGGTCACCGCCGTGGACCTGGATGAAAAAGCCGTGGCGATGGCCAGGCGCAATGCCAACCTCAATGGCGCGAAGATCAAGTTGACCCACGCCGATGCCTTCACATGGGTGCGGACGATGATCGAAAACGGCCGGACCTGGGATCTTGTCATCGCCGATCCGCCGAAATTCATCCATGGCCGCGACGACGAGAAGGGCCAAGGAAAATACGCCGACCTCAACAAGCTCGCGCTGCAACTTGTCGCGCCGGGCGGTTTGTTCGTTTCCTGCTCATGCTCCGGCCTGCTCGATGCCGCGAATTTCGAGCGCATCGTCACCACCTCCGCCCACAAGCTCGGAAAGCGCCTGCAGATCCTCGACCGCACGGGCGCGGGCGGC
>JALRFY010000085.1 GCA_023253625.1 Akkermansiaceae bacterium | reverse complement strand
CCATCGATTCGGATTTCTGCTTCTATCCCGAAGAACAGGCGGAACTCACCGGCCACCTCGAAAAGGCCGGCGTGGAATCAATGCACATCACCGTGCATTCCAACAAAGGCCACGATTCGTTCCTGCTGGAGCCGGACCTCTACACGCCGCATGTCTCCTGGCTGCTCGGCAAGTAAGCCGCCAAGCGGAAACCTCGTTTGCGCAACATGCGGCCGTTTCAAGGGCAGGAAGGGAATGCGGGCAAGGCGTGACCTTGCCGCAAACGGGCCCTTGCCTCAATGCTTGCCGCCGGCGCTGATGCCGGCCATCGATTCCTCACGGCTCCAAATGCAGAGGAAGGCTTCGATTTCCATAAGCATCGCCTGACAATACTTGTTCCACTTGGCCGCGCCGCGCAGGATCATGGCGCTTTCGTGGAGGCCGGAAAAACGGATTTCCTCGGCACCTGCATCGCGCAAGTTGGAGAGTTCGGAGCGCAGGCTTGCGAAGAAGGCGAGTTCGAAGCCGTTGCCAGCCTCCATGGCCGCGCGCACCAGTGAGACGGTGACCGGCGGCGCGAGCGGTTGCAGTTTTTCGGCGATGCCGTGGCAGCCGATTTTTTGGAGCATGCGCCGCATGCGGTCGTAAAGTTCCTCGATCCGCATCATTTTGAGCGGGCAGCGGGTTTCGAGATATTGCACCACGCCGCGGCGGATCTCGTCCACGAACGGAAAGTCCGCCTGGTCTGCGGCACATGCGGCGCGGCGCAGCGCATCATCGATCCAGCCGGTATCGTAATCGATCACCTGATGACGGCCGATTTGCAGGGCGGGGCGGTTGCCAATGAGTGAAATCATTGATGGGGAAAATGGAAATGGCGTCCGGGGATCAATCCTTGAACAGACGCCGCTGGAAAGGATCGCGCGTGGCGCGGCGGGACAACGATTGGATTTCCCGGATGAACTCGTTGACGTCCTCGAACTGGCGGTAAACCGACACGTAGCGGACGTAGGCGACCGGATCGATCTGGTGGAGCTTGTCCATCACCTTGACACCGATCACCGAGGAGGGCACCTCGCTGAGGTGATCCTTGTGCAACTCCGTCAGGATCTCCTCCACCGCCCGGTCGAGCCGGTCCATCGGCACAGGGCGTTTCTCGCAAGCTTTGACCAGGCCGCTCATGAGCTTCTCGCGGTTGAGCGCCTCGCGTGTGCCGTCGCGCTTCACCACGCGCAGTTCGGTGCGCTCGATCTGTTCGTAGGTCGTGTAGCGGTAGCCGCAGCTCAGGCACTCGCGCCGCCGCCGCACACTGGTGCCGTCCTTGGAGGGCCGGGAATCGAGAACCTTGTCTTTGAGTGAGCCGCATTGGACGCAACGCATCGGAATAATTCGGGACTAACGATGGCCATCGTAGGCACACGGATGGTAGCGTCAAGAGGAAAACCACGGCATATTTAGTGGTTGGCAGGATGCGGGGAACAAAATGCACTCCGTGCTTTTCGCGCCGGGCGATTCAATTAGGAATGCGTGATGAGCAAATGGTGCGGATGGTTCACGGCGGCCTTTCCTCTTTGGATCGTGCTCGGTGCTTTGTGGGCATGGACGGTGCCGGCACACTGGGCGTGGTTCGCGCCATGGATCCAGCCTGGCTTGGGACTGATCATGTTGGGTATGGGGTTGACGCTGCGGGTGGCGGATTTCATGGCGGTGGCGCGTCAGCCTGGCGCGGTGTTCGCAGGGGTGGCCGCACAGTTTGCCATCATGCCGGCGGCGGGCTGGCTGGTGGCGTGGATTTTCGCATTGCCGCCGGAACTGGAGCTTGGGCTGGTTCTGGTGGCATGCTGCCCGGGTGGCACGGCCAGCAACGTGATCTGCTATCTGGCACGGGCGAATGTGGCGCTCAGCGTGTTGATGACGATGTGCTCGACGTTTGCGGCGATCGGGTTGACGCCATTGCTCATCAAGTTGTTGGTGGGAAAGGTGCTGCCAGTGGACGGATGGGCGTTGTTTGAATCGATGCTGCTGGTGGTCTTGCTGCCACTGGTGGCGGGGATTGTGGCGAACACCGGGCTCGGCCGGCTGCGGAGACCGGAACGCGGGCGGGTATGGGTGGACGCGGCGGGCCCGGTCGTCAGCGTGTGCATGATCGTGTTGATCGTGGGCTGCATCGTGGCATTGAAAAAGGATTGGATCGCTGCGGCCGGGGCATCGTTGTTCATCCCGGTATTCGCATTGCACGCGCTGGGTTTCAGCGCGGGATACGCGGTAATGTGGCTGTTCAGGCGGGACTTAGCGATGCGCCGGACGGCATCGATCGAGGTGGGAATGCAGAACAGCGGACTGGGCGCGGCGCTGGCGACGAAACATTTCGCGGAGTTTGCGTTGGCACCCGTGCCGGCGGCCATTTCCGCAGTCTATCACTGCATCATCGGCAGTGCGCTGGCCGCGTGGTGGCGCATCAAAGCGGCCCCGCGCACCGATGTCGATGGTCGGGCATGACGGCTTCGGGCTACATCGGCCGCTTCACGGAAATGCGGTGCCGGGTGGCGCTGGTGAGTCTGGCCATGCCGCAGGAACCGTCCTTTTCGCCCACCACGACACCGGGCGAAGGACGGGAGGCGGCAGCCATATCTCCGGATCTCGACTTGCGTTTGCGGCACGCGGCGGGAATCCTTCGTCCGTCGTGCCTGATTCCTCCCGCAAGCCGTGGTGGCTGTATCCCAACCTGCTGGGCCTGGATGCACCGTTGGTGGCGGTGGCCTGGCTCCATGTGTTCGCGAAAACCTGGCGGCTCGGCTATCACCCGTGGGAAGCCTATGCCTCGCTGGCCCTCGTCGTATGGGCGATCTATGCCTGTGACCGCCTGCTCGACGCCTCGCTCATGGGTGAAGGAAAAAAACCGGCGATGGAAACGCGGCACCGTTTCCATTGGCAGCACCGCAAGTGGTTTCGGATCGCACTCATCGTGGTGGTGCCGCTGACACTCGTGATGGTGGTGACGCGGATGCCGATGGCGCTATACAAACACCTCATCCCGGGAGGCGTGCTCGTGGCCGGATTTTTTGGCTTGGCGATGATCACCTCGCAGGAACCGGAGCGCGTCTCGCTGACCAAGAACCTCATCGGCGGAATCGCATTTGCCTTCGGCACCGCCATCGTCGCCCATGTGTACCGCTACGAATTCGGCCTCAACGACATGATTTTCTCGCGCGAGTTTGTCTGCTTCACCGTGCTGTGCATCATGAACATCTCCGCCATCGGGCTGTGGGAGCACGCGGCACGCTGGCCAGACCGGGAGGTCGCGGCCTCGGATGAACTCACGCTCACGCTGCCGCTCATCCTGCTGGGTGCCGCGGCGCTGGCCTACGCGGTGATGGACAGCGAGTTGAGCACCCGGCCGTTTTATTATGCCATCCTCACCGCCACGGGGCTCCTTTATGTGCTCAACCGCTGCCGTTCATACTGCGCCCCCGATACGCTGCGCGTGCTGGCCGATGTGGCGATGCTGGTGCCGGTGCTGGTGTTCATCGCGGCGCGCCGGTGATGCCGCGCGATTGCGGCTTGCCCGGCTTGTGCGGGGTTTCTAGCTTGACCGCCTGATCATGAGCAGCACCCGTTCGTCGAACAAACATCCGGCCTTCATCTTCCTCGGCGCGCCCGGCGCGGGCAAGGGCACCCAAGGCAAGGTGCTCGGCACCATCCCGCGGTTTTTCCACTTCGCCTGCGGCGATGTCTTCCGCTCGCTCGATACCCGCACGCCGCTCGGCCGGAAATTCGTCGAATACTCGAGCCGCGGCGAACTCGTGCCCGACGACATCACCGTTGCGCTCTGGAAAGCCCAGATCGACAACCTCGCCGACAGCCATGTTTACAAGCCCGACATCGACATCCTCGTGCTCGACGGCATCCCGCGCAACGTCCGCCAGGCCGAGCTGCTCGACGACTACATCGAGGTCCACCAGGTTTTCCACCTCACCTGTCCCGACCGCGACGAACTGGCGCGCCGCATGCGCAAGCGCGCCCTCAAGGATAACCGCCTCGACGATGCCAGCGACAAGGTGATCGACCAGCGCATCGCCACCTATGAGGCGGAAACCAAGCCGATCCTGGCCCATTATCCGCATGAACTCATCACCACCATCGACGCCGCCCAGCCACCGGTGAAGGTGTTCCATGAAATCGTCAGTCGCATCATCGCGCTGCCGATCTACGCCAAAATGAGCACCAAGGCGACCCAACCGACTTGACGATGCGCCTGATCTTCGTCGCCACCGGTGACATCGCCCTGCCGTCGTTCCGGCATCTGCTTGCACATGGCCCGCGGCCCCTGGCGCTGGTGACGCAGCCGGACAAACCGGCCGGCCGCCACCAGACCCCCACCCCGCCGGCGATCAAGCTGGAGGCGCTCGCCGCAGGCATCGCCGTCCTGCAGCCCGCACGCATCGGCGATGCGGCGGCGGAACTCGCCGCGTTTTCACCGGAGGTGATCGTCGTGATGGCCTACGGCCAGATCCTGCGGGAAAACATCCTGCAACTTCCCTCGCTCGCCATCATCAACCTGCACGCCTCGCTGCTGCCCCGCCACCGCGGCGCCGCCTGCATCCAGGCCGCCATCGACGCCGGCGACCCCGAGACCGGCATCACCTCGCTGCATGTCGTCCGTGAACTGGATGCCGGCGATGTCATTCTCACGAAATCCACTCCCATCGCCGCGGACGAGACCGGCGGCACACTGCATGACCGTCTCGCGGATCTCGCGCCGCAGGTGCTGGCCGGGACCTTGGAAAAACTCGCCGCCGGCACCGCCCCGCGCATGCCGCAGGACCCCGCGCTCGTCACCTACATCCCGAAGCTCGCGCGCGACGACGGGCGCATCGACTGGCACCTGCCCGCCGCCGCCATCGAGCGCCGCATCCGCGCCTACGATCCGTGGCCCGGCACCTTCACCATCGCCATGGAAAACGGCGCCGCAAAACGCCTCAAGATCCTGCCGCAAACCCGCGTGCTCGATGCCGGCCCGCCACCCGGCGAGCTTGCCACCGCTGGTGGCCGCCTGATCGCCGGCTGTGGCCATGGCGCGCTGGAAATCCTCCATGTCCAAGCCGAAGGCGGCCGCCGCATGTGCGCCGCGGATTACCTGCGCGGCCGGAAA
>JALRFY010000059.1 GCA_023253625.1 Akkermansiaceae bacterium | reverse complement strand
TCATCGCACACCTGCCATCCCAAAATCCGTGCTCCTTGTTTAGCACGAATCGGTTCAGCAGCTTTTCAGACACTCAATCCGCCGCCAACCAAAAGCCCTGCCCCGCCCGCAATTGCGGATTGCCAAGCGCCGTGGCAGCAGCCTAGCCTGCCCCCCGGCAGCCGCCCGCACGGGGTCTGTCCGTCGAATCGACCAACGATATCGCCGTGGGATTTCTGGATGCCATCAAACGCTGGCGATTGGCCCAAAGGGGACTTTCGTCGGGCAAAAAACGCCGGGTTTACAGCGAAAACGCCGTGATCCAGGCGCTGGAGGACAGCCTGTGGGTGAAGCTCGCGCTGTTTGCAGCCTTTGCGACAAGCTGCGGGGTGATGGTGCTGAGGTCTGCCGAGCGCACCTCGTTCGCCGCCGAGCCGATGAAGGGCGCGCTTTATGGGCTGGTGATCGCGGTGGCGGCCATCCTGATGTTCCAGGTCAGCCTGCAAACCTCCTGCCGCCGGAATAGCCGGGTGGTGCTGGTGCTCGGCGGCCTGCTTGCACACCTGTTCTGCCTGCGGATCGTCATGGCACTGGTGGATGGCGGCCACATCCCCGAATCGTTCCGCTTTCTTATTGTTCCCTATGCCTTCGCGCCGATTCTCCATAGCGTTCTGCTTGGGCGGGCAGTGGGGGCCTTTTCCGCGGTTTTCGTCACGCTCATCGGCTGCTTGTTTGTGCCACAGGGGCAGGCCTTGGTTTACATGGTCCTGAGCATGGTGGCTGGGGTGGTGAGCGTGCTGCTGGCCCACGAGGTGCGGCGCCGTGTGCAGCTCCTGCAAACCGGCATTTACGTCGGCGGAGTGACCATGCTGCTCGGATTGCTGGTGGGAAAACTCGATCTTGCTGCTTGTTTCGGGCCAAGCGCGATGTTGCACATCCAGGCGCTCGGTGTGGGCAGCGCGGCGGCGCTCGGGATCGGGATTTTCACCGCTCTGGTCATCAGCGGCCTGTTGCCCTTGTTCGAGGGCCTCTTCCTGCTCACCACCAACATCAGCTGGCTTGAACTCAGCGATCTGAACCACAAGCTGCTGCGCCGCATGCAGCTGGAAGCCCCGGGCACCTTTCACCATAGCCTGGTGGTGGCCTCGCTGTCGGAGGCGGCAGCGGAGAAAATCGGTGCCAACGCCCCGATGTGCCGCGTCTGCGCTTATTTCCATGACGTCGGCAAGTTATCGAAGCCTGGCTACTTCATTGAAAACCAGCACGATAGCGGCGAGAACCCGCACAACACGCTCACTCCCACCATGAGCGCGCTCATCATCATCGCCCACGTCAAGGATGGCGTGGACCTTGCCGTGAAGCACAAGCTCAACCCGCGCATCATCGACGTGATCCGCGAGCACCATGGCGATTCGGTAGTCGCCTATTTCCTTCGCAAGGCGCGCGAGCAGAAAAAGCTGGAGCTGGAAAAAGTGGGCCGCGGTCTGGAAAACCCGGAGGACCTGCCTGCGGTGGACGAAAAGAACTTCCGCTACTCCGGCCCGCGGCCTACCAGCCGCGAGAGCGGCATCATCGCCTTGGCGGACACCATAGAGAGCGCCTCGCGCTCTCTCATCAAGCCCACCCCGGCGCGCATCCGGACGCTGGTGGACGACTTGGTCAGTCAGAAAATCCAAAGCGGTCTTCTCGACGACTGCCCGCTCACGCTGCGCGAGATTGCCATCATCCGGCAGAGCTTCGCCGGCACCTTGCGCAGCATGTTGCACAGCCGCATCGACTACCCGAAGGACGATGATACGAAGTCTTCCTTCACGGCGCGCCGCGCCAACATGCGTGACGCCACGCGCGGCGGAAGGGTGGTCATGAAACCGAACGATACGGCGCTTGCGAGCTGAAATCCCTCACACCGTCATGTCGCTCGAAATCATCATCGGCAATCACCAGCAGGCCACTGCGGTGCCGGAACACTGGCTCACCGCGCTCGAGGATGTTTCGCGCGAGGCTGCGGCCCTGGCACTCGCGCAAGCCGCGCATCCAGACAGCCCGCTGCATCACCTCGCCACGCTCGAAGTCGCGTTGGTGGACGATCAGACCAGCGACCGTGTGCACCGCGAGTTCATGGAAATCGAGGGGGCCACCGATGTCATCACCTTCCATCACGGAGAGATCGTCATCGGGGCGGAGGTGGCGCAACGCAATGCCGCGGAATACGGTGAGCCGCAGGCTCGTGAGCTGCTGCGTTATCTCGTTCACGGGCTGCTGCATCTTGCCGGGCACGAGGACGCCGATGATGCCGGCCGCGCCGCAATGGAGCATGCACAGGAGGCAATTGTGATGCATTTGTGGGACAACGGCTTGCGGGCCAGGATCGGGCAATAACCTGAGGCCATGCCCGCCTTGTTTCTCATTCTCGCCTGTGCCTTGTGGGGCTTGAGTTTTCCGGTGCTCAAGGCGCTGCACGTCGAGCAGGGAGCGCGCCTGCCGGATGCCGACAGCGTATTTCTGACCGCATGGATCCAGTGCGCCCGTTTTGGTTTGGGGGCCATGTTGCTGTCTCCCTTGCTGCCGCGCGGGAAACCGACACGCCTGGAGTGGCGGCAGGGGCTTTGGCTGGCCTTGTTCGGAGGCATCGGCATGGCCTTGCAGGCGGACGGGCTCGCCTACACCGCAGCCTCGACCTCGGCGTTTCTCACCCAGGCATATTGCATCGTGCTTCCGCTGGTGGCTGCGGTGCGCACCAAGCGCCTGCCGGACGCCCGCGTGGTGGTGGCGGCGGGCCTGATCGTGGCTGGCTGCGCAGTGCTTTCCGGTTTCAGTTTTGAAAACCCGCGGCTGGGTCGTGGAGAGCTGGAAACGCTTCTGGCGGCGGTGTTTTTCTCAATGCAGATTCTGACGCTGGAAAACCCGCGTTATCGCGGCAACCGCAGCCGGCCGGTCACCTGGGTGATGTGCGCGGGAATCGCCGTGATCTTCCTGCCGGTCTCCCTGCTCTCCGCGCCCGCGCCGGAAGCGCTCATCCAAGCTGGCGCATCATGGCCGGCATTCGGATTCGTGCTGGTGCTGGCTGCGGCCTGCTCGGTGGGCGCGTTTCTGCTAATGAACCGCTGGCAGCCGAAAATCGGTGCCGTCGAAGCCGGCATGATCTACACCACCGAGCCGGTGTTTGCCGCCTGCTATGCCTTGTTCCTGCCGCTGTGGATCGCCGGTCTTACCGGTGTGCGCTATTCGAACGAGGTGTTCACCGCAGCGCTGCTGGCCGGTGGCGCATTGATCGTGGCGGCCAACGTCCTGATGCAGTGGTCGCATCATCCGCACCGGCCGACGATTGCGCCGGCTCCCTGAACCTGAATGCGACATTGAACCGCAGGTGAAGGAGCCGGGTGGCCGTGCCTTTCCTGGGCAAGGCGCCAATGCTGGATATCTTGTCAGTTGCTGGAGGCATTTGAGACTCGGTTTGCCCCCTGATCCAGAACGGCAAGAAGCCTGAAAGCTCCCCGCAACGGGATGCTTGTGAACGCATCCTTGACCGATTGACAAAGAGAGGCGGGGCGCTGTGGGGGCAGAGACGAAACCGTGAAAACCACTCTTGCGCTTTGTGCGGCGGGAAGGACACTCCGCCTGAGCCACAAGGATCGTTTCATGGCATTCAAGCGAAAAAGACCCGCAATAGGCGGCCATTAAAACCAAAACGTAAAAAATGAGCAAAATGAGTGTCACCAAGGCAATCGCGGGCCTGCTTCTGGCAGGCGCTCTGGGCATGCAGCCCGCGGCTGCGGCCTCAAGGAAACTGAAGGTCTTCATTATGGCGGGTCAGTCGAACATGGAAGGACATGCCGAAGTCGGCACCTTCGATTATATCGGCAAGGATCCCCTGACCGCTCCGATGCTCAAGGAAATGCGCAATCCCGATGGAACGCCACGGGTTTGTGACAAGGTCTGGATGTCCTACCTGACCGGTCCTTATGACGGCAGTGCCAATGGCGAGGGATTGGGGAAATTGACCACTGGCTTTGGAGCACGCGGAGATCAACCGACCAAAGATGGCGGCAAGATCGGGCCGGAGTTCACCTTCGGGATCTACATGGAGAAACTGCTGGACCAGCCAATCCTGATCATCAAGACGGCATGGGGCGGTCGAAGTCTGAATACGGAGTTCCGCCCGCCGGGCGCAGGGCCGTATCAATTCAATCAAACGCAGCTTGAGGAAATGAAGAAGGCCGGGGTGGACATTGAAAAGATGAAAGCGGAGAGAGCCGAGGCGTCTGGCGTGTTTTACCGCATGATGATCGAGCATGTGAAGATGGTCCTCGCCGATCCCAAGCGGGTCTGTCCGGAATATGATGAGAAGGCCGGTTATGAGCTGGCAGGTTTTGTCTGGTTTCAAGGATTCAACGACCTCGTTGACAATGCCACTTATCCTGATGGCGGGCAGCCAGGCCGATATGCCCTTTACTCGGATCTGCTGGCGACGTTCATCCGCGATGTCCGCAAGGATCTGCATGCCCCCGGGATGCCGTTCGTGATCGGGGTGCTGGGTGTCGGTGGTGAAAAAGCAGATGGGAGCACGGCCGCATTCCGCAAGGCCATGGCCGCGCCGGCTGCCTTGCCGGAGTTCAAAGGCACGGTGGCGGCAGTGGAGACCACTCCTTTCTGGGATGATGAGATGGAGGCCGCGGAGCCCAGGAGAGAAGAGTATGACCGGATTGTCAGCACGGCACATGTCTTGAAAAAGGACGGCTCATTGGACAGGGATTGGAAGTGGGAAAACTACTGGAAACCGGTGGGCAAGCCCCTGCCGGAGGAAAGGAACTGGCGCTTCATCACGGTTGATCCAACAGAAAAGAAGGACAAGCTGGAGCAATACACCGACAGGAGGTTTCGCGAGATCATGCTGCCCGCCGGTCTCGAGAACTGGTATCTGCCCGACTTCGATGACAGCAAATGGATGCAAGGCAGGGCCCCGATTGGAAAAGGTCTCTGGAAACATGATGGCATCAACCTGGACAAATATCCCTCGTCATGGGGCGAGGGTGAGTTCCTGCTGATGCGGACCTCGTTTGAAGTGGATGACCTGGACTTCAAGGAATACCGGATTGCCATTTTGGCCAGACAGGGCTTCAATGTTTACCTGAACGGGCACAAGATTCATACTTATGTATGGTGGCAGGACAATCCGCGCTATAGCTCGATCGTCCTGACGCAGGATCAGATCAAATTCCTCAAGAAGGGTCGGAACGTGCTGGCGGCCTACGCCAATGACCAGTATGGGAAGGGCTCTCCCGAACGCTATGCGGCGCTGGACCTTTGTATCGAGGGCATCACCACGGCTGACCAGAAGAAGCTGGATCGCGCTTTGGAGGAGGTCTTCCCCACCAAGGACAGGGAGATCCTCAAAGGCGCTTCCAATGGCGGATACCACTACATGGGCAGCGCGAAGATTCTAGGGCAGATCGGCAAGGCATTCGCCGAGGCGATGATCACCATGCAGAAGAATTAGGCAAACGAAGGCAGGCGCGCGCCCAGCTGGCACGCCCCCGATTGCGGCGCAAAAAACATAGCAGCAATAAACTTGCTGTTAGGTCATGCGGTCCATCCGGGTGGGGCGGCACTGCAGGCCATTTAGATGGCGTCCCTAGTAAAATCATGGGTTCCAGCAGTTTGCAGGGCTGGGAATGGCCGAAAATGGGCTTCAGTCCGCCAAGTCGGGCTCTCATGCGTGTAGGCGGCCCTTGCGCCATGACATGGAATCCGCTATTTCCCTGTGGTGCCCTCAGGGAGGCAACCGGGATGAATGAGGGGATTCAGGTTGCCCTCCTGCCAGTCACCGGTGGTTTTTGCTTCGCGTTCATTGGTGAGGATGCCCTTGAGCGCCGGGGCGGGCATGCCGCCACCCGGCAGCCTCCGTGTTTCGCCGGGTGCCGCATCATGGGCGGCTTTGTTGAAAGCCACCGAATCGGCGATCACCCTGCCGTTCGCGCCGGTGGTCCCGAGTGTGACTGTGTGGGTTCCCGAAGCTGTGAAGCGGAAGGTGCCGATGTTGACGGCAAAGCCATGGTTGGAGCCCTGTCTCATGTTCCACCGGAAGTCGGCGGTGCCGTCGGCATGCCGCACCGAGACCGGCACATTCGAAGCACGGTTGCTGCCGGGCTGGTAGAGCAGCGAGATCTGATAGTTGCCGTCCTCTGGAATCGGCAGCGTGTAAACCGCCCGCGCCGGGTTTGCCGCCGTGCCGGCCAGGTAGTTGAACTCGAAAAGGTTGACGATTCCAGTCGCCGTTTGCTGCGTCCAGTTGCCCTCGGTGGAGAAGTGTCTCGCGTCACTGTAATGAATGATGCTGCCGGTAAACTTGTTGGTGGTGAGGTCGATTCCGTGGCTTGCGGTTCCATCGGGCCCGACGTCATCCGCGAACGGCGGCGTGATCGGGGCGCTGGACGACTGGTTGCCGGTGTTCGTTACGTTTGAGTTGTTCCAGATTACCTTCACCGCGCCGCCGGCCGAGTTGTAAATCCAGTTGTCATTGACGGTGGTGTTGCTGGTGTCCCAGTCGAGGAAGACGCCGTTTGCGAGGCTGCGCCGGATACTGCCATCCGGCAGCCGTTCGTTGCCCCAGATATCGTAGAGCCAGTTGTTGAGGATGAAGTTTGGCGCGTTGAGCTTGTTCATCGTGGCCAGGTGGATGCAGCCGCCGTCGATCGTCGTCTGCATCGCGTTGTGAATGTGGTTGTATTCGATCACATTGCCACCCTGGTTGCGGAAAGCGAAGACGCCGTTGCGCGAGAGGTCGTTGAAGTGGTTGTGGGCGATGAGGTTTCCCGGATCCATCGTCATTGAGAACGGGCGCGAATCCAGGTGCACGCCGCCTCCATAATAGCGGATTCTGCCGCAATGCCTGACGGTGTTGCGGGTGATCTCGTTGAGGATCGGCGCCACCTTCGCCGCCGCGGCTCCCGGTGTGTAAACCTTGCTATCGTCCATGTAGCCGAGACGCGAGCCGGTCAGGAGCACGCCGCCACCCCCGGATTGGAGCACGATGTTCCGCTCGATCTTGTTGCGCCTGCTGTCGAGGTGCAGCCACATGGCATAACCGCCTATGTTCTCGAAATGGCAGTTTCTCACCGATGAATCGATGGTGTTCTCGAGCATGACCGCAGTGTCGGTGTGGACCCGCGCCTCGATGTGGCCAAGCGTGAAGGTGGTGTGGCGGAAATGGAGACCGTCGAAGTGGACATGCGACACGTGAGTGCCCGCGTTGACGTCGCCCTTCGCGTTGATGATCCGGTTGAGGCGCGGCGCGACGAATTCGAGCGTGTTGGGATCGATGCCGGGTTGCGGCATGTAATACAGGCGGCCGCCCCGGGCATCGAGAAACCACTCGCCGGGATCGTCGAGCTCCCCGCGCACGCCCTCGATCCAGAACCAGCTCCCGACATTCATCTCGCGATGGCGCTCGCTGTCGGCGATGTCGATGCGCCCGGTGTCCATGTTGACCGCCGTGACCGTGTTCCACTGGTTGAAAAAGCGCGAGCGGGGCACGATGTTGATTTGTGCGTCGGCAGCATTGCCCCAGGCGGGTTTGATCAACGCCGGGTCGATGCTGACGTGGTCGAATGCGCCACCTTTGGCGTAGAGGAACGGGTTCTGCTCGTTCTTGTTGGGAAAGCGGGCGCGGGTCGCGCGGCTGCCGTTCACAAACAGCTGTCGGAAATTCCACTGACCTTCGCCGAGGCCGGTGCCCGGGACATCGGTTTGCCAGATGCCGTTCCCCGCTGGCGTCCATGTGCCGATGAGCGGCCTGCCTCCGCTGAGGACGGGCGATGCGCCCTCCGCAGCCTTCCAGGTGATCGGGAAATCCGCGGTGCCGGAATCCTCTGGGCGCAGCTCCAGCGGGGCGTCAAGATGCCAGATGCCATCGGCGAAAATGACTTCGACGGGAGCGGTGAGCTTTTTGGAAATGATGTCCCGTATCCTCTCCCTTGCGGCGCGGGGCGATGCCAGCGGCGACTCGATGGTGCCCGCGGCGGCATCATTCCCTTGGGGTGCCACATGGATGCGGATCGCAGCGGTCATTTGTCCCTGCGACATGACAAGTGCCATCAGCGATGCGGGATACCAGCGGAAACGCATGGCCTGTTTCATGGAGCGGCTATCGTTAGTTTCCCCGGGATCCGGCGGCCCGGCCGGGCATCCGGATTGGGTTACATGAGGATTGCGCCGGCTTCGGCGAGTTCGGAGCGCTCGCCGCGGTTGAGGGCGACGTGGGCGACGAAGGGCTGCCCTTTGAGCCGGTTGCGGGTGTAAACGAGCCCGTTGCTGCGGCTGTCCACGTAGGGATTGTCGATTTGCGCGGGGTCACCGACCAGGACCAACTTCGAATCGCGCGACATGCGGGTGACGATGGTTTTCGCCTCCTGCGGCGTAAGCTGCTGGGCCTCGTCGAGGATGAAGAAACGGTTGGGGATCGAGCGTCCGCGGATGTAGCAGAGTGCTTCGATTTCGAGGATGCCTTGTTCCATCAGCGCCTCGTAGGGTTTTTTCGCGGGCAGCGCCGGATGGGCCGCCTTCTGTTGTTTACGGCGCGGTCCGAGCGGTGTGGACGGCCGCATCAGGAGAT
>JALRFY010000058.1 GCA_023253625.1 Akkermansiaceae bacterium | reverse complement strand
AGGCGGAAGCTCCCACCGTGATCAGCGCGGGCTGGAGTGCGCGGGCGGTTTTTTCCAACTCGTCGTAATTGATGCGTTCGTCCTCTGGCGAGACGCCGTAGTGGGTGACCTCGTAGAAGCGGCCGGAGAAATTCGCCTTGTGGCCGTGGGTGAGGTGGCCGCCATGGGCGAGGTCCATGGTGAAAATCTTGTCGCCGGGTTTCAGGACGGAAAAATAGACGGCGGTATTCGCCTGCGAACCGGAATGCGGTTGCACGTTGGCGTGCTCGGCACCGAAGAGTTCCTTGGCGCGGTCGATGGCGAGTTGCTCGACCACGTCCACGTTCTCGCAGCCGCCATACCAGCGGCGGCCGGGGTAACCTTCGGCGTATTTGTTGGTGAGCACCGATCCCTGCGCCTCCATCACAGCGGGCGAGGTGAAATTTTCCGAAGCGATCAACTCGATATTGTTGCGCTGGCGGTGTTCCTCGGCGGTGACGGCTTCGTAAAGCACGGGATCGACCTGCTGGAGGCGGCTGCCGGAGGCCTTGCAGATGCGCGCCTCGTGGCGGCCGCCATCGAAGGGCGTGACAAGGAAGGCATCGACCATGCGGCAGGCTGTTTCGGTGTCGGTGTATTTGCCGCTCAGGCAAATCACATTGGCATCGTTGTGGCTGCGGGTGACGGATGCCTCTTCCACCGAGCGCACGCTGGCCGCGCGGACGTGGCGGTGGCGGTTGGCGGCGATGCTCATGCCGACGCCCGATGTGCAGGCGAGGATGCCGAAGTCGTAGGTGCCATCGGCCACATTGCGCGCGACAAGGTTGGCGTAATCCGAGTAATCGACCGAGCCGTTGTCGTGGGTGCCGAAATCGTGGACCTCATGCCCCACGGCCTTGAGATGGGCGACAACGGCGTTTTTGAGATCGAACGCGCCATGATCGGCGCCGACGGCAATACGGAAGATGGGATGGCTCATGGGCGGCGGGATTCAAAACCGGGAAATCCGGATTGGAAACCGGAATTTTCCCGATTGCCGCGATCAACGCTTCAAGCGGGCCTCCAGCTCTTTGCGGAGGCCATCGACGAGGTCCGGATGGGCACCGGCAATGTTGCGGGTTTCGCCCTTCTCACTCGCGTGGTCGTAGAGTTCGGCATGGCCGTCATGGTGGACAATGAGCCGGTGGCGTTCGCTACGGATCGTGCGGGCCTTGTTGAAATAGGAGACGGCCGGACGTCCCTGGGCGGCGGGATTTTCCAACATCGGCAGCAGGCTTGCACCATGCGTGAAGTCCGGCACCGGTATCGCCGCCAACTCGCAGAGTGTGGGGAAAATGCCCAGGGTTTCCACCACCGCCGGCGTGGCGACTCCCGGCTGGCTGATGCCCGGGCGGCGGATGATGAGCGGCGAGTGCAGCGATTCCTCGAACAAGGTGTGCTTGCCCCACACGGCGTGCTCGCCGAGGTGCCAACCGTGGTCACCCCAGAGGACGACGATCGTGTTGTGCGCCTTGCCGGTGTCGGCGAGTTGTTTCATCAGGCGGCCGACCTGGGCATCGGCGTAGCTGACGCATGCGGCATAGTGCTTGCGGACGAGCGATGCGAATTCCGGGTCGGTATTCGCATCACGGCCCCATGAGTGGTAGCGGCGGAACTCGCCGGATTGGTGCCATGTCGTCTTGCCGTCGGGTTTTGCAGGATGCGCGATGGGTGGAAACTCCGCCTTTTCGTATGGATGGAGATACTTCGCCGGCGCGCCAAATGGCAGGTGCGGGCGCAGAATGCCCACCGCGAGGAAAAACGGCCGCTCTTCATCAGCGGCAAGTTGCTTCATTTGCCGCAGCGCCTCATCGATCATGATGCCGTCGGGATAAATGTCATCCGGCCCGTCGTGCGCTTGAAAAACATCCATTTTCCCTTCGCGGATTTCGCCATTGGCGAGCCCGTGCATCCAGCCGCGCGGATGCTGCCATGCTCCGGCGGGAAGCAGATGCCGATCCCATGCACCGGGCATCTCCAGGATGTCCTTGTCATTCCAATCCGGTCCGCCGCGCCCGCCGGGGTGATGCGATACCTTGCCAAGGGAAACCGTGGTGTAGCCGTGCTGGCGGAACCACTCGGGCATCGAGGGCGGCACGGTTTGCGGAGCGGCCTGCATGCGCTTGGCCCGCATGAAAAGCGCGTCGTTGCCGGCCGCCCCGTAGCGGCCTGTCAGAAGCGTGTAGCGTGAGGCCCCGCAGGTGGGAGCCTGGACGTAGTGATGCTGGAATAATCGACCCTCCTGCGCGAGCCTGTCGATGTTCGGCGATTGGATATGGGATTGGGCGTAGCAGCCAAGTTCGGGCCGCAGGTCATCCACGCAAATGAGCAGCACATTGGGCCGGGTTTCGGCGCAGATGATGGCACTCAGGAAAAACGGCAGCGCGGCAAGGCGTGACAATGTCTTCACGATCTGGATGGCACGGATCAATCAGCGCTTCGCCGCGGCGATTTCCTCCGGGTGGGTCAGGAACGCCCCGGCCGGCAGCCCTTCCTTGTTGATGAGGTTCGGTTCGGCGATCTGCGACCATGCGAAGCGCGCACGCTGCGGTTCCGCCACTGCCTCGCTGGTGAGCATGAGCGATTTTGCGTCATCGGCGATTTCCGCTTTTGCGGGATGGTAATGGCCATCCGCCCCGGCGACCTCGAACCAGCTCAGCGGCTTGCCATCGCGCGTGGCGAGTCCGCCGCCGGTGTGATCGAAGCGCACGAGAATCCCCTTGCCTTGCGTTTCATAGCCGGAAAACAACGGCCCGGATTTCACCAGGCCGGAGCGGCCGTAGGTATCCGCCAGCGCCCAGCGCGCAAGGCGCTCGCCGACGGCGCTTTTGTTGCCTGGGTGGATATCGCGGATGTTGCCGATGTCGTTGGTGACAGCCATGCCGGTGTGAGGGATTTTCAGGGCCTCCTGTTGCGCCCACCAGATGCCCGGCAGCATCGCGGGATCAACGCCGTATTGGAATGGCGCGAGCTGGACGAACAGAAACGGTGCGTCCGGAGCATGGAATTGTCCGCGCCAGCCTTGAATGAGCGCGCGCATCTTGGCGGTGTAAACGAGGCCTTCGCCATTGTTCGACTCACCCTGATACCAGATAAAGCCGCGCAGCGCGTAAGGGACGAGCGGATGGATCATTGCCTGATAGGTGCCGCTTTCCGCGCCGTGGCCGAGCTTGAGCCGCTCCGGTGCCGGTGGCATGTCCGGCACTGTCATGCCCGAGTCCATGGCTTGGGCGGCAATTTTCGTCCACCCGCCAAGTTGTTCCAGATAGTTCCGGAACTCTGTGTCGTATCCGGGAAAGCCCGGGCTTTTCGCGAGGCGCGCCTTGGCGATTTCCGCAAGTTCGGGAATCCCGGCCAGCCCTTCCTCCGCCCACCATGGCTCGATGCGCGACCCACCCCAGGAACTGTGGATGATGCCCACCGGCACCTTGAGTTCCTCCGTCAGCTTGCGGCCGAAGAAATAGCCGACCGCCGAGAACGACATCGCGTTTTCCGGCGTGGCCTGCCGCCACGAGCCATTGACCGTGTCCTGGCGCGTGTGGTTGAGGACACGCGGAACGTCGAAGGAGCGCAGCAGCGGCACCGTCCCGGATTGCGCGGTCTTCTGATCCTCCTGGCGGGACTGGGAAATCGCCCACTGCATGTTCGACTGGCCACTGGCGAGCCAGACTTCGCCGACCAGCACCTCCTTGATCTGGATGGTCGGCATGCCGTCACCGGACACCGTCATCAGACGTCCTTCCGCACTGGTCTGCAGCGGATCCAAAACGACTTTCCAGCGCCCCTGTGGGTCGGTGGTGGCCGTCTTGCTCTGGCCGGCGAAAGCAACAGTGACCTTTTTCCCCGCATCCGCCTTGCCCCAGACTGGCAGCGGCCTTTCGCGTTGCATGACCATACCGTCCTGGAACAGCGGCGCGGGAACGAGTTCCGCCATCAGCGGCTGCACGAGAATCAGCAGGAAATAGAAGTATCGGATATTCAACATGCGCCCACTACGGTCCGCAGTGCTCCTCCCTGACAAGAAAATGCTTCCGCCGGTTACTCTTTGGAGTCCGAAGCGTGAAATTCCTGATGATGCTCGCGAAGCAAGTCGCGGCCGAAGTCGCCGTTGAAATCGCGCCAGGTCGTGTGGATGTGGTTCGCGCCGTTCTGGGTGTTGTCATACTCGATGACGAAATCCGGACTATGGATGCGGTAGTAGTGTCCATGGCCGGGTTCTAATCCGCCCGCCCAAGCGAAATGCAGTTTGTCCCAACCACGGTCTGCGATGCGCTGCATTTCCCGCTCCGCAATTTCGGCACGCAGCCGGCCGGCATAGACCCCGACCAGCGCGCGGAGTTGTTTTTTCTGCTCATGGTTCATCCGCGCGTATGGCAACCCGCCGGGCGCGGCCAGTTTCGCCTCGCGGTCCGCGCCGGTGATGACGTCGGCTGGAGCCACATCCGCGATGAGGGCAATGCGGCGCTGCTCATCATCAAATGAGTTCATCAACGCACGCCCGAGATCCTCCTCACTGGCAAGCGCACGTTTTCCCTTGTGTGCATGCTCGATGCGCACCTCGGCGGGATTGGCTCCGAAAAACAGCGGCGTTGCGGAAATATCCCCACGCCCGGTGATCAGGAAATTAACCGAGAGGTGGTGGCCTTCCATACGCCATCCCCATGTTTCCTTCAGGTCCGGCTTGCCGAATACGGTGAAGTAATACAACCCGCTGTCACGGTGTGGCGAACCTTCCATTTTTTTCAACACATCCTCCAATGCAATGATGGATTCAGAAGTAAGCCGCCCTCTCTCGCTGAGACCAGCGGCAAGCATTCCGATGGCCAGATTCCGCTGCCCGATGTCCATGTCCTTGAGCGGCACCCCTTTGCGAACGCGGGGAACGAAATGCCAGTTTTGCCGCTCCTCGTCATTGATCTCGAAAACAGCCGACTTGCGCTGAACTTCGCCAAGCGAATCCAGCCAGGCACGCGCCGCGGTTGCCATGTCCCCGGCAGGCGTGTGACCCTCATGCGCAAACAGCGAGGCACAGAGCAACCATGACATCAGAACCGCATGCAGTGGCTTTGGCATGCTTGATCAAACACTTCGGACCGACCCGCGACAAGCACTGTCTTGGATGCAATCCGGCGGCCCATTCGCGCACCGGATGGGAATTCAGCGCACCTCCACCTTGTAGTCGCCCAGCGCCCACTGGATCCCGGCAAGGTAATGGCGAACGATTTTCGGATTCCAATACATCTCGTCGTTGTGGCCGATCGAGCAGTAGAACACGCGGCCTTTTTCCCAGTGGCGCGCCCATGCGACGCCGAAGTCGCCATCGGTGCGCTTGATGCCCTTGAGCGTCATGTCGGTCTTTTCCGTGTCGAGGCGCAGCAGCATGTGCACCGCGGACGAATCGTAGGGATCCTTGAGCTGGTAGATCTCCTCTTTGAACTCGATGTTCCGGCCGTCGAACATGGCCACCAGCGGATGTTTCTCCTCGCCGGGCTCCACCTTGATGCTCACGTTGGTGTTGGCGTTCCACGGATGGCCGTCGAAGTAGCCGTTGATCATCCTGCCGTATTCCGGCCATTCGTAGCAGGTGTCGGTGGCGGCGTGAATGCCAACGAATCCGCCGCCGTCCTTGATGAAGCGCATCAGGTTGTCCTTGAGCCGTCCTTCGCGGGCCATGGCGGCGTCCTTTTCCTCTGCGGTCATGTTTTTCATCTGCTGCGGATGCGGCAGGAAGACATTCTGGGTGGTGCTGAGAAAACAGACGGCGTCGAAGGTGGCGAGCCGCCCGGCCTCGAAATGGTCCAGGTCGTCACTGATGACCGCCTCAAAGGCACCGGTGCTTTTGCCCATCTCGGTGAGCAGCATCTTGCCAGTGGCGATCGATTTGTGGCGAAATCCGTTGGTCTTGGAGAACACCAGCAGACGCCGCGGTTTTTCCGGCTTGGCGTAGGCGTCCTGCGGCATGGCCTCTGCGATCTTTTCCGCCGCGCCGGCCGGCGCCTGCTCGGTGGACGGATTGTTCGCCACCACGAAAATGGCGGCGGAAACGACGAGGAAACTCGGGATCAGGGTTTTCATGGTGCGGATGGCTGCGTTCTACTCATTTCACACCGTGCATGGCAATCTCCCATACCGCATGAGCGAACAATCCGCTGGAACGCAAAACCACAATTCCATTGTCATGAGGGTTTCCCCTTGGTAAACCGCCGCAAAAGCCGCTTGAACTTCCGCACATGATTCTACCCTGCATCGCTGCCATGGGCCGGCTCGCCGCACTGGCCGCCCTGCTATGCGTGCCCATGGCCGCATCCCCGGCCGGATGGAAGGTCGTAAAACACGAGGGACGCGAATACGTCCCGGTGGACAGCCTGAAACAATTCTACAACTTCACCAAGCTCAGCCGCTCCGGAAAATCGATCGTGCTGGAAAACCCGAAGGTCGAGATGCGCCTGGATTCCGGCGGCCACGAGTGCCTGATGAATGGCGTGAAATTCGTTTTCACCCACAGCGTCATCGACATCGGCGGCACCCCGCACGTCTCCCGCATGGACCTCGCCAAGCTGATCGATCCGGTATTGCGGCCGAAGTTCATCATGAGCGCCGGCGATTTCCGCACCGTGATTCTCGATCCCGGCCACGGCGGCCACGACCCCGGCGCGACCAATCCACTGGGCACCGAGGCGGCCTACAATCTCCGCCTCGCCAAGCGCATCAAGCCGCTGCTCGAAGCCCGCGGCTTCCGCGTGGTCATGACACGCGAGAGCGACCGCTTCCTCTCGCTGCAGGAACGCGTGGACCTTGCCAACGCGCTGCGCGAGAACGCCATATTCATCAGCATTCACTTCAATGCCGGCGCTTCGCACGCCCATGGCATTGAAACTTTCACGCTCTCGCCGCCCGGCGTCTCGCACTACGGCCGCGGCTTGGTGGCCTCGGACAATCTGGCGCGGGCCGGAAATCACCACGATTCCGCCAATATCGCGCTGGCCACCTCGGTCCACGGCTCAATTCTGCGCCGGCTGGGCAGGAATACCTTCGACCGCGGCATCAAGCGCGCCAGGTTCACGGTGCTTTCCGGCGTGCGTCATCCGGCGATTTTATTCGAGGGCGGATTCATGAGCCACCCGCGCGACGCCCGGCTCATCGCCAACGACGCCTACCAGAACGCTCTCGCCATGGGCATGGCCGACGCGATCATGAAATACCGTTTCGCCGTGGGGGCAAAGCCCTCGCCCGCACGGCGCTGAGCGGCTGGTAATTCTCATCGCTCCGCCGCCGCCCGGCGCAGGCGGTCCATGATGGCCACTCCGAGACCGGTCTCACTCACCGGCTCGGCCACGATGCAATCGACACCGGATTCGTCGAGCACCCGCATCACATGGAACAGGCGGATCGCCGCTTCTGCGAGCTTGCCGCTGCCGGGGCTGAGCGCCTCCACCACTTCCCACTCGTGCCGCTCCACATAAGGCCCTTCGCCGCGGTAACTGAGCAGGCCATAGCGTTTGCCCGGCTCGGGCTTGAAATCGTCGGGATTTTCCAGCAACACCAGGGGCGTCACAGGTGCATAGTGGCTGGGAAGCTGCCCCGGGGCATGCGGTGCGTCACCGGTCTTCTCCTTCGCCTTCACCACCTTGCCGAAGGGTTGGAGCATCTCCTTGGTCACCGGCCCGGCACGATGCAGATGAAACAAGGGCTTTTTCCCCTCGCGCGTTTCGATGGAAACAATGGTGCTTTCCAATCCTTCCGGGCACGCGCCGCCATCGACCACCAACGGAATCCGCCCGCCGAGTTCCTTGATCACCGCCGCGGCCGAGGTCGGGGAAATGCGGCCGAACCGGTTGGCACTGGGTGCGGCGATCGGGCCGCCGAGCTCCTTGCCAACCGCGCGGAACACCGGATGCGCGCTGCACCGCACCGCCACCGTGGGCAGGCCGCTGGTCACAATATCCGGCAGCTCCGGCTGCTTCGGCAGGATCAAGGTCAGCGGCCCGGGCCAGAATGCGGCGGCCAGTTTCTCGACCGTCCCGGAAATCTCCGCCGGCACGCACGCCACGCTCGACAACTCACGGCGCCGTGCAATGTGCACGATGAGCGGATCGAAGGACGGACGCTCCTTGGCCGCGAATACCTTGGCCGCCGCCTCCGGATTCAGCGCATCGGCCGCAAGTCCGTAAACCGTCTCCGTGGGCAAGGCCACCACCTCACCCGCGCGCAAGAGCGCACAGGCTGCTTCCACCGCCTCGTTCATGTCCTCGTCAGTCGCCTGTATCGTCCGCGTTTGCATCCCGCCCACAGCCTGACAGCACCCGCCCCCTCACCGCGAGCGCGGAATTTCCGAAAAACGGCCATGCCAAACCAAGCAAGGGCCACCACCAGTGCCAAACGGATGCATTGCTCCGGCCTCCAACACCCTGCTCCCGGCCCAGCTTCCTTGCTAGACCCGCCGTCCTGATCGTGCATGATCAGAGCCGATGAGACGCCGCATTTCCAATGATGTCAATTTGCTGATGGATGACCCCGCTCACAGGATCGGAATCACCCGCAGGCCTTTGGTCCGGATTTATGAAATCCACTCCGCCATCCTCAGCGGTAATTACCCGAATTGCTCACAGCTCGCACGCAAGCTCGGCGTCGAGCGCAAGACAATCCAGCGCGATATCTCCTTCATGCGCGACGAGCTGAACCTGCCGCTCACCTATGACGAATCGCTGCACGGCTATCACTACAACTGCGGCGTCTCGGATTTTCCGATCTTCCAAACCACCGCCGAGGAACTCGCCGGTCTCTTCCTTGCCCGCCAAGCGCTCGAATCCGTCCGCGGAACCTCCCTCGCAGAGATCCTCGGATCCGTCTTTTCCAAGCTCACCCGCGGCATGCTCGGTAAAATCCAGCTCTCATGGAGCGATCTCGACGAGGCCTTCTCACGCAAGGCCATCCAACAGAATCCAAGCGATATCAAACGCTTCGGCCAAATCGCAGAAGCCATTCTGAATCAATCTAAAATGTCTTTTAGTTACAAAAAAATTGGCGCGGATGACTGCGAAACCAGAAAAGTCCACCCCCTCCACCTCGGCGAGGTCGATGGCGGATGGTATCTCATTGCGCACGACCTCGACCGCGATGCACTGCGAACCTTCGCGCTGCCGCGCATCAGCCGAATAAAAATTTCAAACAAACGTTTTGATCGACCCAAGGATTTTGATGGCCGTGCCTATCTGAACCGGAGCTTTGGCATTTGGCATGTCGCCGGAGACGACACACGGCACATGGTGCGGGTGGAGCTACGCAACTACGCGGCACGGCTGGCGCAGGAGCGGCGCTGGCATCCGACACAGGAGTTGATTCCGCTCAACACGAATGCCAGCCGTGTGGAACTGCGCTTCGAGGTGGGCCGTCTCGAGGAGGTGATGCGCTGGGTGCTGAGCTTCGGCAGCCAGGCGAAGGTGCTCGGACCACCGGACCTGGCCCGCATGGTGAGGAACGAAATCAAGGCGATGAGCCGCGGCTGAAATCCGCGGGCAAGACCCATGGACAAACCGCGATTCGTGGCTAGTCTCCCGGCCATGCGCTTCACCCTATTGTTGTTTCCCTGCCTGCTATTCGCCACATTCGCGTCCGCCGCCAACCCCGCGCCCGACGCGAAGGGTCAGGAAAAGCCGGCGGCCAAGGTGGATCTTCCCGATCCGGTGGTCACCGAAGCGGCGGTGACGATTGATGGCACAAAGATCCCCTACAAGGCCACCACCGGAAAACTACTGCTTAAAAAAGAGGATGGCACACCACGGGCCTCGATTTTCCATGTGAGTTATGAGCGCAGCGATGTGCAGGACAAGACCAAGCGACCTGTCATGTTCGCCTTCAACGGCGGCCCCGGATCGTCGGCGGTCTGGCTGCACATCGGCGTGCTTGGCCCCCGCATCGTCAAGTTCCCCGGAAATGGCACCGAGCCGGTGCGCCCGCCGCTGTTGGTGCAGGAAAATCCGCTGAGCATCCTTGATGTGTGCGATCTCGTCTTCGTGGACCCGGTCTCCACCGGCTACAGCCGCGCGGAAAAGGACGTGAAACCCTCCGAGTTCCACGGGCTCGACGAGGATATCGAATCGGTCGGCGATTTCGTCCGCCGCTGGATCAGCGAGCACGACCGCTGGGCCTCGCCGAAATTCCTGCTGGGCGAATCCTACGGCGGCATCCGCGTGGCCGGCCTCTCGCAGCACCTGCAAAGCCGCTACGGCATGAGCCTCAACGGCGTGGTCCTGTTGTCCTCGCTGCTCGATTTCGCCACCCTGCTGGAAATCCCCGGCAACGACCTGTCCAATATCATCTTCCTGCCGTCTTTCGCCTCCGTCGCGCACTTCCATGGCAAGGTTTCCGGCGACCGCGACGCGCTGGTGAAACAGGCCACGGATTTCGCCTATGGCCCCTATGCCACCGCGCTGCTGAAGGGATCCGATCTGGCCGCCGCCGACCTGAAATCATTGGCCACTGATTTGGAGAAACTCACCGGAATTTCCGCCGCCACCTGGGAAGCACACCAACTGCGCATTTCCTCCACCCTTTTCCGCGCCGAACTGCTCCGCGCAGAGGGCAAGGTGATCGGCCGCTTCGACGCCCGCGTGGCATGGGAAAGCACGAATCCCGCCGAGCAGATGCCGGACTACGACCCGTCCTATTCGCTCGCCTATGGCACGATTTCCACCGCCATGCTCGATTACCTCGGGCGCGACCTCGGCTACAAGGAATGCCAACCCTACGAAATCATCACCGGCAAGGTCCACCCATGGCGCTGGAACGCCAACAATGCCATCGTCAACGTCAGCAACCGCCTTGCCACCGCCATGCGCGACAACCCACACCTCAAGGTCCACGTGATGGGCGGCCTCACCGACCTCGCCACGCCGCCGGAAGGCGTGAACTACTCGCTGCGCCACCTGCCAAGGGCCACCCCGGGAGCGCGTGACAATTTCTCGCTCACCATGTTCGAAGGCGGCCACATGTTCTATTTCAATCCGCCCGATCTCATCAAAACGCGCACCGATCTGCTCGATTTCCTGAAACGTGCCACCCCCTGAGCCTCCCTGTCTCCGCCATGTCCATTGCTCCCAAGCCCCACAGCGCCCTGCTCATCGTCGGCCACGGGTCCACCGAAAACCCGGACTCCTCCACACCTTATTTCGACCACGCCGCGGAAATCCGCCGCCGCCATCTCTTCGCGGAAGTCCACTGCTGCTTCTGGAAGGAAGAACCCTCGATGCGCGAGGTGCTCTATCAGGTCGATAGCGACGAAATCTACATCGTGCCCGACTTCATCAGCGAGGGCTACTTCACCCAGGACGTTATCCCGCGCGAGTTCCAACTCACCGGCCCCACCACCATAGCCCGCGGAAAAACGCTCCACTATTGCCTGCCGGTCGGCATCCACCCGCACATGACCGGCCTCATCCTGCGCCGTGCCCGCGAGGTCGCTCCGGACATCGCCCCCGCCCAGACCACCCTCATCATCACCGGCCACGGCACCGGCCTGAACCAGAACTCCACCAAGGCAATCAAGGACCAGGTGAACCTCATCGCCGCCTCCGGCGCCGGCTACGCCGCCGTCCTCGATGCCTACATGGAGGAACCACCGTTCATCGCCGAGTGGGACCAACTCTCCGAAACCCCCAACGTCGTCGTCGTCCCGTTCTTCATCTCAGACGGCCTGCATTCCTATCAGGATATCCCCGTCCTGCTCGGCATCGAACCGGAGGTCGGCCCCGCCGCCAGCCAACGCGAAGTCTTCCGCCACAACCCCCACCACCTCCGCGGCAAGACCCTCTACTATTCCTCCGCCATCGGCACCGAACCGCTCATCGCGGATGTCATCCTCGACCAAGTCGAGGACTTCGACAAGGCTCACAAGTCACTCTGAATGAACATTCAGTAAAATTAATTATCAATTTTCAAAAATCATGTCGATTGCCCAAAAGCTGCAGAATCTCATCGATTCCGGAGTTCACCGCATTGGCGAAATTGAGATTCAAACGAATGTTTCGAAATCGCGTTTCATGCTCTGTCATTGGCTGGATGTTGAAAAATCCCACGAGCCGGAATTGGGCGGCTTGGAGGTTTTCGATGATACGGCAGCCGCACGCGATATTTCGACCTACGCGGAGGATGGGAGCTATCGATTCACCAAAGGCCAGGTGAACCTGAAACGCGGCTGGCTGCTGCGCCTGCAATCGGCCGAGGAGCTGCGGCTGGCACTCGATCACTTCTACCCCACGGCCATGGGGCTGCACCTCGCCCACAGCGAGGGCACACTTGAGGTGGAAAACCTGCGCGACAAGCTCAACCGCCAGACGGGCATGTATCGCTATGCCCGCACGATCAGCGATGCCGGGGCCCAGCAGCTCGTCCGTGAAGTTTGCGGACCCGCCCACAACTGCGCCAAGCGCATCCTCTGGCAGCTCGATCCCGGGACGCCGCTCGATGACAACGAGGCGAGCCGCTACAACGGCATTCCGGGCGATGTTTCAGAATCCGAGGCCATTCCCCTGCTCTGCCGCGAGGCCTGCAATCACTTCGTGGCGGAATGCCGCAAGGCCGCCAAGGCGGAGTTCGAGCAAAAACAGGCGTGATCCACGACCCCATGGCTGGACCATTCCATGTTGACAACAGCCAACACGTGTAAGACTCCACCGCGCATCGCACAAAACCATCCGCACGCCATGAGCCAAGTCCGCGTTCTTCTCACCACCACGTCCTACCAGGACATCCCGGGCCCGCACCACGAGTTGCTCGAATCCACCGGCATCGAAATCGTCCGCCAGCGCGGCCCGCTCAGCGAGGAGCGCATGCTGGAATTGGTCGGCGATTTCGACGCCATTCTCTGCGGCGACGACGTGATATCCCGCGCGGTCTTGGAAAAGGCGGCACCGCGCCTCAAACTTCTCAGCAAATACGGCATCGGCGTGGACAAGATCGATGTGAAAGCCGCCACCGGGATGGGCATTCCGCTCTCTTTCTGCCCCGGCGTGAACCACACGACCGTGGCCGAGCACACCTTCGCGTTGTTGCTGGCGCTGGTCCGCAATCTCTTGGAAATCGCCAATGCCACCCGTTCCGGAAACTGGAAGCGCCTCACCGGCCACGAGATCATGGGCAAGACGATCGGTATCGTCGGCCTCGGCCGCATCGGCAAGGAGGTCGCCATCCGCGCCAGGGCCTTTGGCATGAACGTGATCGCCTATGACATCTTTTGGGACGAGGCCTTCGCCAGCTCCCATGACGTGGTGCGTGCCGCCAGCGTGGCGGAGATTTTCGAGAAATCCGAAGTCATTTCCCTGCACACCAATCTCACCGCGGAAACCCGCGAGATGGTCCGCGCGGAAACCATCTCAACCATGAAGGACGGCGTGATCATTCTCAACTGCAGCCGCGGCGAAGTGGTGCACAGCGACGATCTCGCCGCCGCGCTCGAAAGCGGCAAGGTCGGCGGCTACGGTGCCGATGTGCTCGATGAGGAACCGCCGCGCGCGGACCATCCGCTGCTCAAGGCGGAGAACTGCATCGTCACCTCCCACATCGGCTCGCGCACCTATGAGAGCGTCCAGCGCCAGGCGATGATGGCCGCCCAAAACCTCCTCAACATGCTCCGCGGCGAGAAACCGCTCGCCCAAGTCAACGACGCGCCCATCCCAGCCGCGCTCATCTGACTAATATTCCAACCACGAAACCCACGAGATGACACGAAAGGTTGAAGATGCTCACAAAAACCAGTGGAATCAGTGGTTCCCAGCACTTGAGTGGTTGAATCCCCCGCGTTCCTGACCCTGCCCCGAAGCCATCACATTTCGTGAAATTTCGTGTCTTTCGTGGTTAAAAAATCACCTGCCCCAATTCCCATGTCCGAAACCTTCCACGTCGTTCCCGAAGACCAGCACAACGAGTTGGTCGCCGCCGTTTACCGCAAGCGCGGTTACAAGAAATCCGAGGCCGCCGATGGTGCCAGGTTCTGCGCCGAGGCCACCCGCCACGGCATCCGCACGCACAATGCGCTCAAGGCGCTGCATCTCGACCACCTGTTCGGCTCCGCGACCGGCGGCTGCACGCCCAAGGCGAAGATCGAGAAGGTGAAGACCCGCTTCAAGGGTGCGGAAGTCTGGAACGCGAACAAGAAGCTCGGCCAGGCCACCGCCTACGCGGCCATCGAGACCGCCATCAAACTGGCCGACAAATACGGTGTCGGGATGGTTTCCGTGGACAATGCCTTCCACTATCTCTGGGGCGGCGGCTATGTGATGGAAGCCGCACGCCGCGGCTACATCGCCTACACCAACTGCACCGCCGCTCTTGCGGAGGTCGTCCCTTTCGGCGGCAAGTTTCCCACCCTCGGCACCAACCCGCATTCGTGGGGATTCCCCACCACCGATGCCGTCGGCTACCCAATCGTCATCGACTGGGCCACCTCCGTGGTCGCAATGGGCCGCGTCCAACAGCTCGCCCGCGAAGGCAGGGAACTGCCACCCGGTGCCGCGGTGGATGAAAACGGACAACCGACCACCGACCCGAACGCCGCGAAATACCTCGTCCCCTTCGGCGCGCACAAGGGATATGGCCTCGCCTTGTTGAATGAAATCATCGCCGGATTCATCGGCGGCTCGCTGCCCACCATCCGCAACCGCTGGGACCAGGTTTCCAAAGGCGAAAAAGGCACCTGCTGCTTCTTCTTCCAAGTCTGGCATCCGGACGCCATGAACGCCGGCGATTTCGCCAATGGCCGCTCGCAAAGCGACAACGTGAAAGCCGTGATCCAGGACGTTCTCGGCCACGGCAATGACAACTGCATGCTCCCAGGCCAGCTTGAGGCGCAAGCCGCCGCACGCTCCGCGAAAAACGGCGGACTGCTTTTCTCGGAAGCGGAGATCCACGCCTTCAACGAACTCGCCAAGGAAGCCCACAAGGCGAAATGGAAAGTCTCCGATTTCAAAGTCGCGGAGTGATCTCTGTTTTTAACCCCAGATACCATGCCCCTGACCATCAAAACAAAATCCGAATGCGCCTTCGACCAGATCTCCCTGGGCGAAGTGATGCTCCGCCTTGATCCCGGTGAAGGCCGGATCCGCACCGCACGCCAGTTCGCCGTCTGGGAAGGCGGCGGCGAATACAACACCTCGCGCGGCCTGCGGAAATGCTTCGGCTGCAAGACCGCCGTGGTCACCGCTTTCGTGGACAATGAAATCGGCCACCTCGTCGAGGACTTCATCATGCAGGGCGGCGTGGCCACCGACTTCATCCAATGGCGCGCCGACGACGGCATCGGCCGATCCGTTAGAAACGGCCTGAACTTCACCGAGCGCGGCTTCGGCATCCGCGGCGCGGTGGGCAACCCGGACCGCGGCAACACCGCCGCCTCGCAACTCAAGCCGGGCGACGTCGATTGGGACCACATCTTCGGCAAGCTCGGCGTGCGCTGGTTCCACACCGGCGGCATCTTCGCCGCACTCTCGGAAACCACCGCAGCACTCACCGTGGAGGCCGTGAAGGCCGCCAACCAATACGGCACCATCGTTTCCTACGACCTCAACTACCGCCCTTCGCTGTGGAAAACCATCGGCGGCCTCGCCAAGGCGCAGGAGGTCAACAAGGAGATCGCAAAGTATGTCGATGTGATGATCGGCAACGAGGAGGACTTCACCGCCTCGCTCGGCTTCGAGGTCGAGGGTGTGGACCACAATATCTCCAACATCGAAATCGATGCCTTCAAGGCGATGATCGAAACCGCCGTAAAGGAGTTCCCGAACTTCAAGGTCGCCGCCACCACCCTGCGCGGCGTGAAAACCGCCACCGTGAACGACTGGTCTGCCATCCTCTGGCACGACGGCGTGTTCCACGAATCCCGCAAGTATCCGGATCTTGAAATCATGGACCGCGTCGGCGGCGGCGACTCGTTCGCCTCAGGCGTGCAGTTCGGATTCCTCGAATTCAACGACGCGCGGAAAGCCGTCGAATACGGCACGGCCCACGGCGCGCTGGCCTCCACCACTCCCGGCGACACCTCCATGGTCACGCGCAAGGAAGTCGAGAAAGTCATCGGCGGCGGCGGTGCGCGGGTTGTTAGATAAACAAAGTTGTCGGACTTGTCAGACATGTCCGACCCGTCAGACCCAAACCTTCAACAGACAACACACACATCATGAACGAACCCCTCTCCGACATCGGCCTCATCGGCTTGGCCGTCATGGGCCAGAACCTGGCACTCAACATTGCCGACCACGGTTTCCGCATCTCGGTTTACAACCGCACCACCTCCACCATGGAGAAATTCGTCGCGGAAAACCCGGACACGCCCGGTGGACTCGTGGGGCAAGCCACGCTTGAGGAATTCGCCGCCAGCCTGAAACGTCCGCGCCGTGCCGTGATCATGGTACAGGCCGGCAAGGCGACCGACGCGGTGATCGATTCCCTGACCCAGGTCTTTGAACCCGGCGACATCATCATCGACGGCGGCAATGCGAAGTGGACCGACACCATCCGCCGCGAGAAGGAGTTGAAGGAAAAGGGTTTCCTGTTCATCGGCAGCGGCGTGTCGGGCGGCGAGGAAGGCGCGCGTTTCGGCCCGTCCGTGATGCCGGGTGGAGACCGCGCGGCATACTCGCACATCGAGCCCGTTTGGAACGCGATCGCCGCCAAGGTCGATCCCGTCACCGGCAAGGAACTCAAAGGCGCGGCTCCCGGCAAGCCGATCACCGGCGGCGTGCCCTGCGCCACCTACATCGGCACCGACGGTGCCGGCCACTACGTCAAGATGGTGCACAATGGCATCGAATACGGCGACATGCAGATGATCTGCGAGGCCTATGACCTGATGCGCAAGCTGCTGGGCATGTCCGCACCGGAAATCGCCGACGTCTTCAAGAAATGGAACACCGGCGTGCTCGATAGTTTCCTGATCGAAATCACCGGCGAAGTGCTCGCCCAGAAGGATCCCGTGACCGGCGGCGACCTCGTGGACCTGATTCTCGACACCGCCGGACAAAAAGGCACCGGCAAGTGGACCAGCGTCAGCGCGCTCGACATGGGCGTGCCCGCTCCAACCGTGGCCGAGGCCGTGTTTGCCCGCTGCCTGTCCGCCGTGAAGGACGAGCGCGTGGCCGCCAGCAAGATTCTAACAGGACCCGACAGCCGCTACACCGGCGACAAGGAATAGTTGATCGAAGCGATCCACGCCGCATTGTATTGCTCGAAAATCTGCTCCTACGCGCAGGGTTTCCAGCTCATGCGCGAGGCCCAGAAGGAATACGGCTGGACGCTCGACTTCGGGAAAATCGCCCAGATTTTCCGCGGTGGCTGCATCATCCGCGCCGTCTTCCTGCAAAAGATCACCGAGGCTTTCGAACGCGACGGCCAGCTCGCCAACCTGCTGCTTGATCCCTATTTCCAAGGCGAGGTCGAGAAACTCCAGCCACAATGGCGCATGGTCATCGCCACCGCAGCGCTGCAAGGCGTGCCCGCCCCGTGCATGGGCAGCGCGCTTTCCTACTACGACGGCTATCGTAGCGAGAAACTCCCCGCCAACCTGCTGCAGGGGCAGCGCGACTTCTTCGGCGCGCACACCTACGAGCGCACCGACCAGCCGCGCGGCAGGTTCTTCCACATCGACTGGCCCGAGCCCGGCCGCCCGCAGATCGAAATCTGATCGCGGCTTCGCGCCTATTTCGGCAATTCGAACTCCGGCACCACGCTCATCTCGTGCGAGGTGTCGAGATTGCGCAGTTTCACCTTCAGCTCGAACAGGTCCTTGCGCCGGTCGAGCCGGGGCGTGACGGAGCCCGCGGCGCGCGAGCGGTAAAGATCGCCGGTGTCCACGTCTGTGACCAGCAGGGTCTCGACGTTGGAATCCGCGATCGCCTGAATGCCATCGCGCGCGAATTCGAAATCGGACGGCGTGAACACCGCCGCCTGGCCGTAATGGATGTCCATCGACGGCACGCTCGGCAGGTTGCCGATGATGCCGGAAGTGGCGACGAAGATCTGGTTTTCCACCGCCCGGGCCTGCGCACAGAGCCGGACGCGAAGCATCGCGTGGCGGTCGTCGGTGCAGTAGGGCACGAACAGGATTTCCACCCCCTCATCGGCGAGGTATCGCGAGGCTTCGGGAAACTCGATGTCATAACAGATCTGCACGGCGATCTTCGCCTTGGGCGTGGGCAGCACGAACAGCTCGTGCCCGCCGCTGATTCCCCAGTAGCGCTGCTCCGCAGGCGTGATGTGGAGTTTCGGCTGGGTGATGTAACGCCCCTCGGGATCGAAGATGAGGCATTTGTTGTAAAGCTTGCCGTCCTCCTCGATCGGATGGCTGCCGCCGATGATATAGATCCCGAATTTCTTCGCCAGCCCTGATAGGAGCCCGATCACGGGCTCGCTGAAGTCGGCCGAAAGGCGCCGGATCCCTTCAAGCGGCGAGAGCGGCTCAAGCACCGAGAGCAGTTGCACGGTGAAAAACTCGGGAAACATGACAAAGTCCGAGCGGTAATCGGCCGCCGTCTCGACGAAGTATTCCACCTGGTTGGCGAAGTCGTCGAAGCCATGGATCTTCCGCACCTTGTATTGCACGCAGGCAATGCGCACCTTCGAGGATGGCTCACGCTCGGTGTATGCCGTGTTGATCCACTCGATCAGGCTGGCCAGGTTGCGGCTGCGTGGATCGGTGATGTAGTTGCGCAGGATGCCGCGGACCACGAAGCCCTCGCGGAGTTGGAAACTGAGCACTTCGTCGCGCAGTCCGCCGTCCTTGACCTTCTGCACGTATTCCTCGGGCGACATCTCATCGGCATGCTCGTCGTAGCCGGACAGGCGGCCGCCGGCGAGGATGCGGCGCAGGTTGAGTTCCCGGCACAGGCGGCGGCGCGCCTCGTAAAGCGCCGCACCCACATGCTGGCGGCGGTATTCCGGGTCCACATAAACATCAGCGCCGTAAAGTGTGTCGCCGAGCGGGTCGTGATTGTGGAAATAGCCGCCATCAGTGACGCCCGCGTAGGTGTGGGCGCGGTAGGGGTCGCGTCCGCTCTGGATGATGAGCGAGGCCACGGCACCGACAAGCCGGCCATCGACGACCGCCACGACCTGCCCGGCGGGAAACAGCTTCAGGTGATTGCGGATCTGGCGCTCGCTCCAGACCACGTTTTCCTCCGCCATCAGCGGAAAAGCGCGCTTGTTGAGCTTGATGAGCGCCGGAATATCCGCGGCCTCGGCCGGACGCAGCAGAATCCCGGCGGTTTTCCCCTGATAGACGAATGGTTCCACGCGCGCAGTTTTACCAAATTCCGCACCCGGTCAAGAATGCGCCGGCATCCGCAGGTTCCGGTGCGATTTTTTGTGAATGATCATGAAACGCCACGCCGTATCGGGCGGATCATGTCAAGACTCGCCACCCTCATCGCATTGGGAATCTCCACCATCGCCTGCCAGGCGGAGTGGACGTCGCTTTTCAACGGCAAGAATCTCGACGGCTGGTCCGGGGACCCGCAGTTGTGGCGTGTCGAAGAGGGCGTGATTGTTGGCGAGACGAATGATGCGGACAAGAAGACCGCGGCCAACACCTTCCTGATCTGGCAGGGCGGCGAGCCCGGTGATTTCACCTTCGAATGCAAGGCGCGCGTCACCGGCAAGAACAATTCCGGCGTGCAATACCGCAGCCGCGTGATCGACAAGGACAAGTGGAGCGTCGGCGGCTACCAGATGGACCTGCACCCGAAACAGGAATTCCTCGGCATGCTCTACGAGGAGCGCGGCCGCGGAATCGCCTGCCAGCGCGGCCAAAAAGTGGATCTCGCCGAAAAACCTGCCGTCACCGGCAATCTCGAAGTGCCGCAGGTGGATCTCGCCCAGTGGAACTCCTACCGCATCGTCGCCCGCGGCCACACGGTGCGGCATTACGTGAACGACCAACTCGCCGCGGAGATCACCGACACCCATCCGGATAAGCGTGCCGCCAAAGGTGTGATCGCGCTGCAGCTCCACGCCGGCCCGCCGATGAAGGCGGAATTCAAGGACCTGCGCATCATGCCCGTGGCAGGCGCTCAGGCCCCCGAGGACGTCACCGGCAGTTATCAAGTCGCTCCCGGCTTCAAGTTGGAGCGTGTCTACCAAGTCCCGAAAGACCAGGGCTCCTGGGTCTCAATCACGGAATTCGGTAAAAAAAAACTCCTTTGCGCTGATCAATATGGCGGGATCTATCAGGTGACACTGCCGGATGACCCGGCGGCCGCTTTGGAAATCATGCCGCTCGACATCGCGCTGCGCGGCGCGCACGGCCTGCTCTGGCACCGCGATGTGCTTTGGGTGAGCATCTGCGAGGGAGGCAAGAACAACGGCGTATGGCGCGTGACCGACAGCAATGGCGACGGTCTGCCGGACCAGCCGGAACACGTCATTCCTCTGCGCGGAGGCGGTGAGCACGGACCTCATTCGCTGGTCCCCTCACCCGATGGCCAGCACATCTGGCTGGTGGCCGGAAACCACACCGACCCACCGGAATTCGCCCGCAGCCTCGTAACGCCGGTGTGGCAGGAGGACCAGCTTCTGCCTCGCCAGCCCGATGCCCGTGGCCATGCCAACAACCGGATGGCCCCCGGCGGCTGGATCGCGCGCTTCGATCCCGATGGCAGGAACCTCGAACTCGTTTCGGCGGGTTATCGCAACTGCTACGACCTCGCATTCAATGAACATGGCGACGCGGTCACCTATGACGCGGACATGGAATGGGACCTCGGCATGCCGTGGTATCGCCCCACCCGCTTCTGCCTGGTGACTCCCGGTTCCGAGTTCGGCTGGCGTCACGGCACCGGCAAGTGGCCGGAATACTATGAGGACTCGGTGCCAACGCTGTTGGACATCGGCCCCGGCTCACCCACCGGGGTTGTTTCCGGAAAGGGCGCAAGGTTTCCCGCCAAATACCAACGTGCGGTCTTCGGCCTCGATTGGACCTTCGCGACGATTTACGCGGTGCATCTCACACCGCACGGCCGCGGCTACACCGCCACGCGCGAGGAATTCATCGCCGGCTCCGGACTGCCGCTTACCGATGCGGTCATCGCCGGCGACGGCGCGATGTATTTCCTCACAGGCGGCCGCCGCACCGGCTCCGCCATGTGGCGCGTGAGCTACACCGGCGCGGAATCCACCGCGCCGGTCGAATACCGCTCGAAGCCGCTCGGGCTGATGAATCCGGCCGAGGCGGAAAAACAACTTGGCTCGGATGAACGCATCACCCGCTTTGAAGCCCGCACGGCACTTGAACACCAAGGCGCGGATGCGCTCGTGCGAATCCTCGATTCCAAGCAAGCCAGCCCATGGCAAACCATCCACTCGGCCATCGGCCTTGCACGCGTCGGCGCGGCGGCGCATGCGCCCGTCGTCCTGGCAGCCTTGGAGTCGCTCGATTGGAGTCGGCTCGACACGCAAGCCCGCATCAACTGGCTGCGGGCCGCCGGGCTTGTCTTCGCACGCCATGGCAAACCGGACGACTCGGCGCGCGGCCTCATCCTCGCGAAAATCGACAACTCATTTCCCTCCGGCAACGCCATGCTCGACCGCGAATTGTGCCGTATGCTCGCCTATCTCAACGCGCCCGGCGTCGTCGCCCGCACCCTCAACCTGATGGATGCCGCAGGACCGGAAAACGCACCTGATTGGTTGGAACTCGCCAAGCGCAACAAACAGTATGGCGGTGCCATCGAGAAAATGATCGCCAACCTGCCGCCAACACAAGTCATCCATTTCACCTACTGCCTGCGTGTCGTTCCCGGCCCGTGGCGCGATGACGAGCGGCAACGGTATTTCACATGGCTCGGCCGCCTTGCCGGCAACTCGGGCGGTGCCAGCTACACAGGCTTCATCAAGAACATCCGCAAGGACGCGCTCACCCACTGCACACCGGAGGAACAGGAAAAGTTCGCCACCGCCGGCGAGGCGGCCATTCCCAATCCGCTCGCCAATCTGCCTGCGGTCGAGGGCCCCGGCCGGAATTGGACGGTCGATGAAATCGTCAAGATCGCCGAACAGGGTTTGGCAGGCCGCTCGAAGGAGCGCGGGCACAACATGTTCCGCGCCACGATGTGCGCCGCCTGCCACCGCTTCGGCAACGAGGGTGGATCGTCCGGGCCGGATTTGTCGAATCTGGCCGGCCGTTTCACCATCCGAGACCTCGCCGAGTCCATCGTCGAACCCGGCAAGGTGATTTCCGACCAATACCACTTCGAGACCATCACCCGCCCGGACGGCAGCCAGATCAGCGGACGCATCATCGAATCGACCGATGCACGCTGGACGCTCGCGACCAATCCCTACGATCTCACGCAAACCATCGAAATCGCCCGCAACCAAGGCGACCAGGTGAAGCCCTCACCCGCTTCCCCGATGCCTCCCGGCTTGGTCAACCGGCTCAATGAAGAGGAACTCAAGGATCTGCTCGGCCATCTGATGAATGCACCCTGAGTGCGGTTCTTCGGCGCGTGCCCGCAGAGGGCTCGTCACACCAGTCCGCCACTCAATCAGGAGCGGCGTCGTGTCATGAAGCATCCCGACAATCAGTGCCCCCCGCCCCGTCCCGACCGGTCATTGCCTGAAATACCCTGCCGCCTGGGCTCGCGAACCTAACAGTTTAGCTGATTTCAGGTCAGGAAGAATCGCTGAAATGCAGGCCTTGGGCTTTCGTCTGGCACGTCTGAAACCCTGAGAAACGCATCATGGACAATCCGCCAAAATTCAACTGGTCCACTCCCTCTGACTTAAAGAATCGGCTGCGCCGCCTTTGGCAGCGCGGGGAAATCCTTGCATCCTCGCTCGCTCAGGAGCCTTTGTTTCCACTGCGCCTTCCGATCAAAGGACCGACATCCGCCCAAATCTCCGCCGATTTCACCGCGACGAGGGATTGGATTGCCGACTGGTGCAATCAGAAGGCGATTCCAATCGAATGGCGCGCGTTTTCCCATCGCCTCTTTGGAGAAAACCAGATGCCATCCGCCGCCATGATTCCCGACGCGGAATCTGCTGTGAGAATTCTCGCCACCCGTCGGGAGTGGGACACCTATCAGGAAATGATTTCCCGCTGCCGCGATTCGTTTCCTGAGTTGTTGGAATGGCTGGCAAAGCGGGCGATGACCGCGCTCGATCTCGCGCCGGACTGGCCCGCGATCCTCGCAGTGGTCGCATGGGTGCGCGATCATCCCCGCAGCGGTCTGTACCTTCGCCAGATCGATGCCCCTGGCGTCCATACCAAACTGGTCGAGAAGCACCGCAGTGTGATTTCCGAGTTGCTGGAACGGGTGCTGACCCAAGATGCCATCGATGCCCCGGGCCGTGGCGCAAGCGGTTTTGCGCGACGCTATGGTTTTCGCGACAAGCCCGAGCGCATCCGCATCCGCTTTCTCGATCCCGCCTGCGCCATTTCACCGGAACGCATCGGTCTCGACCTCACGCTGGATGCCACCGCCTTCGCCGCTCTCGACCCGCCCGTCGAACGCGTCTTCATTACTGAGAATGAGGTCAACTTCCTCGCCTTTCCCGATTGTGCGCGCAGTCTGGTGATTTTTGGCTCGGGCTATGGTTGGAGTGCGCTCGCCGCAGCTTCATGGCTACACCGCCGGACGATTCTCTACTGGGGTGACATCGACACCCATGGATTCGCCATTCTCGATCAGCTCCGCGCCTCGTTTCCCGATGTCCGCTCGATGCTGATGGACCGCGAAGTGTTTTTGCAGCATCGTAAATTCTGGACCACAGAGCCGAATTCCGTCAGGCACGAGCTGCCCAGACTGACATCCGAAGAGGAATCCACACTGGAAGCACTCCGCGCCCACACCGAAACATCCGCGCCACGGTTGGAACAGGAGAAATTGCCGTTCTCGATGTTGGAGAGCGCGTTGCAAGCGATTCTGCTGCACAGCAACGCGCAAGATGGCGGATGTCATCCAATATAGGGCCTGGACTTGGATTTGTGACTTGGCACTTCACCCCCGCAATCACTGGCAGTCCAAAGGGCGAAATGCCTCGGAGCTCGCAGGCTATTCTGGGGGATTCCTGAATGGGAGGGTCAAGCGGCTATCGCGTTGTGTGAATTCGTCCGGAAGCGCGATCTCAAGGAGGATGTGGAAACGATCGCATGGATGCTTCGTTTGGGAGTGAAGTGGATTCCACCGGAAAACGACCGGCAGCCGGACAGCCTCCGGCACTACTTCTACCGGGGGGGCCGAAACTGGTCGTGGAGGTCATTCGACAGCTTGATGCGGCGAACGCCTGTGAAAAGCCCCTGATCTTCTAAAATCCCTTATTTTAGAGGGTTTTCACTGGATTTTCCGGCTGGTAGTCCCGACAGGAATCGAACCTGTACCTACGGCTTCGGAGGCCATCCGCCAAACACTAAATATCAATGAGTTGCGAATTATGGGTAGCACGAGGTAGCAGATTGATCTTGAGTCGCAACGAGTGGAATGGTATGGCATACGCATGAAAGACCCCGTCACGGTCTCCGAAGTTTCCCATCCGAAATGCACGCACGCGTGCTTGTATCCGGGCGCGGATGGCAGGCGCAAGAGGAAGTATTTTACCAACGAAACCGATGCCCTCGATTTCGCCAAAAAACGGCGTGAGGAACTTGGCATTAACGGCTCCGCTTTCGGCACGATTTCCGACGATGAACGTGCAGCCCTGACCTGCTGGCGATCCTTCGCGGCGGACCATGCCGCGCCCGACCTGCTGGTGGTCATCCGGCACTACGTCAAGGAGTGGAAGACGAAGAGCGGATCGGTGACCATCGGCACAGCGCTCGACCGCTATGTCGAGCACATCGAGGCGGAGGGTGCGAGCGACCGCCACGTCACCAGCGTCAAGAGCCGGATCGGTCGTCTCGTCACCGACCACGGCGACAAGCTCGTCGCCAGCATCGACGAGGGCACCTTCGCCGACTGGCTCAACGGATTGCGCGGCACTCGCGCGGACAAGGCGGGTGACAAACTCACACTCACCACGCGGGACAATCTGAAAAAGACCTGCCGCACGTTCTTTGCCTATTGCATCGGCCGCGGGTGGGCATCGACCAACCCGGTTCCCCTGGCTTCCAAAAAGAAAACCCGTCAACACCGCATCGCCAAACGCAAGGCTCCCGCGATCATGCTGCCGGATGAGGTGAAGAAGTTTCTCCACAAGGTCGAGGAGGTAGCCGCGCCTATCCTACCGTTCTGGTTGGTCAAGTTCTTCGCCGGCATCCGCGACGCGGAGGCTGATCGGATGGATTGGAAAATGATCGATCTGAAATCCGGCTTCATCCACCTGCCCGCCGCCATCACGAAAACCGGCGATGCCCGACGGGTGAAGATCGAGCCGACGCTTGCGGAATGGCTGACACCGCTGGCCAAGAAATCCGGTCCCATCGCCCCAGCCAGCACGCCTCGCCGCTACTGGTATAAGAAAGCCCTCCGCCACCTGCGCGCTCCGAAGACAAAAGGCGGAAAACCGCAGGTGTTCATTTTTCCCTCGAACGCCGCCCGTCACAGCTTCGGCACCTATCACCTGTTCCACTTCCGCGATCCCGGCGAGACGGCGATCCAACTCGGCCACAAGGGCAATCCCGCGATGCTCTGGGAACACTACGCCAATCCAGCTGCGGAAGAACACGCCGGGGCATTCTGGGAGATCCGAACTGGCAAGGAGAAAGTCGTGAGCATCAGCAAGGGAAGGAAGATGGCATGAGCGATCCCATCGACATGAAAGCTGCTTTCGGAAAGATAACGGGCAGATTGTTAGCTGGCTGTGAAGGAATCTCCAAGCAGTCGCAAGAGATGAACAAACTGGTGAAAGAGGCCGCGTCTAAAATCGCCGAGAACTTCCCGGTGTTCATGACTTCCTTGGCCAAGTTGCAGAAGGAAATGCCTTCTTCTTTGTCGATGAAATGCATGCGATCACGCGTGATGCTGATGAAATACCAACTCGACCCGCCAAGCGTGGACAGCAGGCGCGGAAAGAAACGGGATTGTCTTACCGATGAACAAGCCTTGCTCCGGGCATTCGCCATAGACGCTTTTCACCTCAATCGGCCATCATACATCAAGCCTTGGATCGACAGGGCAATTGCAGCGAAAGACCCGGAGGTATTCAAAGTGCTGGCAAAAGTGGCGGAAGAATTGAAATCGCCGACGCACAGCACTTCGTCCCGCCGCGTGATGCGTGCGCTGGAAGCGGAGATCGGCCTTATCCAAAAGTTGGGGAGAATTCCCACGAAGCAGGAAATCCAAGAGGAAAGTGGAATGGAGATGGAGCCGCAGCGATGGACTGAGATTCACAAGGCGGCCGGGCAGGCGAAAAATCCCGCTGGCAAGCCCAAGCGCGGGCAGGAAAGGCGCGGCGACAACCGGCTGAAAAGGCCGCCGCGGAAGTAACGGCAATTTTCCCGAAACGCCGTTACGACATCGGGCTGCACCGGGGCGCACGCTCTGCGCCATGCTTGCAAACGCACAACTCCTGACGCGCCGGGAGGCCGCTGAATGCCTTCGCCAATCCGTCCGCATGGTGGACTTGCTGATCGCCTCCGGGGATCTCCCCGCAGTGCGTATCGGTCGCTCCGTTCGCATCCGCCCATCCGCCATCGAGTATTTCATCTCGGCGCGGGAATCCCGCATCAAAGTCAAAGTGAATCGGAGGGCGAAACCATGAGCGCTGAATCCGTCAACGATCCGTCGGAATCCCAAGTCAATCGCCTCGTTTCGTTCCTTGGCGAAGGCGTGGTTCTCCTGCCTTGCGAAAAGGGTATGAAAGGACCGCGAGGGAACGCATGGCCGAAAACCACCATCGAAAAGATGCGGGACCCAAACTACATCCGGCGGTTGGAACGCTCGGGTGGAATCGCGGTGCTCACCGGCGAGCCTTCGAACGGACTCTGCTCTATCGACATCGATGACGATGAAATGATTGAGCCTTTCCTGGTATGCAATCCCGTGCTCAGGCAAACGCTGTGCAGTCGTGGTCGGCGTGGCTGTAATTTTTGAGTGCGGATCGAGGGTGTTTATCCTCGGTCATGTGACATCAAACAGCCAGACGGTAGCCCCTGGGGTGAATGGCGAGCCACGGGTGTCTGCACGATGATTCACGGTGTGCACCCCATGGGGATGAGTTACACCCGGTCGCCCGAGGTGCCCCCAGTAACCATACGCTTCGAGGACATCCAATGGCCCGATGAGCTGATCCTGCCCTGGATGGCCACATACGATGAGCTTCCCGCAGCAGGCGACGAATCGGACGATCCAATCATCCGACGTTATGGCGTGCCGGTGTTCTTCACCAAACCAGACAGCAACGGCACCTGCTACGTCAAGGGCATCAACGAGGCGTATTGGGCGGCGCTCTATGCCGATGAGAACATCGTCCTTCATGAACCGGACGAACGGACCTTTTTCCACTACGACATCGAAACGGGTGCCTACTCGGTGATCTCCCCCGATGCGATCAAGGATGCCATTTCCTATCGGATGCTGGAAGTGTCGCGGCAGGATGCGTCCATGAGTCTGCTGGAAAACCAGCGCACGGAGAGAAATCTGAATGCGATCACTTCGCGGCTGAAGGGTGTCGTCGAGCACCGGCACGCGTTCACGGACCGGCCCCGCGCCGTTCACTTGGCCAACTGCATGCTTCAGCTCGATGGTGGTGAGTTCAAACCTTGTGCATTTGCACCCGAGTTCCGCAGTCGCAACCGCTCGCCTATCATCTTCGACCCGACTGCGGCATGCCCGCGCTTTATCAACGAACTGCTCCTGCCCGCTGTCCACCCGGAGGATGCCATCCTGCTGCAGAAGATGGCCGGCCAGTGCCTGCTCGGGACGAACCTGATCCAGCGCTTCGTCATCCTCGATGGGGAGCCAGGTCGTGGGAAATCGCAGTATGGCCTCGTGCTTCAGGCGCTCATCGGTCGCGAGAACGTCACCCAGTTGCGCACCGATCACCTCAATGAGCGGTTTGAGTTGTTCCGATTTCTAATGCGCACGTTGCTCGTTGGCGTGGACGTGGATGCGAATTTCCTCAGTTCCAAAGGTGCCCCCGTCATCAAGGGACTGGTCGGCGGCGACTGGTTCGACGCGGAGCAGAAAGGCGGCACTGGCTCGTTCCAGTTCCAGGGAAAGTTCAACATCCTCATGACGTCCAACTGTCGCCTCAAGGTGAAGCTACAAGGCGACGTGGGAGCCTGGCGGCGGCGCATGTTGATCGTGCGCTACGAGGCGCCACCGCCCAAGGTGAAGATTCCGAACTTCGGCGAAATGCTCGTCCGCGAAGAAGGTCCCGGTATCCTCAACTGGGCGTTGCAGGGCTTGCACTCGCTGCTTCTCGACATTGAGGAAACCGGTGACATCCGGCTCACGCCGCGTCAGGCAGGTGTCGTGGACTCCCTGCTGGCCGAGAGTGACAGTCTGCGGTTTTTTTCTGCGGGAGAATGTCGTCAAGGAATCGGGTAGCGACCTTTCCGTCGGTGAAATCATCCAGGCTTACGCCCACTTCTGTCCCGATCAGGGCTGGGACCCGCTGCCGGAAAGCCAGATTGGACGACAACTGCCCACACTCATGCTGGAGATGTTCCAAGTCGTGAAGTCCAACAACTGCCAACGCGACGGCAAGTCTGCCCGTGGTTTCCATGGCGTCACCTTCATCAACCCTGAAATTCTGCCATGAGTATCGACCTGTCACGCCTTGAGAACGTGATCCAGCGTTGCGACAAAGTCATCGCCCGCTGTCCCGCTTGTGCCGAACAGAACCATGACGAGAAGGGTGAACATCTCGTCATCTGGCCAAGTGGCAAGTTTGGTTGTGTCGCCAGTCCCGGTGCGGCGGGGCGCGATCACCGCAAGCGCATCCTCGCGTTGGCCGGTGATTTGGCGACCCGCAGACGTGGTGCATGCCTGATTCGTGTGCGACGTCCTGTCCTGCCTCCTTCTCCATTCACGGGGAAAGCATTGGACATGACTCACTTGGGGAAGGTCAGCCTGCCTCCCACACTGCCATCGCAGGAGATTGCCGAAATTGTGGACGGCGTTGGACGCATTGGACGGGTTTCCCAAACCCTCGCGTTACGGGAGCATCCCGCCATCATCCGTGATGGGGTTACAAAGAATCTGGAGATACCTATGCGTAGTGTGGGCTTGAAGGCGTCCAAAGCGTCCAACCCGTCCACTGGAGATCCGCTTTCCGATGCCGCCATCGCGATGTTCAGTGGGCGATCTTACCAGACTTCGCAGTCCATCGACCCGGAAACCGGCTACCCGATTATCAATGGGGCCATCTGCCCCTTTTGACATGCGGGAGGCGACAGCGACTCGACAAAAAAGGAATCTATTAAACCCGCCCTTCATGGCCGGGATGTCCCCACCCTCGTCCAATTCCTATGAAATATTCCATTTTGCATTTCCCACATAACGGAGGCCAGCACGACATCGATTTGCGAACAGAAATCAAACGAAATCAATGGCTTACGCCGATTTTGCTTTCGGCAAAACGCCCGAAAATGTGGGAAGTAGGGGGTGCAATTTCCCACCTGCTTCCCATCTCCGAACGGGCTTGCATCAAGCCATAAACGCCGTCGCCATGATCTCCTGTTCCACTCGCGCGATGCCCAGTGCCTTCGCATGGATCTGCCAGGATTTCACGGCTTGATTGACCTGTTGCAGGATGGATTCCGCTTCGACAGGTTTGAGACGAAAGAAAGGCGAAACCTCCAACGCCAGATCGAAGTTCAGCGCATTGTCCGTTTCGGAGATGTTGAGGCTCAGTCCGGTGCCACCGGGGTCCGGATTCAGATCGAAAGCGGGCGAAAGAATCCACCCGCTGTCCGTGAGCAGGAAACCGTGGTTTCGGAGATGATCGTCCGTGTTGTGGACGGCGATTGAGAAGACAATCCTGCGCCACAATTCCTCAAGGTCCGCTGACGGCCGTGCTCCGCTTCGGACGATGAACTCGACCAGTTCCAGATAACTCGCGCCGGTGTCATGGCCATCTCCATCGGAATGTCCGAGCAAGGTCATGGCTGAGGCGAAGTGAATGCGTTCCCGTCCGTCGCTGCCGGGAGCCCGGTCGAAACGCCGTGTGAGAAATGTCCGGTGCTCATGTCCAAAAGCATGCAAACTCGACTCCGCAACTTGCAGCCCGGCTTTCACGGCGAGTTGATGGACCAACATCTCCCATGCCGCCATGTCACGGGTGTCGGATCGCCCGGGAAACTTCGCGATCCAGAGGTCGCCACTGGGATCCTTAACCCCGGCCTTCGGTCGTGCGCCGCCAAGTGAGGAGCCCGGAGCCATCAGAAGTTTGAGCCATTCGAGGTAGTGCGGGTCATCGTTTGCGGAATCATCCTGGATTTTCCAACTGGCGTGTTCGAGTTCCCGCAAAGAAGCCCACGGCGGGGTGCGCATCCATGGTTCGTCGCACTGCCACGCGTCGCTTCTGGCGGGTTCCTTGAACCGGAGCGCACCGGTCCGCTGCTCGTCATGCACGCCAAGCAGATAATCGGTCTCCTGAAGCCGGTGAGCGGAACGCCCTTTCTCGCGCGCATGCGCCGCTTCCCGTCGCTGCATAAGCAAGCGCCCCCAGCGGTCGGGCGACGAATCAAGGAAGACCCCAAAGTTCGGGCGATCCATCGCATTGAGATACTGGGGGCCGCTGAAAAACCGCAAGTCGGGATCGAGTTGCCGCGAGTGTCCCGCATCAAGCCACGCCTGATCGTAGGAAAACGAGAACACCTCCTTGCCACGGCTGGGCGTGGAACGAAGATGCCCCATCCGCATCGGGGCTCCCAGTTCCCGCCAGTCGGCCCAAACTTCAATTTCCCGGCTCATGGTGTGGATTTGCGTTTCGGTGCCCGCCGCCGGGTTTCGGTGAGGCGGGCATCTTCCAGCTTGCGCCCCAGCACATCGTTAGATGCGAGCCGGGCAAGGTCGGATTCGAGGCCCAGCACGACTAGGACTTGTAGAAGCTTGCCCAATGATGTGCCGCCAGATCCATTTTCCATAAGATGCAGCGTCGAGCGGCTGACTCCCGCCCGTTCCGCAACCTGCTCGGCACTGAGCTGACGCCGCAACCGTGCCAACCGTAGATTTTCTCCCATCTCGTTCAGGAGACGCCCGTGCTTGGGCAATAGACTGGTGGTTGCTCTTCCCATAATGTCTGATATTCCGCACGAATAATGCGGTTTTCGGGTGATTGGTCAAACATTATTGAGGGAAATTGGCTGATTTGGCGCTTTTTTCTGCATCGGGAGAACTGAAATCTGCCCCAGACCGCATCGTTGTAATGGACGGGCTACTCAGTGCTGCCCAAAGCTTGCCGGCCAATCAATACTCCTCCGGGAGCATGACACAGGTCGAGCTGCGGTCCCATTCCGTGATGATGTAGATGCGCTTGCCACCGCCGAGCTTGTAGTGGCTGAGGATGCGGTCGCCGTGGATCAGGGCATCTTCGTTCGACTGCCTGTCGCATTCGTCGAGGTCGCCCCAGTCGCCGCAGTGGTGGCGGCGCATGTAGGATGCCAGGTCGATGCCCAGTGCCATGGCACCGGGCGTGGCGACCGTGCGACCCAGCTCAAAGCGTGGTTCCATGATTCGGTAGGCCATGGCGGTTCAGTCGTTGGAGTTTCCCCATGCCGGGTGGCGCTTGCCAGTGGCGATCAGGCCGGAGGCGAGCATGTCTTCGACCAGCGCCTTCGGCGGCCAGGCCCGGTGAGGTTTGCCGGTCTGGATCTTGGACGCCCGGGCCGTGGCGCGGCAGTAGGACGGCAGATCATCCTCCGGGTTGAAGCTGTCGGCCCGGAGTTGGGCCATCAGGTCGGTGGAATCGGCGGCGGAGAATGTCGCGC